>CALVNG010000077.1 GCA_944349545.1 uncultured Eubacteriales bacterium
AAAAAAACCTGCCTACTGCCCCGAAAAAGGCTTGCATCCGGACCGGATGCGTGTTACAATACTCCTTGTGACATAACGGGCGGTCCTCTGTCCGGGCAAGGCTGCGGGCACGAACGTCTACGAAGGAAGGAGGCCAATGAAATGAGTGAAATCATTCGTTCCATCGAAAAGGCTCAGCTCCGCACCGATCTGCCTGCGTTTGGCATCGGTGACACCGTTCGCGTTTTCGTGAAGGTTGTGGAAGGCAGCCGCGAGCGTCTTCAGGCTTTTGAAGGCACCGTGATGGCGAAGCGCAACGGCGGTATCCGCGAAACGTTCACCGTGCGCCGCGTGTCCTACGGCATCGGCGTGGAGCGTACATTCCCGCTGCATTCCCCCCGCGTGGACCATATCGAAGTGATCCGCCGCGGCAAGGTGCGCCGCGCCAAGCTGTACTACCTGCGTTCCCTGCAGGGCAAGGCGGCCAAGATCAAGGAAGCCAAGCGCGTGTAATCCAAATGAAAACGCCGGGAGCGCCCAAAGGTTTTTTGGGCGCTCCTTTGCTGTTCTTACGTTAAAGGGAGGAACCGCCATGCCGGAACTGGACAGAGAAGCAGCCGTGCGCTTCATTATCGACGGATTGGACCCCAAGCCCTTCCGTGTTCTTTGGGATCGTCTGCCGCAGATCGTCGGCAGCCTGATCGAATACGACCTGCACTTCATGCGCCTCACCGGGGTGATCGCGCCGGACGGCGGCCCCGGCCCCAACGAATACGATGAGGACGAGGCCTTTGAGTATGTCTACGACGCCTGGCTGGGCGACAACCCCGGCGAGGAAGATGAGGACATGACCGTGGCGCTGCTTTTGGACTGCTTCATGGAACTGTGGCACGAATACCTGCAAAGCCGCGCCTGAACGGCATGCGGCCCTCGCTGGACGATCGCGCGCCTTCCGCGCGCGGCCGTTTCACGGCGTCTGTTTCATGCGCGCCGCCGCTACGATTATATCCGTCGCACCCTCCAGTCCAAAGCGGCGCGTGTCCAGGCACAGGTCGTAGGAGGATGCCTCGCCCCACTTGACGCTGGAGAGACTGTTGCAGTAATCGGCGCGCTCCCGATCCGCCCGGCGCACCTGCGCCAGCGCCTTTTCCGCCGTCAGTCCGTCGCGCTGGGCGATGCGCTCGGCGCGGCTTTCCACGTCGGAGGTGATGAATACGCGCAGCAGGTTGGGCCGACCGGCCAGCACCTGGCCCGCGCGGCGGCCTACGATCACGCAGCCACCCGCGGAGGCGATCTGTTCGATCACCTCTCGCTGCGCCCGGTCGGCGATGCTGTGCAGGGGCTCCGGCTGGTCCAGCGTGTAGATCTGCTCCACCAGGCTGCGCGCCTTCTCGTCAATGCTGGCGACATACTGCACGGACAGCCCGCTGCGCTCGGCTGTGGAGGCCAGCAGGCTCTTGTCGTAGAAGGGAATACCCAGCTGCTGCGCCACCATGCGTCCTACCGTGCGGCCACCTGCGCCATAGCTGCGGCTGATGGCAATCACGGTGGAAACCTCCGGGTTGTATGCCTGGCTTGTGGGCTCATCCTGTGCAAGCGCCGCGTCCGAAAGTGCGGGCTGCATTTTCTGGCTCATGCGGCGGTAGTATACGAGGCACAACGCGATGCCGAACACCGTCGAGAGCGGAACCGCCAGCCCCACACCCGTCAGCGAAACGCCCGGCTGAATGCTCATGAAATAGGAGACCGGCAGACGGATCAGGAACGCCTGGGCGATGCTCTGTGCCATGACGAAGGTGGAACGGGAATGACCGTTGAAATAGCCCAGAAAGCTGAACAGCACGCTGGTGAGCACCGCTTCCGGCGCGAAGCCTCGCAGGTATTCAAATGCGCGCGCGATATCCCGCTCGCTGCCCGAAAACAGCGAGGCCAGCACGTCGCCCTTGAACAGCGCCAGCGCGGCAATCACCACGCCGATGGCCGCGCCCACGCCCATGCCGTAGAGCATGCCCTTGCGGGCGCGGTCCTCCTTGTTCGCGCCCACGTTCTGCGCCACGAAGGACGCCATGCACTGCATGATGGAGGAGGGCACCAGCATCACGAAGGACTGGATCTTCTGTGCAATGCCGTAACCGTTGGAGGCGTCCAGCCCCAGACGGTTGATGAAGGCGCAGATGGCCAGGAAGGAAATGTTGGTCAAAAGCTCCTGCAGCGCCAGCGGCGCGCCCACTCG
Organism: uncultured Eubacteriales bacterium; assembly: GCA_944349545.1. Lineage (GTDB taxonomy): Bacteria > Bacillota > Clostridia > Christensenellales > Aristaeellaceae > Limiplasma. Next base: position 2,213 of record CALVNG010000077.1, read on the forward strand.
CACAAAGCCGCCGACTTCTCCGTCCAGGCGGATGTCCCGCCGGGAGAAGGAAAAGGGCAGTTTCTGCCGGCGGATGATCAAAAGCGACAGAATCACGCTCACCGCCTGCGCCCCGATGGTGGCGATGGCCGCGCCCGCCACGTTCATGTCCAGCAGCGCCACCAGCACAAGGTCACCCACGATGTTGACCACGCAGGCGATGCCCACGAAAATAAGCGGCAGCCGCGAGTTGCCCAGGCCGCGGAAGATGCAGCTGATCAGGTTATAAAATACAATGAACACGCAGCCGATGCCGCAGATGCGGATATACTGCGCCGTCAGCTCCACCGCTTCGGCGGGCGCCTGCATCAGTACCGCGATCTGTTCCGCAAAGACGATCAGCGCCACCGTCAGCACCGCCGAAACCACCAGAAAAAACGCTACCGCCCGCCCGATCAGCCGGCCGATGCGCTCGTTCTGCCGCTCGCCCAGGTAGCGGCCGATGAGAATCATCACGCCTGCCGCCAGCTGGCTGAGGACAAAGGTAACGAGGTTCATGATGCTGCTGCCCGTGGATACGCCCGAAATGCCCGCGTTGGTGCCGAAATGGCCAACCACCAGCATGTCCACGGCGCCGTACATGGCCTGCAAAATCTGCGCACCCAGTATGGGGATCATAAACTGCATCATCTTGCCAAAGATGCTGCCGCTGGTAAAATCCTGCTTGGCGTCCATGACGCACTCCCTCCTTGCTCCCGTCATTGACTTGCATCTTAATTCTAAACCCTGTTATTATAACAGAGTCAATAGGAGGGCTGCCATGAACCGCTATTTTACCATCAGCAGATTTGCCCGCCTGCGTGGAATCGACATCAATTCGCTGCGCTACTATGAACGCCTGGGCATCCTCAAGCCCGCGTGGACCGACCCGCATACGCGCTATCGCTATTACACCGCCGAGCAGCTCTCCATTCTGGACATGATTCTTCTGTGCATCAATCTGGGCGTGCCGCTCAAGGAACTGAAGGCCTACTTTGACGAGAACGGACGTTTTCAGAACCGGGCCCTGTTTGAGGAAGGCAAGCGGCGCACGCAGGATAAAATCCGGGAGCTGGAGGGAAGCCTGCGCAGCATCGAGCACACGCTGACATTTTTGGAAGACACGGGCCGCTATACGCAGAAAAACACGCCCTACTGCCGCCCCATTGCGCACCGGCGGCTGGTGACGGCGACATATGGGGGAGACCTTGGCGATATCAACGCGATGGAGACGGCTTTTGCCTCGCTCAATACGTACGCCAGGGAACGGCAGCTTTACCCTGTGCTGCCCATGGGAATACTCAACCGCTTTGCCGGCGGGCGCTTCTTGCGTGCCGTGTACTGGGAAATCTCCGAGCCGCTCAGCGCAGACGAGCGCATCGTGGAGCTTCCCAAGGGGTCGTACCGGTGTGTGCAGGCGGACTGGCAGCCGGGGGAGGACATGGAGGCGCTGCTGCACCGGTATTTTGACCTGTGCGAGGGGGATGCGGTGCTTGTTTCCAATCTGGGGCAAAGCCGGCTCGAGCCTGAAACGCGCACCTTTGAATTACAGCTGCTTGTCGGCGCGGCGGCCGGCGCGCGTCAGCCGTACGCCGGCCTGTAACACTTGCGCGCCGGGCAGGAATCCGGCGCGGCGGCGACGAATTTTCCTATGATACCAACATCAGAAGGAGCGCTTGGCGGATGAAATGCCCAAATTGCGGAAAATGGAATCAGGCCAGCCTGCCGCACTGCGTCTACTGCGGGCAGGAACTGCCCAACGACGCCTATGGCCCACAGGGCGTGCCGGCCTGGCAGCTGGAGCTGGAGGACAGGGACCGCAAGAACAGCTATGTGCGCATAGATGAATCGGGTCAGGAGGAAACCACCAGCGATCCGCGCGATACCCTGGCCAGTGAGATGGCGGACCTGAAATCCCGCAAGCTCATGGGCGAGCAGAAGCAGCGCATGCTGCGCGAGGAAGCCGCGCGGCGCGGCATGGCGCCGTCGGGACGCTCGGTGCGCACCACCAGCAACCGCGGCACCTTCTTTTCCGCCTATGACGACCCCGATACCGCTCTGCGCCCCGTGGCGCCGGAGCTGGTGGAGGAGGGCGAGGTGGCGCCCGACGCCAAGCGTGTAGTGCCGGTCAAGTACCGTACCACCTATGCCCCCTCCCAGCCGGAGGACGAGGTCTACGGCTACGGCAATACCCGCCGCATCGTCAACATTCAGCACCCGGACGAGAGTGAAACGGTGTACGACGGCTATCATGATACCAGCGCGTATTTGCCGTCCTTTGCCAACCAGGATGAATATGAAAACTCCATGCGCCTGAAAAATGCCGCGCTCAGCCGCAAGCCGCGCCGCCACAGCGGCAGGCGTATCCTGCGCTTTCTGGTGCTGCTGGGCATGCTGGGCGTGGCTGGCTGGCTGGCGGTGGCCTTCGTCATTCCGATGCTCACGGCAGACAAAAATGTGGACGAGCGCACCGCCGTGGTCATTCCCACCATCCGCGACGACATGGCGGCCCACACCGTAACCATCCCCGGCGAGGACGGCCAGCGCATCACCATCCGTGAGCTGCGCACCTCCGCCATCGTGACGGGGGGCTTCGCTACCTTTGATATTCTGGACCACACCTGGTACGACAACTATGAGGACTACCTTCAGGATACCATGACCGTGACCCTCACACCCTATGTTATCACCGATTCGGGCAAGCAGCAGGCGCTGGAGCCCATTCACTATGAGATCGACATTCCGCTCTCGCCCATCGAGCTCAGCACGCCCGACAGCCCCTATCAGGTGGTGAGCACGGCCCTGTACAACATCGTCTTTTATGTGCGCGAGGGCAGCACCGTCACCATCAACGGCCAGGATTACAGCGACCTGGTCAACACCGAAGGCGGAAAGGTCAGCTATAACGCCACCGTGCAGCCCATCGGCGAAAACAATTTTGAGATTCGCGTGCGCAGCCAGTATTGCCGCGAAAACTCCCTTACCGTGACCCTCTACCGCGAAAAGCAGGAGATTCCGCTGGATCTGGCCAGCGATATCGGCAGCACCAACGACGACGGCTTTATGACCGTGCGCGGCACCACCCTGCCCGGCGCGGTGGTGAAGGTCCTCTCGCCCTACAGCGATCTGGACATCACCAATACAGCCGTGGACGGGTCGTTCAGCTTCGTGGCCAAGTTTGATAAAATCGGCGTAAACACCATCGTGATCACGGCGGATTATCCCGGCAAGGCGACCACCCGCGTGGAGCATAACGTCACCTATGTGCCAAACGTCGATATCTACTCCCGTAAGGCGTGGAGCATGAAGGACATGTATACCAACTACATGGACAATCTCAGCACCCGCGTGGCCAACCAGCAGATCTATATCTGCCAGAAGGCTATCGTGACCTCCATCGAAACCACCAAGCCGCAGCGCGCCTTCGTGAACGTCGGCACGGAGGAATCGCCCATGCTGGTGTATGTGGAAAACGGCTCGCGGACTACCTGGGAAGTGGGCAAGTGCTACGATCTCTATGGCGACGCCTATGGCATGTACGACAGCAAGCCATGGCTCATTGTGCGCTATACCTACGAAAAGGAACCCTGATCCCTGGAGCATCAGCCGAAGGAGGCCGCCCGGCATTGCGCCGGACGGCCCCGGTTTTTTCAGGAACGCTTTGTGCGGCTTTCGCCCGTCAGCCCAAGGGCCTTGAGCATCTCCACGATGGGCAGCGGCATCAGGCTGAGCAGCGCCACCAGGCCCCATTGCGCAGGCGTGAGCACGGCCACATGGAACAGGCCCTGCAGGAAAGGCGTCAGCAGCACGCACAGCTGCAGCGCGACGCCGCCCAGGAAAGCGGGAATCATCCAGCGGTTCAGCCTGCCGCGCAGAAAGGCCGAGTGCGTGTTGCTGCGCACGTTGAAGGCGTGCACAAGCTGCGAGAATGCCAGCACCGCAAAGGCCATGGTATGCCCCGTCTCCGGGCTTACGCGTACGCCGGCCAGATACGCCGCCAGCGACAGCCCGGCGATCATCAGGCCCTGATAGATCACGCGGAAGAGAAGCGGCCGGGTGAAGATGGGGGAGCGGGGATCGCGCGGCGGGCAGTCCATCACATCAGGCTCGGGGGGCTCCATGCCCAGCGCCAGCGCCGGCAAAGAGTCGGTAATCAGGTTGACCCACAGGATGTGGATGGGTAGAAGCGGCGAGCCGAGATTCAGCACCGTAGCCACGAAGATGAGCAGTACCTCGCCCAGGTTGGAGCTGAGCAAAAACTGGATGGCCTTGAGAATGTTCATGTAAACGACGCGGCCCTGCGCCACCGCCCCCACGATGGTGGCGAAGTTGTCGTCGGTCAGGATCATGGCGGAGGCTTCCTTGCTTACCTCGGTACCTGTCTGCCCCATGGCTACGCCGATGTCCGCGCGCTTAAGCGCGGGCGCATCGTTCACGCCGTCGCCGGTCATGGCGACCACGTCGCCCCAGCTTTGCCATGCTTTGACGATACGCACCTTATGCTCCGGCGAAACGCGGGCATAGACGGCGATATCGCGCACCTCCTCACGCAGCCGACCGTCGTCCATGCGGTCCAGGTCCTGACCGGTCACGACCCGGTCCTGCTTTTCCAGTATGCCCAGCTCTCGCGCGATGGCGCTGGCCGTGAGCCGGTGGTCGCCGGTGATCATCACAGGCTTGATGCCGGCACGCCGGCAGCGCGTCACAGCCTCCCGCGCGGAGGGCCGCGGCGGATCGATCATGCCGGCCATGCCCAGAAAGGTCAGGCCGCTTTCGTAGGCGGCGCGGTCGCCGGGAGCGGCGAGCGAGTCCGTCTCGCGCGTGGCGAAGGCCAGTACGCGCAGGGCGCTTGAGGCCATGTCCGCCGCAGAAGCCTGGAGCCGGCTCCGGTCCTCTTCCGTCAGGGCGCGCACGGATTCGCTATCCCGGATATCCGTACACAGCGCGAGCACCTCGTCCAGCCCGCCCTTGACGTAGATGACATAGCGGCCTTCCGCCAGACGGTGCACGGTGGTCATACGCTTGACCTCGCTGTCAAAGGGCAGCTCATCCACACGTGGCATGGCCGCCTGGGCGGCGGACCCGTCGAAGCCCCACGCGCTGGCACAGGCCAGCAGCGCCGTTTCCGTAGGGTCGCCTGCAAGCACGGTTTCGCCCCGCTCGTTTCGGGCGGGCGCGGCGTCGTTGCACAGCCCCATGGCGCTCATGAGCGGTTCGGAAGGGGGCTGCGCCGCAGCGTCCCTGACGGCGAAGGGTTCGCACAGGGCCGTGACCGTCATGCGGTTCATGGTCAGGGTGCCCGTCTTGTCCGAGCAGATCACCGTGGCGCTACCCAGGGCTTCCACGGCCGGCAGGCGTCGGATGATGGCGTTTTGCGAGATCATCTGCTGCACGCCGATGGCCAGCACGATGGTTACGATGGCCAGCAGCCCTTCGGGAATGGCCGCTACGGCCAGGCTGATGGCCGTCATGAACATCTCGCCCACGTCGTTTCCGTAAGCCACGCCCGCCACAAAGACCAGCGCGCATACGCCGATGCACAGCAGCGCCAGCTTTTTGCCCAGGTCGGCCATGCGGCGCTGCAGCGGCGTTTCCACGCCCTCCTCGCCGCCCAGCATGCCCGCGATGGCGCCCAGCTGCGTGTCCATGCCCGTGGCTACGACGATCCCCTCGCCGCGTCCGTAGGTGACCAGGCTACCGGAAAAGGCCAGGTTCGTCCGGTCGCCCAAAGGCAGCTCGCCTTCGCTCAAGAGGGTTTCGGCTCGCTTTTCCACCGGTTCGCTTTCACCGGTCAGGGCGCTTTCATCCGCGCGCAGCCCCGCCGATACCGTGAGCCGCAGGTCGGCGGACACATAATCGCCCGCCTCCAGCAACACCACGTCGCCAGGCACCAGGTCCGATGCGGGCACGGAGACGATTTCGCCCCCACGGCGGACCTTCGCGTGGGGCGAGGACAGTTTCTTTAGCGCTTCCAGCGATTTTTCGGCCCGGTTTTCCTGAATGACGCCCAGCAGGGCGTTGAGCAGCACCACCAGCAGGATGATCCCCGCGTCCACCCATTCGCCCAGCAGTACGCCGGATATCAGCGCCGCGGCCAGAAGCACAAGCACCATCACATCCTTGAACTGCGCAAGGTACATCTGCCAAAGGGTGCGCTTCGCGGCCTGCCTGAGCGCATTGGGACCATGCTTTTCCAGCCGCGAGGCGGCCTCTCCGGCCGTCAGGCCCATGGCGGCGTCGGAGCCCAGCGCCCGCGCGGTTTCATCCACGCTTTTTCTGTACCAATCCAAAATTTTCACTTCCTTTCAGGAGCGGGTTCGCTTGGAAAGCGGTTTTCCCGTCCTCTATGAACCATAGCACAAAAAAGCGGAAAGAAAATCTGTTTCCGCTTCAATCATACCCACGTCCAGGCCCAAACATACAATTCCGTGTTTTACGAGCCGTCCACAGGAAAGGCGGAAGGAAAACCCCCGTGATTCATGAAACGTCGGCAACTCTACGATTCGTGGGTGTTTTCGGACAGGCTGCTGTTGTACAATGGCGGCGAAAGGAGGCAAGCTCATGGACCAGATTCGCATTGGCAGGTTTATTGCGCAGTGCAGGAAAGCGGGCGGCCTGACGCAGCGCAAGCTCGCGGATGAGCTGGGTATCAGCGACAAAACCGTGTCCAAATGGGAATGCGGCAACGGGCTGCCTGAGGTATCGCTGATGCTGCCGCTGTGCGCGGCGCTTGGCATCACGGTCAATGACCTGCTCTCGGGCGAGCGCATTGCGAAGGCAGATTATCAAAAGAAAGCGGAGGAAAACATGATGGAACTGATCCGGGAAAATGCGGAAAACAAAAAAAGACTGGCTCTGTCGATGGTTTGCGCCGCCGTCACGGTGATCGCGGTGTGCGCGCTGATCGCTCTTGCCGCGCTGCTGGCGCTGCCCACTGCCGCGCGGGTCGCGCTGATCGCGCTGGCCCTGGCAACAGCTGCGGCGGGTGTCGGAGCCGCCGCCGTGCTGGATGCGAAGGCCGGGTATTACCGGTGCCCGCACTGCAACGCGGCGTTTACGCCTGCTCTGGGAGAGTATGTGAAAGCATATCATACCCTTGTCCGGCGAAGGCTCGTGTGTCCGGCCTGCGGCAAAACGGGCATGTGCAGACGGCATATCGTCAGGTAGCAGACAATAAAGAGCGGCGGGGAACGCTTGGGTTTCCCGCCGCCCAAACTGTTTCAAAACCTGTGATTCAACTGTCCACCGGGAGCGGATAGAACAGCCCGCGCCAGTAGATTTTGCCGGAAAAGCCGTCAAATTGGGCTCCGCCGCGGAAGAAGCACACGCTGTCCGCGCCGGTGCCGGCGCAGAGGGTGTTGACCATAGCATAGGCCAGCAGGCGTTCTCGGGTTTCGTCCATGCCGGCGCCCACGCTCTCAAAGGAGGGGGCGAAATTGACCAGCATCGTGTTCCCGGAGAGCGCCAGCCCCAGAATGTCGGTATCCTGAATGGCGCCGGCAGGCATTACCGCCGTGAGATCGTCCGCGCTGTCATACGCCTGCGGCCCGCGCGCCAGCTCGATAAGCAGCGTGCGCGGGTTCATGCGCTGCGTATAGGGCACGGGCCGTCTGACCTCGCGAAGGCGCTGTCCGTCCGCATCGGCGAAGTACAGGATGCAGTAATCATAAAGCAAAGTGGAAAAGTCGCTGCGCAGAAGCACGTTTTCCTCAAAACTGATGGATACGTCCAGATCCTCCTCCAGCTGCAGCTGGGTCACAGGCGTGTCGTTGATGGAGACGCGGATGCCGCTCACGTTGGGAAAGAACGTACACAGCGTATAGCACAGCGACGCCATGCTCTGCGCGCGGGTCAGGCCGTAGGCCTCCAGCATATCGTCCAGATTGTAGGCAAATTCCAGCGAGATGACCGACCCGCCCGTGGATTCGGAGTTGACCAGACGGGGGTCGGCGGTGAGCAGGTCGCTCAGCAGCGGGAGGGCGGGGGAATCAATCTCCCCGGCGGGTCCCTGCGCCAGCTCGCGCAGAATGGAAACCACCATGTTGGAAAATACCTGATCGGCAAACGATACGCTGCGCACCTCGCTGACCACGCCGTCCGTGCCGCTGACGGGGAAATACAGCGTCACATTGGAGGTCAGGGGCTTCAGCGATGCGTCCGTGCCACTGTCCACCCGGCGGGAGAGCAGCTGCTCATACGCCGCGCCGATGTCCTGCGCCGTCGTGGCCGCAAACGCGCCCATGGGCAGCGTATTGCCGATATCCAGGCCTACGGGACGGTCCACCACCAGAAAGTTGACCCATTCGATCTCCGGCAAAGCGGTCAGCGTGTTGGCAATGGCCTGGCACGCCAGGTAGAGCGCGTCCCGGCTGAGCTGCAGGGCGTTGGCCGCCAGGTTGACGGTGGCCACGTTGCGGCTGACCTCCACGGGGTTGACCCCGTAGAGCGACAGGCGCACACTGCCGCCCACGGGGCTGGCAGTCCCGTCGCCGGCATGCGCCAGCAGCGCGCGCGCGAGGCTTTCGGCGTTGGAGCGGGTGGGGGAGAAGGAAACTTCGCTCTCTACCGTGGTCAGGCCCATGCCGTCATGGCGGGGCAGATAGAGCGTAGCGGGAGACGTATATTCCAGCGAGGCGTCGCCGATGGGCGC
>CALVNG010000078.1 GCA_944349545.1 uncultured Eubacteriales bacterium
GCTGGATTATTTTCTGCCAAGCCTCGCGGCGATCTGCACCGGCATGTCGATGCGTACCTCCGCAACGCGCTGTCCCACATTCACCTGCATGCGGGCGTCCAGCCCCGCGTCGCGCATCTGCTCCACCACGCCGCGGATGGCGTTGACGTAGAGGCGGTAGTCGCGGATGAGCGGCTTCATATGCCGCCCGCCAGCCAGCGGCACGGGCATGCGGGACAGCACATCGCTGACCAGCCGCTCGGTATCCGGCACGGTCAGCCCTTCCTCAATCACATGCCGGAGCACGCGCAGACGCCCCTGGATGCCCGGCACGCGCAAAAGTGCCTGGGCATAGCCCTCGCAAAGGCCATGTTCGCGCAGCAGCCCCATCGCCTCATCGCCCAGGTTCAACAGCCTCAGCTTTTTGCGGATGGTGGCGGGCGTTCGCCCGATACGCGCGGCCAGCTCCTTGGAATCCATGCCGGCGGCCAGCAGCGCCCGGTATTCCTCCGCCTCGTCCAGATAATGCAGGCGACCGCGCATGAGCAGGTCCAGAAGCCGCGCCACCCGCCTTTCCAGGCTTTCCGCGGGACAGGTGACGGCGTCTATGCAAAGCTGTCCCGCGTCCCGCATGCGCCGCAGGGTATTGAGCCCCCCTACGAGCATATACCGCCCGTCCGGGCGCTGGGATAATACCACCGCGCCATCCGGCGCGCTCTCCGCGCTCGCTTCCCAGGGTTCCACGATCTCTGAGATGGGTACCCATCGTACCTGATTGGCCGCCGCTTGCATCTAACGGCCTCCTTTGCTCAACGGATCGGACGCGCCCGGAGGCCGCTCATGCCCTCCCCCTTGACACGCGGGGCCTCACAGGCGCGCCCATGCCTGTGTCATTCCCCGCGCGCGAGCCGCTTTCCTGCCCGGCGGGCGGCGGAACCGTTCGACACGAAAAGGCGTGGCGCGTCCGAAAAGGAGCGCGCCGCACGTCGGTTTTTGCCATGTTTTATTCTTTTTTATTCCCCGTCCCCAGCGGGGAACGGCCGGGCGTACCGGCTTTTCGGGGATATTGTCGAACGGTTTTTTCCGCCTTGCGGCAGGTCACCACCAGATGCCGCCAGTCCGGCTGCCCCGGAACGAACACCGGCAACGCATCCAGCGCGCCGCCGCCCAGCATCCGCGCGGCCCGGCCGCCCGCCTCCAGCTCCTCCTGCGCGGCGGGACCCTTGTAGCACAGCATGCGCCCGCCCACCGCCACGAAGGGCAGCAGCAGCTCGCACAGCACCGGCAGCGGAGCCACCGCCCGCGCCACGGCCAGGTCGTAACGCTCGCGATGCTCCGGCGTCCGCGCGCCGTCCTCGGCCCGCGCATGCACCAGGCGCACGTTGGTCAGCCCCAGGTCCTCCACCACCGCCGAAAGGAAGGAAACCCGCTTCTGAAGCGCGTCCAGCAGCGTCACCCGCAGGTCCGGCCGCGCGATCGCCAGCGGCAGGCCCGGAAAGCCCGCGCCGCTTCCCACGTCGATGAGCCGCGCATCGTGCGCGAACAGGCCCTCCAGCCGGAGGGGGGCCAGTGAATCCAGATAATGCCGGCACAGCGCCACCGCAAAATCCGTATCCCCGGTCAGGTTCATCCGGGCGTTCCACTCGCACAGCAGCTGATGGTAGCGCGAAAGGCGCGCCGGCGCGGCGGCGTCCGCCTCCACGCCAAGCCCGGCGATGCCCTCCGCCAGCAGCCGCTCCCATTCGCCGGGGATCACAGCTTCAGTCCCAGGTATTTCACGCCCCAGTATTTCACCCATGCCAACGCCTCGCGCATATGATTTTTGAGCCAGTAGTTCCATTCGGGCCGGCACGGGCTGCCCGCGCCCTGCGCCTCCAGCCCCGCGTCCCGCGCGATGGCCAGCGCGCGCGGCAGGTGGTAATCGCTGGTGACAATCAGCGGCTTTTGGCATCCCTTTTCCTTGAGGATCTCCCAGGCGTTACGGATGTTCTCCTTCGTATCCGCGCTGTGCGGGTCGCTGATGACATGCTCCTCGCTCAAGCCCTCCGCAATGAGCACGGCGCGCATCACGTCGCCCTCCGGCGCGGGCTCCTGCCCGCCCTGTCCGCCTGTGACCACCATGTAGCATGGATTGCGTTCATAGCATTCCTTTGCCTTGTCCAGCCGCCAGCGCAGCTGTACCGACGGCTCGCCGGAGGGCAGCACCTGCGCTCCCAGCACGATGATACTGTCGTAATCCGTTGCCTTAGGCACGTTGACCTCCCAATAATACACCAGTCCGATCAGCGCGGCATAGCACACCACGCCGGCCACCGCCAGCCACAGGAGCGCCAGCAGCGCCTTGAGAGCCCAGCGGCATTTGTTTCTCGTCTTCTCCATGCGTTACGTCTGCTTTTCCTTTCGTTTCTTCATCAGTTCGGCACGGATGCGCGTCTCGCCCGCCGAATTGGCCACACGGGTGAGCAGGCGGTCCTCGCGCTTTACCCGCGTGACCAGTCCGCACTCCACCATGCTCAGCGATTCGCTGCCCGATACGATGATGTGATCCGCCACGGCCACACCCAGCGAGGTCATGAGCGCCACCAGCTGGCGGGTGACATCCACGTCCTGCTGGGACGGAATGGGCGACCCGCCCGGATGGTTGTGACACAGCACCACAGCATGCGCGTTGTGCCTGAGCACCGTCTCCGCCACCACGCGCGGATAAGCCTGCACCTCGTCAATCGACCCGCGCGCGATGAGCTCATCCGTGATCAGGCGCATCTGCCCGTCAAGACAGACGACGTAAAAATGCTCCGTCTTGAGTCCCTGCAGCAGCCGCATGGCATGCTTTTCCGCCATGCCCCGCGTCTGAATGGGCTCGCCCTTGGTCTCCCGGCTCAGCTCCATCCGCCGGGCCGCATGGCTGAAAAGGCTTAGCAGCAGCGCTGTATGCTGGCCCACGCCGTCAACTTTCATCAGATCCGCGACCGGCGCCTCCAGTACGGAATGCAACGTTCCGAACCGTGCCAGCAGACTGTGCGCCAGGGGATTTACGTTGCGCTGGGGAATGGCATAAAACAGCATCAGCTCCAGCACCTCATGGTCCGCGAAGCTCTCCAGCCCACCGGAGAGAAACCTTTCTCTCATCCGCTGTCTGTGCCCGTCATGCTCTCCCGCCATACAGCCGCCTCCTCCGCCTGCTTATGGCATAGTATAGCATAAAACCGCGCCTTTGTACAAACGCTCCGGCGGCGTCTTGTAACAACTGCCCCGCTGATTGCGGCAGAGGCAAAAAAACGACCGAAGGGGGGTTTAATCCGCTTGAAGCATGTTGTATAATAGGAGGTAGTATACGCATTCATCGCGGCAGGGAGGGGAACCGATGCAGACCTTGTGGGCACAAATCCAGACCGTGCTTTGGAACGTGTTCAACCGCCCCACCATCGCCGATGTGCTGGACATCCTCATCGTGGCCTTTTTGCTCTACGAGCTGCTCATGCTTACCAAGGAAACGCGCGCCAGCGCCGTTCTCAAGGGGCTGGTCACGCTGGTGCTGGCCAGCTGGGTAAGCGATCTTCTGGGGCTGACGGCGCTCAACTGGGTGCTGCTCAACGTGGTCAACAACGGCGCCGTGGTGCTGGTGATCCTCTTCCAGCCGGAGCTGCGCAAGGCGCTGGAGCAGCTGGGGCGCGGCGCCATCCACAAAACCGCCGTCTCCGCCGATCTGGAGGAAAGCGGCCACATCGTCAACGAAATCACCAGCTGCCTGCTCACCCTCAGCCGCCGCCGCGTGGGCGCGCTGATCGTGATCGAGCAGCGCATCGGCCTCAAGGACGTGATCGAAACCGGCACCTCGCTCAATTCACAGATTTCCGCCGCGCTTCTGGAAAACATCTTCGAGCCCAACACCCCCCTGCATGACGGCGCGGTGGTCATCCGCGGGCCGCGCATCATGGCGGCCGCCTGCATCCTCAGCCTCAGCGAGGGCAAGGGCATCAGCCGCGAGCTGGGCACCCGTCACCGCGCGGCCCTGGGCGTGACAGAGACGACCGACGCCATCTCCCTGATCGTCAGCGAGGAAACCGGCACCATCTCCGTGGCGCGCAACGGACGGCTAACCCGTCATCTGGACCGCGCGGCGCTGGAGGAGCTGCTTTTGTCCATCTACCATCAGAAAGAAACGGGGCTGTGGTCCACCTTGATGGAGAAAACCAAGCGCCGGAAAGGAGGCGCCGAATGAACGCCGAGCCCAAGAAGGCTGCCGAACAGCCGCGCCCCAGCCTGCGCAGAGCGCTCAAGGACGCCCCGCAGCGCCTTTGGCGCCTGATCTATCACAACTGGCCCTGGAAGCTGCTGGCGCTGTTTCTGGCGCTGTGCCTGTGGGCGGGGCTGATTACGCAGGACCCCACCCTCACGCGCGAGCGCGTGTTTGGCGACGTGACCATCAGCGTGACGGGAGCCGACACGCTCCGCCGCAACAGCGGTCTGATCGTGCTTTCCGGACTGGAGGATGAAAATCTGACCGCGCGCATGCGCGTGGACGTGCCCCAGCGGGAATACAACACCGTGACCGCCTCCAACTACAACCCGCGCGTGGACCTGACCCGCGTCACCGAAGCGGGCGAGCAGACGCTGCGCATCATAACCACCTCCACCTCCACCTATGGCACCGTGCGCAGCATATCGCCGGAGACCGTGACCATCGTGGTGGACCAGTATGTGACCAACTACCGCGTGCCCGTGTCGGTCAACATCATCGGCGAATACCCGCAGGGCTTCTATGGCACGCCGATCTCGCTGGACCCGTCGGTTGTCACCCTCAGCGGACCCAAAAGCCTGGTGGATGAAATCGTGCGTGTTTACGTGGACTTCGATGTCTCGCGCCTGGCCGCGAAGGCAGGCGCCGTGCGCACGGCGCTGCCCATGCGCTTTGTCAACGCCGACGGCGAGGAGATCGAGAGCGAGCTGCTGGAGGTCACCAGCGCGGACGTGGTGCTGCGTACCGTCACGGTCGAGCAGGAGCTCTATCCCACCCGCACCGTCAGCCTTTCCAGCACCGGCCTGACGGAAGGTCAGCCCGCCGAGGGCTACCGCGTGGCAAACGTCAGCGTCACGCCCTCCTCCGTGCTTGTCGCCGCGCCCCAGACCACGCTGGACCTGCTGGACGAGCTTTCCATATCCGATCCCGTGGACATCACCGGCCGCACCGAGACCTTCTCCGTGGAAGTCGAGCCGCAATGGCCCGCCGATTCGGTGTACCTCAGCGCCGAAAGCGTAACCCTCACCGTGGACATCGAGCCGGTGATGGTGTCGCGCACCTTTGAGAGCGTCAAGCTGTTTTCCCGCGGCGCAACCAGCGATGTCTCTGTCAGCCTCAACACAAAGACCCTCGGCATCGTGGTCAGGGGCCCGCAGCTGATCATGGACGGCCTGCGCGCGGCCAGCGTGGTGGCCTATGTGGACGTGTCGGGCCTGGAGCCCGGCACCTACGAGCTGCCCGTGGAGCTGCATGTGGAGGATACCGACATGGCCGGCATGACCTTTACCGCCACGCCCTCCACCGTTCTGGTCACGGTGCAATAGCCCATGAAAGGAGCCGGTGAATGAACGGCTTTGCCAATGCGATTCTGACGTTGCTGCTGAGCTGGATGCGCGTTTTGGTCAACGACCTGTGGCGCCTTTTGTCCAGCGAGGATGCAGGTATTTTCTACCGCTTTCTGGCGGCCAACTGGAAAATGATCGTCCTGATTCTCTGCGCCGGCGGCTTTGTGATCGACCGCATCGTGTATCTGATCCGCTGGCGGCCGTATTACGTGTGGTCCTCGAAGCTGGGCCGCCTCAGGCGCGGGCGCGCGAAGCGTCACGGCGGCGCGGACGCGCCGCAGACGGAAGCGGCCCGCCCTGCGCAGGGCGCCTCCGCTGTGTCCGCCGGGGAGGAGCCGCCCTATCCGGACGACCCCGCGCCCTATGTGCCCGACCTCTACACGCAGGCCTATGCGCCGGTTGTGGACGAAACGCATGCCTACGCCCCGGCGCGGGATCTCGGATTCGGCGCTCAGGACCCCGCCATGAATCAGGCCACCGTACAATACGCGCCGTTGGACCAGGGGCCTTTCTACGCACCCTATGCCCAGTCCTATCAGCCGCCGCAGGATCTGGACCCCGTCTTTGACGAGCCGGAGGACCGCTGGGAAGAGGGCGACGCGCTGGTGCGGCCTCTATGGGACAACCCCGCCGCAGGCATGGATTCGTCCTTTGGCGCGCCCCGACCCGAACCCATCCAGTCCATCCGCGACATGCAGGCGGGCTTTGCCCCGCCCCGTCCGCCGGAGGAGCTCTATGCGCCGCCGCCCGCCCCGCCCGTACCGCCGCCAGCCGTGGAAGCGGGGCCTGTGCATCCGGGGCTGGACGCGGACGAGTTCCGCGAGCGCCTGGGCCTGACGCAGCCGCCCTCCCTCTCCTCCACGGAAGAGGAGGACGTCCCGCAGGCCCAGGAGGCCCGGCCCGTCATGCAGCCGCCGGTGTTCCGGCCCTTTACCATGCGCGCGGGCGCACAGGCGTCCACGTCGGGCGGCGGCGCGCTCAGGCGGCTGGCCAAAAAGGCGCGCGATCTGGTGGGCGTGGACGATGAGGAACACGGCCCCACCATTCACGACCTGCAGTCCACCGTGGATGTGACGCAGGCGTTTCATGAGCCTGTCTATCCCCAGCCCAGAGATCAGCAAGGCGGTGAGACATGATGCTGCCCATCGGAAAACGCTACACCGTGCTGGTGGGCAACTACGGCAGCGGCAAGACCGAGCTGGCCATCGCCATCGCGCGCGCGCAGCGCGCCGGACATCCGGAGGGCCGCGTGGCGCTGGTGGATCTGGATATCGTCAACCCCTATTTTCGCAGCGCCGAGCAGCACGCGCTGCTGGAAGCGGAGGGCATCGAGGTATTCATGCCCTCCTTTGCCATGTCCACGGTGGACATCCCCGCCCTGCCGGCGCAGATTCAGGCGGTGTTCGAGCAGCCCTACGCGCATGTGGTGATCGACGTTGGCGGCGACGATACGGGAGCCACCGCCCTGGGCCGCTACGCGCCCTACACGTCGGCCCTGCGGGATGAGATGAACGTGCTCTACGTGGTCAATCCCTGCCGTCCCTTCAGTGCTTCGGCGGAGGACATCGTGGCGCTATACCGCCTGATCGAGCGGCAGGCGCGCCTTACGCCCGATCACCTGGTCAACAATGCCAACTTGCAGGAGTCCACCACCCCGGAGGTGCTGCTGGCCGGGCAGGCGCTGCTTACGCAGGCTGCCGCGCAACTGGACCGTCCCGTGAGCATGATCGCCGGGCGCGCATGCCTCAGGGACGCCCTGCCCGACGAGCTCAAGCCGCTGTTTTTTGCCTTTGAGCCCATCATGAAACCGGAATGGCTGGTGGACGCCGATGAGCTTTGAACTGCCGCCCGCCTTTGCAGACCGCATGCGCGCGCAGCTGGGCGAAGAGGCGGGCGCCTACTTCGCCGCGCTGGAGGCGCCCTGTCTGCGGGGGCTTCGCCTGAATCCCCAAAAGCCCGTTTCCGATGCGGCGCTTGAGGCCGTGGGGGGCGTGGAGGGTCCGGTGCCGTGGTACTCTGCGCTGGGGCGTTATCTTCAGAACGATAGTCTCGCCGGGACCGACCCGCTGCACGAGGCGGGCGCGTACTACCTGCAGGAGCCCAGCGCCATGGCGCCGGTGAGCGCGCTTGCGCCGCGGCCTGGCGAGCGCGTGCTGGACCTGTGTGCCGCGCCCGGCGGCAAGAGCACGCAGATCGCCGCGGCGCTGGCGGGCGAAGGGCTGCTGGTGTGCAACGAGCCGGTGCCCTCGCGCGCGAAAATTCTCAGCCGCAACATCGAGCGTATGGGCGTACCCAACGCGCTGGTGGCGAGCGCCCAGCCGGAGGCGCTGGCTGCGCGCTGGCCCGGCGCGTTCGACGCCGTGCTGGTGGACGCTCCCTGCAGCGGCGAGGGCATGTTCCGCCGCCACCCCGAAACGCGCGCCGAGTGGACTCCCGCCGCGCCCGCGGGCTGCGCCGAACGCCAGAGACGTATCCTCGGCTCCGCCGCTGCGATGCTGCGCCCCGGTGGACGGCTGGTATACAGCACCTGCACCCTCTCCTTGGAAGAAAACGAGGAAACCGTGCGCTGGTTTCTCCGGGAACATCCCGACTTCTCGGCGCGCCCCTTCTCCCTGCCGGGCGAACACGGCGCGTTGGACGCCCCGGAGGGCATGTTGCGCCTCTATCCCCATCGTGTGCGCGGCGAGGGGCATTTCCTGGCCTGCCTGCGCCGCGCCGGGGATGCGCCTGCTGCTGACCTGACGAGGCCAGCCGCGGAGCGTCTCTCGCCGCCCGCTCCTGCCGCGCTTGCCGCTTATTCGGCCTTTGCCGGGCCTCTTTGCGGCCTGCCGCCCGCCAACGCGCAGTTGGGCGACGCGCTGCTCTCCGCGCCCGATTTGCCGCCGCTGGAGGGCGTGCGCGTGCTGCGCGCGGGCGTGCAGCTGGGTTCGATGAAGGGCAAGGTCTTTGCGCCGGACCACGCGCTGGCCATGTTCCTCACCCCTGCCTGCGGCCTGCCGTCGCTTGTGCTCGACCGCGCCGGGGCGCTGCGCTATCAGAGCGGCGAAGCGCTGCCTGCGCCGGAGGACATGCGCGGCTGGGCACTGGCCGTATATGAGGGGCTTGTGCTGGGCTTTGGCAAGGCCAGCGGCGGCCAGTTCAAGAATCACTATCCCAAGGGCCTGCGCAGGCCATGAACCAAAGGAGCACCGCATGGAAACCATCCGCTTGAAGGGCATTGACCTGCCCGTATCCCGCCTGTGCGCGGGCGGCTGTCCCGCCGGGGAATACGGCTGGGGGCAGGTGGATCACGACCAGATTGAGGGGGCGCTTCGCCGCGCCTTTGAATGCGGCGTCAATTTCTTCGACACCGCCGACACCTACGGCCTGGGCCGGTCGGAGAGCAACATCGGGCAGGCGCTGCGCGGGGTGCGCGACCGCGTGGTCATCGCCAGCAAGTTCGGCGTGCGCGTGGAAAACGGCCGCACCTTTTACGACAACAGCCCCGCCTATATCGACCGGGCGCTGGCCGCGAGCCTGAAACGCCTGGGCACGGACTATATCGACCTGTATCAGGTACATTATCTCGACGGCGTGACCCCCGTCGATGAAATGATGGAAGCGCTGCTCAAGCACAAGTGGGCCGGACGCATCTGCGCCATCGGGCTGAGCAACGTAACCCCCGCGCAGGCCGCCGCCTTCGCCCCCTACGGGGATGATGTGGCTTCGTTCCAGAATCATTACAGCCTGGCCCACCGCGATGACGAGGCCGCCATGCTCGAAACCGCGCGCCTGCTGGAGGCCGTGCCGCTCACCTGGGGCAGCCTGGGGCAGGGCATTCTGACCGGCAAATACGGCGCGGACGTGCATTTCGCCAGGGATGACCGGCGCAGCCGCGCCGTGTACGACAACTTCTACGGCGACAAACTGCGCCGCAACCTGCGCATCGTGGACGTCATGCGTCCCATCGCGCAGAAGCATGGCGTGTCCGTGGCGGCGGTGGCGGTGCGCTGGATTGTGGACCATCTGCCCCAGAGCGTGGTCATTGCGGGCATGAAAAGCCCGGCCCAGGCCGAGGCCAACGCCGTCGCCCTCACCTTCCGCCTGACGCAGGACGAGGTAGCCGCGCTGGAGGCAGCGAGCCGGGAACCATAGGCCGGAAGCCGGCAAAAAGCAAAGAGGGCGCGCCTTTCCGCGGTGCGTCCTCTCTTTATGCCTGGCAGATTTACAGATACAGGTTCATCAGGTCCGCGTCATAGTCCCGCCCGTCGATGCGGAAGAACTTCGGATACACGCCGATGCGCTCAAAGCCCATCTTCTGGCACAGGGAGATGGCGCTGACGTTGTCCGAGCGCACCTCCAGCTCGATGACGGAAACGCCGCCCTGACGGGCGTGGTCGATCAGATGATTCACCATCTGCGTCCCGATGCCCCGGTGCCAGTACTTCTTGCGCACCGTGACCGACAGGGACGCACGGTGCTGGGCACGCTCGCGGCGCATGCATTTGAGCGCGCCCATGGCGGCCAGCTCGCCGCCGATGAAGCCCAGCAAAAGCAGGCTGCGGCCGGAGATGCCCTCGATGTAGCCGCGCTCCTGCTCCACGTTCATGTCCAGCCCCTCCGCGCCGAAGGAGAGGTTGTCCGACTCGCCCGCGATCTGCGCAAGGTAGGAAAGCGTCATTTCGGCGTCGTCGGGGGTGGCGGGGCGCACGGTGAGGCGGTCCGCGCCGGTGTCGGCGTCCGTGCGGCGGATGAGCTTTCGCTGAATCTTGCCGCTGATGGTTTTGGGCAG
>CALVNG010000079.1 GCA_944349545.1 uncultured Eubacteriales bacterium
GTTTTTTCCATGTCTGGTCGATTTGCCTGTTTCCATCCGCCCGTAAAACATGATACAATAAGGCAAACGGACCCGCCGCCCGCGACGGCGGCGCGTCGGCCCCGGCGCTCCCCGCCGGTGGCCGATCCCACGGTTGACAGGAGGTTTATTTCATGCCTTCCATTCTGCTTACGGGCGACTGCGCTCCCCTGATGCCGGGCATGGCGCTGCACGCGCCCGATCTGCACATCGAGCAGCGCCCGGACGGCCTTCCCGTCCGCGCGGCGCTGCGCCCCGGCCCGCTGTGCGTGACGCTGACCGATTCCGGCGGCGAGATCGCCGCGCCCACCAAAGCGGCGTTTTTCCGCGGCCTGTCGCTGCTGTGCCAGCACTGGCACGCGCGGCCGTACCGCGCGCAGGAGGCGTCGCCGTTTGAGACACTGGGCGTCATGCTGGACTGCTCGCGCAATGCCGTGCCCACCGCCGGCGCCCTGCGCACCTTCCTGCGCCGCGTGAACCGCATGGGCTGCAACGCCGTCATGCTCTACACCGAGGACACCTACGAGGTGCCCGGCCGCCCGTACTTCGGCTACCTGCGCGGGCGCATGACGCAGCAGGAACTGCGTGAGCTGGACGCCTACGCCGCCGCGCTGGGCATCGAGCTGATCCCCTGCATCCAGACGCTGGGGCACATGGCCCGCGCGCTGCGCTGGCCTTGCATGGCCGGCCTGCGCGATACGGACGACGTGCTGCTCACCGACAGCCCCGAGACCTACGCCCTGCTGGAGGAGATGATCGCCGCGGCCAGCGTGCCCTTCGCCTCCCGCCGCATCCATATCGGCATGGACGAGGCGTACGGCCTGGGCCGGGGCGCGCATATGGACCGCTTCGGTCCGGCGCCTCAGGGCGAGCTCATGGCGCGCCACCTCGCCCGCGTGGGCGAGGTGCTGCGCAGGCTGGGGCTGCACGGTATGATGTGGAGCGACATGTACTTTCACGCGCCCGGCGGCGGCGACGCCTACACGCCCGGCTTCGTGCCGGACGAGGCGGCGGTGCGCGCCGCGCCGCCCGATATCGATCTGGTCTACTGGGATTATTACGCGGAGGACATCGCCGTGCCGCGCCACATGCTGGCGCAGCACCGGCGCTTTGACGCGCCCACGCTGTTCGCGGGCGGCGTCTATACGTGGACGGGGCCCGTGCCCGACGTGGACAAGGCGCGCTCCACCAGCCGCGTGACCCTCGACGCCTGCCGCGAGGCCGGCGTGCGCGAGGTGTTCGCCACCCTCTGGGGCGACGACGGCGCGGAGTGCAACCCGCTGCTGGGCGGCCTGCCGGGGCTTACGGCGTTTATGGAATACGCCTGCGCCGGCAGGATGGACGACGGCTGGCTGGACGCGCGGCTGACCGCCTGCGCCGGCTGCCCCGGCGAACCGATGCGCGCGCTGGCCGATTTTCACCGGATCGGCCTGCGGCCGCGGACGGGCGGCGTGGTCAACCCGGTCAAGCAGCTTCTCTACGAGGACCCGCTGATGCCGCTGTTCGAGGCGGACTTTCAGGGCATGGCGCTCAGCGCGCACTACGGCGAGCTTGCCCGGCGCTTCGACCGCTACGCGCGGGACGCCGGCGCCGAGTGGCGCGGCTTCTTCGATCTCTATGCGAAGCTGGCCGAAGCCGTGCATGCCAAATGCGCGCTGCGCGAGGCCGCCGCGCCCATCGTGCGCGCCGGCGACAGGGAGCGGGCGGGCGCGTGCCTGCCGCCGCTGTGCCTGGCCGCGGAGCAGGCCGCCGCCGCGCTGGCGGATAGCTGGCAGGCGCTGTGGATGCAGACGCTGCTCCCCTTCGGCTTCGAGGTCATCGATCTGCGGCTGGGCGGCCTGATCCAGCGGCTGCGCAGCGCGCGGCGGCGGTTCTGCGCCTTTGCCGAAGGTGCGCTGGACGATATCGGGGAGCTGTCCTGCGAAAAGCTGCCCTATCTGCGCCAGCCCGACGGGACCTGCGCCTCGCTCAACATCTGGAGCCACTGCGCAACGCCCACCAACATCAGCTGGTCGGTCTGACGCCGCGCCGGCTTTCCCTCCGCCCGACTGAGGAAAGGAGTGCCCGTCCATGCACAACGAACCCATCAGCCTTCGCAGGACCGTCGAAAGGCGCATCCCCGGCTATATCCGCATCATTCAGGGCCTGCTGTACGCATCCGTGCTGATCTTCACGGTGCTTGGGTCCATGTTCGGCTTCATCTTTCTCCCGCTGGCGCTGGGCACGCTCTTTGGCTCGTGGTATTTCATGGGGGAGGCGCGCGTCCTCTACGAATACCGGCTGGAGGGATACGACCTGACGGTCATGCGCATCAGCGGCATGCGCTCGCGCCGCAGGGAGGTGGCCTTTGTGAACCTGGACCTGCACAACCTGATCGCCGCCGCCGACGAGGGCGCGGAAATGCTGGAGGAGGCCGAAAAGCGGTCCCTGAGCGGGCCGAAGCGGCGCGTGACCTACGACGTATCCGCGCACGACCCCGCGCGCGGCTGTGCGCTGCTCTATGCCATGGGAACGGGCGCCGAAGCCGGGCGCATCGTGCGCGTGTGCTTCCAGCCCGCCCCGGACCTGACTTCGGCGCTCAGGCGCCTGTGCCCGGGAAAGGTGATGATCCGCGATGAGAACCTCTGAAACCGGCTATCAGCACCTGATGGTGGACCTGGGGAGCAGCGAGTGCCGCAATTATCCGGGGGGGGGGTAATGATTCCGCCATCCTTGCGCTGACGGATATCCCGTGGTACCCGCCCTATCCGCGGGATACGCTGCATTATCACAACTGCATGGAGATCGGCCTGTGCCAGGAGGGCTGCGGCACGCTGGAAACGGGCGGCCAGTGCTATTCCTTCGACGCCGGCGCGCTGCTCTTGTCGCCCAGGGGCGCGCATCACGCTCAGCACAACGCGGGGCAGCGGGTGACCCACTGGCGCTACATTGCTGTGGACACCGACCGGCTGCTGGGCGAAACGCCCGCCTCCGCCCGCTATGTCATCCGTCAGGCGCTCAGGGGCGCATGGAGCGGCGGCGTGTTCCTGCCCGCGGAGAGTGCACAGGCCAGACAGGGCGCGCGGATGTTCGACACGATCTTTGACGCGTACCGGCTCGGTCAGGCGGGGGCCATCCCCGAGATCGAGGCGCTTGTGCTTTTGCTGCTCGTGCGGCTGGCGCGCTGCGGGGAGTTTGAATCCCCGGCCGTGTTCAGCGGGCCGTACCTGTCGCCGCACGTGCAGCCCGCGCTGCAATACGTGGCCCGGCACTATGCCGAGGACGTGCGCATCGGCCAGATGGCCCGGAGCTGCTCGATGAGCGAGAGCCATTTCCGCCGCCTGTTCACTTTGCTGGTGGGCTGCTCCCCGCTGGAATACTTAAACCGCTACCGCGTTCACCACGCCATCAGCCTGCTGTGCACCACCCACGATTCCATGGAGAGCATCGCCTCCCGCGCGGGTTTTTCCTCCGTGTCTACGTTCAACCGCAATTTCATGCGCTACGCTGGGGGCGAAAGCCCGGTGCAATGGCGGAAAAAACACGTGAAACAGCACGATATATCGCGCTGATTTTCAGGCACCTTTCATGAAAAAGTCATTTTTGCATAGATAATGATTGAATATACGCAATATCCCCCTCCGCCTCATGATACAATATACACAACATTCCCGCGCAAAAATGAGGAGAAATGGAAGTTTGTTCAAGGCAGACATGCGTTTCTTCCGGCTTAATGTGGGAACGGTATCACAAGGAGGAGGAATTACCATGAAAAAGTTAGTTTCCCTGTTGCTGGCGATCGCCATGACGTTCACCTTCTGCGGCGCGCTCGCCGAGGAGGACGGAAAGATCACCATCTGGACCTGGGATCCCACCTTCAACATCAAGGCGATGGAGATCGCCCGCGACATGTACCTTGAGGAGCACCCGGACGCCCAGATCGAGATCGTCGAGCGCCTCTCCGAGGACATCGAAACGGCCGTCATCGCCTCCAACGGCGACACCAGCACCCTGCCGGACATTCTTCTGGTGCAGGACAACTCCTTCCAGAAGTTCGTGACGAACTACCCCGAAGTGTACGCCGACCTGACCGGCAAGTATGACCTGACAGACTTCGCGCCCGGCAAGGTGGCCTATTCCACCATCGACGGCAAGAACTACGGCATCCCGTTTGACGCCGGCACCGTGACCGCCACCTACCGCGTGGATTACCTCGAGGAGGCCGGCTACACCGTCGAGGACCTGACCGACATCGACTGGAACCGCTTCCTGGAGATCGGCCGCGACGTGAAGGAAAAGACCGGCCGCGCGATGCTCTCCGGCCAGGCGGGCGCGGTGGACATGGTGATGATCATGCTCCAGTCCTGCGGCTCCTCCCTGTTCAACGAGGACGGCTCCGTCAACCTCAAGGACAACGCCGCCCTGAAGGAAGTCATCTCCATCTACAAGACAATGGTTGACGAGGGCATCTTCATCGAGGTCAACACCTGGGACGAGTACATCGGCACCATCTCCAACCAGACCGTCGTGAGCACCATGACCGGCTGCTGGATCCTGTCGACCATCATGTCCCTGCCCGAGCAGAAGGGCCTGTGGGCGCTGACCAACATCCCCAAGCTGCCCAACGCTGAGGGCGCGACCAACTACTCCAACAACGGCGGCTCCTCCTGGGCCATCATCAACGGCAAAGACATCGACCTCGCGCTGGACTTCATGCAGATCTACCGCAATGTGGACTTCTACAGCGCCATCCTGCCCGAGACCTCTGCCATCGCCACCTACACGCCCGCCAAGGACGGCCCTGCCTACACCGCCGGCTCCGATTACTTCAACGGCGAGCCGATCTTCGCCACCATCCTTGAGTACGGCGCGCAGACCCCGTCCAACATCACCGGCGCATACTACTATGACGCCCGCGACGCCCTCGGCACCGCCATCACCAACATCATCCTGCAGGGCGGCGACGTGGACACCGAGCTGGCCACGGCGGAAGACACCGTGAACTTCACCATGGGCTTCTGATCGTAAAACGGCTTTCTCAAACTGACGGATGCCGCCCCGGTCTTCCGGGGCGGCATTTCTTCCACGCTGGCGACATCCGGTAATGTAGAGGTGATTTTTATGACGAACGCGGTATCCTCGCCCAAAAAACGCCGCCTTTCCATGCACCAGAAGCAGAGCCTTGCCGGCTGGGCCTTCCTGGCGCCCGCCACGCTTCTGATCTTCGTGCTCAGCTTCTACCCCATGTTCAGCGCGCTGCTCACCTCCTTCAAGCGCGGGCGTCCCACCGCGCTGGAGTGGTCCGATCCGCTTATCCGCAACTACCAGTTCATGCTCAGGGACAAGGTTTTCCTTCAGTCTGTCACCAATACGCTGACCTATCTGATCATCCAGGTGCCCATCATGCTGGCGCTGGCGGTGATCTTCGCCTCGCTGCTCAATAACAGGAACCTCAAGCTGCGCGGCCTGTTCCGCACGTGCATCTTCCTGCCCTGCGCCACGGGTCTGGTCGCCTATTCGATGATCTTCCGCACGCTGTTCACCTACGACGGCATGATCAACAACGTGCTCCTGCGCTTCGGCATCATATCCGAGGCGATCAACTGGCTCAACGATCCCGTCTACGCAAAGGCCGTCATCATCATCGGCCTTATCTGGCGGTGGACAGGGTATAACATGGTGTTCTACCTGTCCGCCATGCAAAGCATCGAATACTCGATCTACGAGGCGGCGCGCATCGACGGCGCCAACGGCTTGCAGCAGCTCACGCGCATCACCATACCGCTGCTGCGCCCGATCATACTGGTGACGGCCATCATGTCCACAAACGGCACGCTGCAGCTCTTCGACGAATCCGTCAACCTCACGCGCGGCGGGCCGGGCAACATGACCATCACCATGTCCCACTACATCTATAACACGATGTTCACCAAAAACCCCAACTTCGGCTACGCGGCCGCGATGTCCTTCGTGATTCTGGTCATGGTCGCGGTGCTGGCCGCTATCCAGATGAAAGTGGGTGACAAGCGATGAGGGAAGGCGCCCTTGCCAAATACACCAAGAAAACGCTGATGTACCTGTTTTTGATCCTGGCGTCGCTATTGTCCATCTTCCCGCTGTACTGGAGCTTCATTTCGGCGTTCAACAACACGCAGCAGATACTGGGCGGGCGCATGATCCCCAGCGTCTACCTTGTGCAGAACATCCAGAACCTGTTTGAGCAGCAGGACGTGTTCACCGCGCTGAAAAACTCCTTCGCCACCTCCATCCTGCAGACCGTCGTGGCGCTGGCCGTCAGCTCGATCGCGGGCTACGGCTTTGAGATCTACCACGACAAGGCCAAGGACAGCGTGATGTCCATCCTGATGCTGGCCATGATGGTGCCCTTCGTGGCCGTGCTGGTGCCGCTGTTCCAGATGTTCACGCAGGCCGGGCTCATCAACTCCTGGATCGGCTTCATCCTGCCCAGCATCTCCACGCCGTTCCTCATCATGTACTTCCGCAACAGCGCGCGCAGCTTCCCGCGCGACACGCTGGAGGCGGCGCGCATCGACGGCCTGAACGAGTTCCAGATCTTTGTGCGCATGTTCGTGCCCATGATGCGCCCGACCTATGCGGCGGCCGCCACCATCACCTTCATGAACGCGTGGAACGCCTACCTGTGGCCCAAGGTCATCATGCAGACCAACGACTCCATCACCATGCCCATGATGGTGGCCAACCTGATGGGCGGCTACGTGATCGACTACGGCGTGGTGATGGCGGGCGTGACGATCTGCTCGCTGCCCACGGTCATCATCTTCTTCGTGCTGCAAAAGAGCTTTACCAACGCCGTGGCCGGCGCGGTCAAGTGACGCGCGCGCCTCTGCGCTGAATCAAGAAAGGAGAAGCCGCGCGGCGCGCGGCGACATCCGGCGATGCAATTCAACGAAACATCGATCAAAGACCCCGCGTTTTTCGCGGAAAACCGCGTGGCGGCGCATTCCGACCACGTGGCCTACGCCAGCTCGCAGGAGCTTGCCGCTGGAGAGAGCAGCCTGCGCCATTCGCTCAACGGGCTGTGGAAGTTCCACTACGCGCTCAATCCGGGGCAGATCATCCCCGGCTTTGAGGCGAACGATTACGACTGCAGCGGCTGGGCGGATATCCCCGTGCCCGCCCATATGCAGATGGAGGGCTACGGCGTGCCGCAGTACGCCAACACGCAGTACCCGTGGGACGGTTGCGACGCGGTGGAGATCGGCGAGATCCCCGAAACGTTCAACCCCGTGGGCAGCTATGTGCGCACGTTCTTCCTGCCTGAGCACATGAAGGGCAAACGGGTCTTCGTGACCTTCGACGGCGCGGAGAGCTGCCTTGCGGTGTGGCTCAACGGGCATTACGTGGGCTTCACATCCGACTCCTTCACCCCGCACGCCTTCGAGCTGACGCCTCACCTGCGCGCCGGCGAGAACCGGCTGGCCTGCCGCGTGTACCGCTACAGCGCCGGAAGCTGGCTGGAGGATCAGGACTTCATACGCTTCTCCGGGCTGTACCGCGACGTGTGGCTCTACGCCGTGGGCGACGCGCACATCGAGGACGTGCGCGTCAAGACGCTGCTGGACGACGCCTATACCGACGCCGTGCTCGACGTGCGCCTGCGCATGCTGCTCGCACCCGCGGCCGCGCCCGGCACGGTGCGGCTCAGCCTGCTGGACGGGGAGCGCGAGATCGCCCGCACCGAGCAGGCCGCGCAGGAGAGCGTGGACTTCCGCCTGCCGGTGGCGGCGCCCCGGCTGTGGAGCAGCGAATCGCCGTACCTGTACGACCTGCTCATCACCGCGCTGGACGAGGCGGGGCAGGAGCGCGAGGTCGTGCGCCAGCGCGTGGGCTTCCGCCGCTTCGAGCTCCGCGACGGCGTGATGCAGCTCAACGGGAAGCGCATTGTGTTCAAGGGCGTGAACCGGCATGACTTCTGCGCCGAAACGGGCCGCGCGGTCACGCCCGACGTGATCCGGCGCGACCTGTTGACCATGAAGCGCAACAACATCAACGCCGTGCGCACCAGCCATTACCCCAACCACAGCGCGCTCTACGCCCTGTGCGACGAGCTGGGCCTGTACGTGATCGACGAGAACAACATGGAAACGCACGGCACCTGGGATCCAATCGTGCGCGGGCGCAGGCCCATCGAGTACGCGCTGCCCGGCAACCGCATGGAATGGCTGCCCATGCTGCTGGACCGCGTGACATCCACCTACGAGCGCGACAAGAACCACGCCTGCGTGCTCATCTGGAGCTGCGGCAACGAATCCTTCGGCGGCGAGGTCATCTACGAGATGAGCGCCCTGTTCCGCCGCCTGGACGACACGCGGTTGGTGCACTACGAGGGCGTGACCTGCGACCGCCGGCGCAACGATTCCACGGACATCGAAAGCCAGATGTACACGCCGGCGGCGGAGGTGCGCAAGTTCCTGGCCGAGCACCGCAGCAGGCCCTTCATCCTGTGCGAGTACGTGCACGCCATGGGCAACTCGTGCGGCGCGATGCACAAGTACACCGAATACGCCTATGAGGAGCCGCTCTATCAGGGCGGGTTCATCTGGGACTTCATCGACCAGAGCATCCGCACCAGGGACCGCTACGGCCGCACGGACTACGCCTATGGCGGCGACTTCGGCGACCGGCCGACGGACTACAACTTCTGCGGCAACGGCATCGTCTACGGGGACGGGACCGAAAGCCCGAAGATGCAGGAGGTGCGCTACAACTACCAGAACATCGTGGCCCAGGTGCAGGCGGACCGCGCGGTGATCACCAACCGCAGCATGTTCACCTCCACCGCCGCCTACAGGTGCGTGGCGCTGCTGGCCCGCGACGGCGTGCAGATCGCGCAGGCCGAGCTGGAAACGGACGTGCCGCCCTCGGAGAGCCGCGAGTACGCGCTGCCCTTCCCCGCGCAGACGCGCGCGGGCGAATACGCCGTGACGCTCTCCTTCCGTCAGAGGGAGGAAACGCCGTGGGCCCCGGCCGGGTACGAGGTGGCCTTTGCGCAGGGCGTGTACAAGGTCGCCGGCGAAAAGGCGGAGGAGCGGCACGCGCCGCTGCGCATCGTGCGGGGCGAGTGCAACACCGGCGTGCACGGCGAGCACTTCCAGGCGCTGTTCAGCGACCTGGCGGGCGGGCTGGTGTCCTACCGCTGGGGCGGGCGCGAGATGATCCGCGCGGTGCCGCGCCCCAACTTCTGGCGCGCGCCCAACGACAACGACATGGGCAACGGCATGCCGCTGCGCTACGCCCAGTGGAAGCTCGCCTCCATGTACGCCACCACCAAGGCGCCGCCGCAGATCGCCCGGCGCAACGAGCACCCGCGCGCCGTGCTGCAAAGCGACGGCAGCGTGACCATCTCCTACGTATACAATCTGGGCACCACGCCCAAGGCCACGTGCAGGCTGGGCTACCGCGTGCATCGGAGCGGGAAGATCGACGTGACGCTCGATTACCTTCCGCAAAAGGGACTGGGCGACATGCCGGAGTTCGGCGTGATGTTCAAGATCGATGCCGATTACGACCAGATCCGCTACTACGGCCTGGGGCCGGACGAAAACTACGCGGACCGCTGCATGGGCGCGCGGCTGGGCATCTTCCGCACGACGGCGGGGGAGAACCTCGCGCACTATCTGGTGCCGCAGGAGTGCGGTGCCCGCATCGGCGTGCGCTGGGCTGAGGTCACGGACTTCCGCGGGCGCGGCCTGCGCTTCAGCGGCGACGCGATGACCTTCTCCGCCCTGCCCTACACGCCGCACGAGCTGGAAAACGCCGCCCACGAGTACGAGCTGCCGCCGGTGCACTACACCGTCATCCGCGCGGCGCAGATGCAGATGGGCGTAGCCGGCGACAACAGCTGGGGCGCGCGCACCCACGAGGAATACCTGCTGGACGTTACCGGCCGCAAGACGTTTACCTTCAGCTTCGAGGGCATCGTCTGATCCCTTACGCGCGGCAGAACGCTTTCAACCCATTTGGGCGGCGCATGGCGCCGCCCGTTTCATTCATCCCACCGGAAGGAGAAGCGCCATGATCGTATGCAAGGATGGATGCTTCGCCCTTCATACGGTATACACGAACTGTCAGCTCCGCGCCGGCCTGCCCGCCATCCGCGGCGCGCATGGCGCAACGGCCCATAACGCGCGGAGTCATGGAAAATGCGCATGCTATCCGACGTG
>CALVNG010000080.1 GCA_944349545.1 uncultured Eubacteriales bacterium
TACCTGGGATTTGGCGCAGGGCTGGCGGTATTCATGTTCACGGGCTTTGTCAAGGGCATGCCGCTGGCCATCGAGGAAGCCGCCGCCATCGACGGCTGCGGGCCAATGCGCACCTTCTTCTCGGTGGTGTTCCCCATGCTCAAGCCCATCTTCATCTCCGTGGGCGTGCTGGAGATCATGTGGGTATGGAACGACTACCTCCTGCCCTACCTTGTGCTGGACCGCACCAAGTACAAGACCATCCCCATCCACATCCAGTATTTGCAGGGCAGCTACGGCCATGTGGATCTGGGCGCGGTGATGGCGCTAATCATGATCAGCATTCTGCCCATCATCATCTTCTACCTCACCTGCCAGAAGTACATCGTCAGCGGCGTGATGGCCGGCGCCGTCAAGGGCTGACAGCAATAAAACAAGGGGCCTGCCCGTCTGCATTGGGCAGGTCCCTCGCTTTATGCTGCCGCCCGTTTCCGGGCCTTTATTTTTTCCGCGCATCCTCAATCAGCTCAAGCACGGCCTGCGTGCCATCCTTGACCGGATATGCTTCCAGCGCCGCAAGCAGCTCTGCGCGCTCGTCCAGAAGCTTGAACAGCGCCTCTGTCAGCGTGCGGGCGGTCATATCCTCCTGCATCAACACACGCGCCAGCCCCTGCTGGGCATAGCTTTTGGCGTTTTCGATCTGGTCGCCCCGGCTTGCCCCCAGCGGATAGGGCACCAGCAGCATGGGCTTGTGCAGGGCCAGCAGCTCGCTCAACGTGTTGCTGCCTGCGCGGCTGAGCACCACGTCGGCCACGGCCAGTGCGTCGGGCATCTCGTCTGAGAGAAACTCCTTCTGGCAGTAGCCTTTCGTTGCCATGAGGCTTTCGTCCAGATTGCCCTTGCCGCACAGGTGAAGTACGTCAAATCGGGTGAGCAGCTCAGGCAGGGCTTCGCGCAGGCAGCGGTTGACGCTCTGCGCGCCCAGGCTGCCGCCCGTCATGAGCAGCACGGGCTTTTGTCCGTCAAACCCGGCCAGCGCCAGCCCCGCCGCGCGGCTGCCGCGGAACAGCTCCGGCCTGAGCGGGGTTCCCGTCAGGACGCCTTTTTTGCCCAGCGCGCGGGCACATTCGGGGAATGTCGCCGCCACCTTGGTGGCAAATCGCGCGCAGATGCGATTGGCCAGACCGGGGGTGAGGTCGCTTTCGTGGCATACGGCAGGCACGCGGCACAGCCATGCGCCGAATACCACCGGCACGCTCACGAAGCCGCCTTTGGAAAAACATACATCGGGCTTGAGGCGGCGCATCAGGCCGATGCTCTGAAACGCGCCCCAGATGACGCGGAAGGGATCGGTAAAATTCTGCACACTGAAATAGCGGCGCAGTTTGCCGCTTTTGACGGCGTGATAGGTGATGTCGGGGAATCTGGCCATCATCTGCCGTTCAATGCCGTTTTCCGTGCCAATGTAGTGGATGTCATAGCCCGCCTCGCGCAGATGCGGAATCAGGCTCAGATGCGGGGTCACATGCCCGGCGGTGCCGCCCCCGGTCAGTACGATGCGTTTGCTCATGCTGCTCTCCTAAGCTGGTGATTTGGCCGGCTGACCGGCAGGCTTAGTATACCACATTTTGGGCTTTTGTGCACGGCAGGACCGTCACCCGATGCGCTTGAGCTCGGTGTGCAGGCGGCTTAAGATGCGCTTTTCCAGCCGGGAGATGTAGCTCTGGGAAATGCCCAGCAGGTCGGCTACCTCCTTCTGGGTGCGTTCGCGCTGGCCGCCCAGCCCAAAGCGCAGCATGATGATGCGCTTTTCCCGCGCGCCCAGATGCTCCAGTGCATCGCGCAGGATCTCGCGCTCAATCTCCTGATCCAGGTTGACCGACACCGTATCCGGCCTGGTCCCCAGCACGTCGCTGAGCAGCAGCTCGTTGCCGTCCCAGTCGGTTTTGAGCGGTTCATCCAGACTCACCTCCAGCCGAAGCTTGGAAGTCTTGCGCAGAAACATCAGAATTTCATTTTCGATGCACCGGCTGGCATAGGTAGCCATCTTGATCTTTTTTTCTGCGTCGAAGGTGCCTACGGCCTTGATGAGCCCAATGGTGCCGATGGAGATCAGGTCCTCCAGCGGGATACCGGTGTTTTCAAACCGGCGTGCGATGAACACTACCAGCCGCAGATTGTGCTCGATCAGCGTGCGCCGCGCGGCCTCGTCGTGTTCCTTGAGGCGCAGGGCTAGCGCGCGTTCCTCTTCAGGCGAAAGCGGCGGGGGCAGGGGATCGGGGCCGCCGATGTAGAACAGCTCCTGCGGAAAAAGCCGCATCAGAAGCCGCTGAAACGCCAAATGAAGCTTTTCGGGTGACTGATTCATACCGTGTGCCTCCTCACCCCGCATGCGCGGGCCGTAGATCGTCAGGAAAAGGACGCCGAAAGGGCCGCCATGGGCACCAGCGCCTGTGCGCCGCCGTATTCCGGGCCGGCCACCGCCACCAGCAGGCGGGCCTCCGAGGGGTGCCCGTTGAGATACAGGCGGCACTCGTCGGGGCGGAACAGGGGCAGGAGGGCCGAACCTGCCGCCGTGCGCACGTTGAGCAGGCGAAAGCCCAGCGGCAGCGAGGAAAGGTCGCTCAGGTCATACACGCCGGGGAACAGCAGCCGCGCCGCCTTGCGCGGCACCACCAGCACGGGAAGACCGGTCACGGGATCGCGCAGAAGATTGCCGCTGTCCAGCATGGCGGGAAGGATCACGGCGTTTCCGTCCACCCGCAGCTCCACCTGCCGCACGTCGCACAGGGTACCGGGCAGCAAAGTGGCCAGAAGATACGTAAGCAGCGCCACGCCTGCGCTGGCCATCAGCGCAAACGGCGCGGGGATGCCGCGGGTGACGAGCGCCTGCGCCCCGCCGCCCAGCATAAGCGATGCGCCCAGCGTGGACACGCAGCCGCGCAGGCAGGGTCCCAGACCATGCGTGCGAAAGCACAGCGCCACCGCGCAGGGCAGGCCGCCCAGCGCGAGGATCTGCAGGGGCGGAAGCACCAGGGCGCACAGCGCCAGCGCTCCGCCCAGCCCGGCGGAAGCCGCCAGCGCGCCCCATCCCGGCGCGGGCAGCCCCGCCAGTCTGCCGCCCAGCGGCAAGGCGCACAGGCACATGGCCGCGTTCCACAAAAAGTAAGCCTCCGCGTGCACCACCATCCGCGCCTCCCTTTTTGCCTGGCATGCATGTAGTATAGTGCACGCGGGACGGCGGATATGTCGAAACGCAGCGCGAAGGATGGCGCAACCTCGCCGGAGGCACAAAAAAACGGCAGGCTTATCTTTTGCCTGCCCTGTGATACCCGTCTCTACGCTATTTGCGCCCCAGCGCGTCTCGAAGCCTGTCGGCGAGGGAACGGTTTTTCTTCATGGCGAGCGCCGCGTCCAGCGCGCCCTCGCGGTATTTGTGATTGTCGGGGTCGCGCCGGACGGCCTCCCGAAAGCTCTGATGGGCGGTTTCGTACTGCCTGAGGCCCATGAGGATTTTGCCCTGCAAAAAGTACCAGTCCGCATCCTTGCTGTCTGCGCGGGCCAGCTGCCTGAGCGCGCTTTCCAGATTGCCCTGGTCGATCAGGCGCTGGGCGAAGTGCTTGGCTTCCTCCTGGGAAATCAGGTTGAAGCCCACCCGATGCTGCGAGGCCAACTTGAGCGCGGCCTCGTAGGCCAGGTTGAGCTGAAGCAGCTGCTCCTGCGCGGCCTTTTGGCGCTGAGCGTCCTGAAACTGATCGGGATGACACTTCTTGACCAGCCGGCGGTAGGCGGCGCGCACCTCCTGGGCGTCCGCTCCGGGCTTGAGGCCCAGCAGCTCGAAGGGCTTAAGGTCGAACAGGCTCGCCACCTCCCATCAGCGCGGCCCTGCGAACGGGAATCAGATTTTTTCGCGGCGGATCTCCGCACCCAGCGCGCGCAGCTTTTCCTCGATGCGCTCGTATCCGCGGTCGATGTAAGACGTTTCGTAGATCTCCGTCACGCCCTTGGCCATCAGACCCGCCACCACCAGCGCTGCGCCCGCGCGCAGGTCGGTCACGGTCACAGGCGCGCCGTAGAGTTCGCGCACACCCTCGATGAGCACGGTGCGATCCACCAGCTTGATGTGCGCGCCCATGCGCCTTAGCTCGTCCAGGTGCTTGAAGCGCTGCTCGAAAATCGTTTCGCATACGGTGGAGGTGCCGTTCGCCATGCACAAAAGCGCCGTCATGGGCTGCTGCAGGTCGGTGGGAAAACCGGGGTATACCTGGGTCTTTACATTCACCGCCCGCTGCTCGCCCTGGGGACGTACGCGGATGGAGTCGTCATTTTCCGTGACGCGCACGCCCATCTCCAAAAGCTTGGCCGTCAGCGCCTCCATATGCGTGGGGATGCAGCCGTGAATGGTCACGTCTCCGCGGGTGGCGGCGGCGGCGATCATCAGCGTGCCGGTTTCAATCTGGTCGGGGATGACGGTATAGGTGCAGCGGTGCAGATGCTGCATGCCTCGAATGCGGATCACATCCGTGCCCGCGCCCTTGACGCGCGCACCCATGCTGTTGAGGAAGTTGGCCAGGTCTACGATGTGAGGCTCCTTGGCCGCGTTGTAGATCACGGTGCTGCCTTCAGCGCGCGCCGCCGCCAGCATCACGTTGATGGTGCCGCCCACGGTCACCATATCGAAAAACACGTCGCCGCCCAACAGTCGCTCCGCGTTGGCATACACCATGCCGCCCCGGTCCTCGATGTCCGCGCCCAGGGCCGCGAAGCCCTTCAAATGCTGGTCGATGGGCCTGCTGCCGATATCGCATCCGCCGGGATAGGCCACCTCGGCCCGGCCTCCGCGCCCCAGCAGCGCGCCAAGCAGATAATAGCTGGCGCGCAGCCGCTTGGTCAGGGAAAAGGGCACACGGTAGCCCGTCGCGCCGCGCGGGTCCACGGTGAGGTATTTGCCCGGCACATATTCCGTCTCCGCCCCCAGCTTCTGCAAAATCTCGATCAGGGCGTGCACGTCGTCGATGTCCGGCAGGTTTTCAATGGTGCAGGGCTCGTCGCACAGAAGCACGGCGGGAATGACCGCCACGGCCGTATTCTTGCCGCCGCTGACGGTGATCTCTCCCATCAGGGGATGACCGCCTGTGATAAGCATTTTATCCTTGCTGCTCATAGGTACGGCCCAAGGCCGCCAATCACCTCGCTTTGCCAAAAGACAGGCATGATGCAAAGGACCATTTTTCATTATACATGTTTTTACCACACTTTGCAACGCCGGGCGCACGGATGCCTTGAAAAGGGGTTGGTCCCATGGTATGATGAAAGCGAAGCGGCCCCGTCCCGCGTCTGCGGGAACCGGAGCCGCCCGGAAATACAGGAGAGGGTATGAGCACATGCTGGATGATTTGATCGAGCTGGCGCTTGAGTTGATATTTGAAGGCACGATGGAATCCGTTGATGCGCGAAGAAAGTCGCTGCACGCCCGGCTTGCGCTGGCGGGCGTCCTGCTGGTGCTCTTTGCCGGCGTGACCGTCCTTTTGGTGTGGGCGGGGATCACGGCGCAAAACTGGCCGCTGATCGCCCTGGGCGCGGCGCTGCTCGCGCTGGGCGCGGGGCTGATCGTCTGGCTGCTTCATAAGCGCAGACAGCATCACGGCCCGAAAGAGCGGTCATGATCGCGCCCGTGCCTCCAGATTGAGCCGCTCCGCCAGCGCGCACAGCTGGCCCAGATGTGCAAGCCGGTACCGCACATAGGGCGCGAGGCTCTCGTCGTAGGGGAGCAGGTCGGGAATCATCACGCTGACGCAACCGGCCGCCGTCAAGCTGCGCAGGCCGTTGCGGCTGTCCTCCACGCCCAGGCATTCGCCGGGGGATAGCCCCAGCCTGCGCGCGGCCTCCAGGTAGATGTCCGGTTCGGGCTTGCTGCGTCCGCCCTCCGGGCCGCAGATCATCACGTCGAACGCATCTTGCATCGCAGGCGTGGCCTGCACATAGCGTTCGACGATGGCGCGGTCGGTGCTGGTGGCCAGGGCCAGGCGCAGGGACCGCGCCCGAAGCCCCGCCAGGCATTCCGCCAGCCCCTTTTTGGTGGGCAGGCCGGTGGTGACCGCCGTGTGGAAAATCCCCTGATGCATCTCGTCCATCACGGCCTGGCAGGGAAAATCCGGCCCGAAGGCTTCGTGCAGAACGTCGAACCCCGCCTGCGCCGTACAGCCCAGCATCCGAAGGAACAGCTTTTCGGGCACGGCGTATCCGCGCCGGATGCACGCCTGCTCAAACAGCCGGCTGCCCAGGCGCTCGGTGTCCAGCAAAACGCCGTCCATGTCGAACAGAACGCCGCGTATCATACCGCCCCACCTTTCATTCATGGTCGCGGGCGCCCGCGCCGGCGCGGCGCAGAAGCGCCACCGTGCGGGGCGTGACCAGCGTATAGATGGCGGCCATCACCACCGAGGAGAGGAAGCGCAGCGCAATCGCGCCCACTGTCAGGCTGATGGGATAGTGGAAGATCTGGCTGTCGATGTAGAGGGCCACGGTGTTGAGCGCCGTCACCAGCAGGCTGGTGACCAGTACGATGCCCGCCGTCTGCTTCATGGACAGGTTCAGCCCGTGCTTTTTGGCGTACAGGCCCACCAGCAGGCCGCGCACGGCGTTGGGGAAAATCCACATCAGCGTGGTTACGGTGAACCCGTAGGTGAGCATCTGATTCAGCAGGCCGCCCACCGCGCCCACCAGCAGGCCGTCCACCCAGCCGAACATCAGGCTGGCCACCAGCACGGGGAAGGATTCGAAGGTGAGCTTGATCAGCCCCAGGTTTGCGGAAAACAGGCTCAGCACCGTATAGAGAGCAATCAGGACGGCGACGGTCACAAGGCGTTTGGTATTCATGGCAGTACCTCCGTTCGTTGGTTTAGTCGATGTCCATGCCTGCACAGAGCCCGTCCACCGCGGCGGAGACGATGCCGCCCGCGTAGCCCGCGCCCTCCCCCAGCGGATACAGGCCGGCGATGGCACTCTGCCGGCGCGGGTTTCGCAGAATGCGCACCGGCGCCGACGAGCGCGTCTCCGGACCGGTGAGCAGGGCATCGGGGTGATCAAAGCCCTTGAGGCGCTGGCCCAGTTTGGGCAGAGCCAGACGCAGGTTATCGGTGATGAAGTCCGGCAAAAAGGCGCGCAGGTCCCCCGGCGTTACGCCGGGCAGGTAAGTGGGCTGCACGCCGCCCAGCGTCGTGCTGGGCCGGCCGGAGAGGAAGTCGCCTACGCGCTGGCAGGGGGCGCGAAACGCCCCGCCCGCGCAGCGGAAAGCCGCCTGCTCGATGCGCCGCTGCATGTACACGCCCGCCAGCGGATGCTCCCCGCCGAAATCCTCCGGGCGCACGCCCACGAGCACGGCCGCGTTGGCGTTGCGCCCGTCGCGTGCATGGCGGCTCATGCCGTTGACGTTCACGCCGCCGGGCTCGCTGGACGCGTTGATGACCCGGCCGCCGGGGCACATGCAGAAGGTATATACCCCGCGTCCGTCCGGCGTGGGCACGTTGAGCTTGTATTCCGCCGGGGGAAGGGCCGGATGCCCCGCCGAAGGGCCGTATTGCGCTCGGTCGATGTCGCGCTGCAGGTGCTCGATGCGCACGCCGATGGCAAAGGGTTTCTGCTGCATGGGCAGCCCCAGGGCGCAAAGCCATTCGTAGGTGTCGCGCGCGCTGTGGCCGATGGCCAGGCAGACGGTGTCCGTAGCCAGTTCCTCCTCGCCCGCGGCGCCGGTCAGGCGCGCGCCCATCACCCGTCCCTCGTGCAGGATCAGGCCTGTCAGGCAGGTTTCAAACCGAATCCCCGCCCCCAGCCGCCTCAGTGCCTCGCGCACGCCCACCAGCACGCGCCGAAGCTCATCGGTCCCGATGTGCGGCCGCTGGGCGACCAGAATCTCCTCCGGCGCGCCGCAGCGCACCAGCGTGCCCAGCACCGTGCGGATGTGCGGACTGTTCAGGCCGCAGGTGAGCTTCCCGTCCGAAAACGCACCCGCGCCCCCTTCGCCGAAAAGCACGTTGCTTTCGGGGTCCATCTCCCCACAGGCTTCCAGCCGGTCCACATCCCGCGCGCGGGCCTCCACGGGCTTGCCGCGCTCCACCACGATGGGCCGCGCCCCGCGCACCGCCAGCGCCAGCGCGCAAAA
This sequence comes from uncultured Eubacteriales bacterium, assembly GCA_944349545.1. Classification (GTDB taxonomy): domain Bacteria; phylum Bacillota; class Clostridia; order Christensenellales; family Aristaeellaceae; genus Limiplasma. The sequence goes on from CALVNG010000080.1 coordinate 8,141, forward strand.
CAGCCCCGCGGGCCCTGCGCCCACCACCAGCGGCCGCCCCTTGCCCGCGGGCCAGGGAGCGAGCTTCAGGCCGAATACGTCCGGCGTCTCCCCGCCGGCCGGCCCGCTGATCACCGTGACCTGATTGGGCTTGAAGCGGGAGGCCAGGCGCTTTTCCTCCGCCTCGCCGCCCTGGGCCAGCGTGACGTCCGCCGTCAGGGAAAAATGCACCCCGCCCCGGCTGCGGGCGTCCACGCTGCGCTTGACCAGGCGCGCCTCGGCCACGCCCCTTTCGCTGATATGCAGACGCTGCGCGCATAACCCCCGCAGGCGCGGCGGGTCAAAGGTAGCGGCGTCATCCAGCGACAGCTCCAACTGATGAAGGCGCAGCATGGGCGAAGTTCCCCTCCTGAACACGCAAAAATCAAACACGCCTATCCTACCATAAAGCGCCCCTCAAACACAAGTGGCGCAATGGACGGAAAATGTGCTATACTGTTTTCATCATTACTTGTGAAAGGGAGGTTTTGCCTCCATGCGCTTTACCTCCCTCCGGCTGGCTCGCTTCCGCAACTACGATTCCCTGGAGCTTTCGCCCCATCCGGGCATCACCGTGCTCTACGGCCCCAATGGCAGCGGCAAGACCAACCTGCTGGAGGCGATGCACCTGTTATCGGTAGGCCGCAGCCATCGCACCACGAACGACCGGGAGATGATCGCCGCGGGCGCCAATGTGGCGCTTGTACATGGCCAGACCCGGCGGCTGGACGGCGCGCACGAGGTCGAGGTGCGCCTCTATCCGCTGGAAAAGCCCAGGAAGCGGGTGCTGCTCTACGGCAAGCCCGCCCAGCGCGTGGGAGACCTGATGGGCCATGCCACCACGGTGATGTTTTCTCCGGAGGACCTGCGCATCGTGCGCGACGGGCCGGTGGCGCGCCGGCGGTTTCTGGACATGCAGCTCAGCCAGATCCGGCCCAGCTACCTGCGCGCGCTGAAAACCTATTTGAGCGTGCTGGAGCGGCGAAACGCGCTGCTCAAGCAAAACCGTATCGCCGGGGTCAACGACTTTGCCAACCAGCTCGATACCTGGGATGAGCAGCTTTCCGAAGCCTGCGCGCCCATCGTGGGCGCACGGCGCTGGTTTCTGGAGCAGCTCAGCCGGAGCGCCGCCGAGCAGTACGCCGCCATTGCCGAAACGCCGGGCGAGACGTTTTCCCTGGCCTACGCCGGCCCCCTGAGCCGGTCCGACGCGCCCTGCCGGGACATGCTCGCGGGGCTTAGGCGAACGCGCGGGGAGGATGTCCAGCGCCTGTTCACCTCCTTCGGCCCGCACCGGGACGATGTAAGCCTGACGCTGTGCGGGCGGGAGCTGCGCGCCTTCGGCAGCCAGGGACAGGTGCGCACGGCGGTATTAAGCATGAAACTGGGTGAAATCCGGCTGATCGAAAACGAGATGGGCGAGCCGCCCGCGCTGCTTCTGGACGATGTGTTCAGCGAGCTGGACGTACGCCGGCGCAGCGCGCTGCTCAAAAGCACCGAGGGCGTGCAGACGCTCATCACCTGCACCGACCGACAGGACGCCGCCGACGCGCACGCGGATGTCTTTTTGCGCGTCTGCCAGGAGGAGGACGGCCAGGCGCGGCTGTCGCCCGCATAAGGCAGTACAAAACAAATGCAATTTCAGACCCCTTCATCCTGCAGAATTTGCTTTTTCTGGCTGCAAATCTGTGCTATAATACACAAGTCGTTTCGGGAGCGATGCAGCTTTGCGAAACCGACTGTCAGATTTGGATTGTTGAGAAAGGGGTTTTGCCGATGAATGCTTACACCTCCCGCGTGCTTGAGGGCCTCAGGCAGCGCAACGCCCATGAGAGCGAATTTCTTCAGGCGGCTACCGAAATTTTGGAGAGCCTCTCTCCTGTCTTTGACAAGCACCCGGAATATGAAAAAGCGGGTCTGCTGGACCGCTTCGTAGAGCCGGAACGGGTTATCATGTTCCGCGTGCCCTGGGTGGACGATCAGGGCCGCACGCAGGTCAACCGCGGCTACCGCGTGCAGTACAACAGCGCCATCGGCCCCTA
>CALVNG010000081.1 GCA_944349545.1 uncultured Eubacteriales bacterium
GCGAAGATTGAGCGACCGGGAAAAGCCGGGCGATACGAATTCACTTTGGAGGACCTGCGGGTCCTCCAAACATCCCCCTGAGCGCCCATGCCGCAGGCATGGGCGCTCAGCGCGCTTAGGAACGGGCGGCGCTTTCCGCTCGTTCCTCGGCCAGCAGCCCGTCCAGCGCGGCCTCCGCCTGCGCAAGAAACGCCTGCCACTCGCCGGGGCATACAAATGGATCGGCGGCGGGATCAGCCTTTCGTTGCGCGAGCTTGTCCAACATGTGGTTGTGACCGATGTGATTTCCGATCATCACATCCACGGATAGCCCGGCTGCACGACGCAGGCTCTCACGAAACTGATCACGAAGGGTGAGCGGGAAGCCGTGGGCCGTAAGCCAGTCCGCCAGGAGTGTGTTCAGCCCGGTTCCGCCATACATCCCGGCGGTCAGGGAACGGCCAGCCCCTTCGACGTTCCACAGAAGCGTCAACGAGCCCAGCGAGTGTCCCGGCGTAAGGAGGCAGGTCATGGTTGTGTTTCCGAAATGAAACACGTCGCCGTCATCAATCAGCACATCCGGCTGAAAGGTTTCGCGGAAGGCGGCGCCGATCTCCGTTGCCCAGGAGAGATCCTGCTCGCCGGTTGCGATGGGCGCATCGGGACGGCTGATGTAGGTTTGAGCGCCCGTCAGCTCGACGAGGGCGCGGGTGCTGCCGATGTGGTCATAATGACCGTGCGAGTGAACAATCCAGCGCAGATCCTGCGGCTTGAACCCCAGCCGGTAGATGCCGTCCAGAATCAGGTAGCAGCTTTGCGGCAGGCCGGTATCAATCATCAAAAGCCCGTCTCCGGTATCAATGATGTGCGAGGAGGCAGGGCTGGTTCCCACAAAGTAAAGGTTGCCAAGGATCTGCACGGGTTCAACATACCCCAGCCAGGGACGCTCCATGCCGATTTCGCGGAGGATCGTAAGACCGTCGAGGGCATCGCTTCTCACAGACACATTTCCATCTCCCTTTTCATATGAAATGAAGCCGGTTGTTTCCGGCTTTCCAATCGCAGGTCAGACGCTTGCGGCACGCTTTGAAAAGACGGAAACAAACCGAACGTGCTTTTCAAGCCGGCGCATCATGGGGCTGACCACGGCGCCCATGGTGAAGGCGGCGAATACGGTCCCGACGCCGATGCCGCCAATGCCGCCGGAAAAACCAAGAAGCAGGGCCATTGCGAAAACCACGCAGCAAATATCATAGCATACCTTGAAGCGCCGGTAGGGGATGCGAAAGATCCCGGCGGCGTCCCTGGGAAACAGGTCGGTGGGCAGAATGGGCATGGCGCTGAGGTTGGAGACGGACACGCCGAACGCCAGGAGAAGGTACCCCGCAAAATAACAAAGCAGGTTCAGGGGAAGCGTCTGGGGAATCCCGTTCACCCAAGCGTTGTGAAAATCGACAAAGCGGCCAAAGAGGAAGCTGAAAAGGAAGCTGCAAAGATACGCAGGAACGATCCTCTTGCGCAAAACCATCAGCAGCAGCACAAGCGCGCATTGAAAGGCGAAGTTCCAGCTCCCCAGAGATAAAACGGGCCAGACCTCGTACACCGCATAGGGAAAGCTGGCGACGGGCGTAATTCCGCCATTGGAATGAAGCATGAGCACGATGCCCAGACTGTTGATCATCAATGCGAACAAAAGACCGATTTCTCCGCGCAGCCGAAGCATAGGAAAGGACATGGCGCTTACTCCAGAGAGACAGGATTGCCGCGGCGATTGGATGGAAACCGCTCCCTTTCTTCTGTGCAAAAGGATTGACGGTTTTATCCACCTGCGGCTCGGCTGATACTATCATAGACCAACCCGCCGGAAAATGCAACAGCCGCGGCTTGCTTTTCGGCTGTTTTTGTTTGCGGCTATCCCCGCTGAACGCATGGGAACCTGAGAAAACAGCGGGTTGGAGAGCACAGAAAACCGAGGCGCGGCGATGGCTTCCCAAGGATGGCGAAGCGCTTTCACAAAAGGCGGGCTTCTCGGAAGAAAACGCTTTGCCGCCCCTTGCGGACGCTCACGAAACCGTCCGCGGCATTGACCGGGGCGTTGAAGGGCCGGCGTGGAACGCCCACGCCGGCCCCGATGCTTCACGGGCGGCCATCGCCCGCCAGAAATTCTTCCGCCATATGAACCGCCGTGGCCCCGTCGGCCACAGCCGTCACCACCTGCCTGAGCGGCTTGGCGCGCACGTCGCCCACGGCATAGACGCCGGGCAGGCTGGTCTGCGTGGTTTCTCCCGCGACGATGTAGCCGCCCCTGTCCAGCTCCAGCTGCTGCGCGACCAACTCCGTGGCGGGAATGCGGCCCACGCTGATGAACACGCCGTCCACGGCGAGGTCCTCTTCTTCCCCGGTATGGACGTTCCGCAGACGGATGCCGGTGAGCCTCTCCTTATGCAGAAGCTCTGTAACCACGCTGTTCCAACGGAACGCCACATTCGGCGCCTTCAGCAGAGGCTCGTGGTAAACCTTCGTGGCCCGGAGGGTATCCCTGCGGTGAACGATGATGACCTTTTCGGCAATTCGGCTGAGCAGCAGCGCGTCGGCCGCGGCCGAATTTCCGCCGCCTACGACCGCTACGGTCTTTCCCTTAAAAAGCATGCCGTCGCAGGCCGCGCAGTAGGCAACGCCGCGCCCGACCAGCTCCTTTTCGCCGGGCAGCCCCAGCGTTCTGGGATTGGCCCCCGTGGCCAGCACGACGGTCTTGCCCAGGAAGGTTCCCTCGCTGGTCTCAACAACCTTGGGCTGGGCCGCAAGATCGACGCTCAGTACCTGCGCGTTGCGTGTTCTGGCGCCGAATCGTTCCGCCTGCCGCTGCATCTCTCCGGCCAGCTCAAAGCCGCCGATGCCGTCCGCAAAGCCCGGATAGTTGTCGATCTGCCGGGTGAGGGCCATCTGCCCGCCCGCGGAGAGCCGCTCAACGACCAGCGTTTCAAGCCCCGCGCGGGAGGCGTAGAGCGCCGCGGTATAGCCGCCCGGACCGCCGCCGATAACGATGATGTCGTACAGGCGCTTGCCGCCTTCCTTTTTGGGCTTGGGCAAAAAGCCCGCCAGAAACGACTCGATGGCAGCCTTGGATTCCGGCGCTACGACGGAGCCGACGGGTTTTCCCTCCACAAACAGCCGCAGCGTCGGAATCAGCTCCAGCTCCTCCCAGAGCGTTTCATCCTGATCCATGTCCACCTTGACAACCTCCAGCACGCCGGAGTATTCCTCGGCAATCTGCTCATAGGCGGGGTTGATCTTGCGGCAGTGCGGACACCACGTCGCCCAGAAATCCACCAGAAAGGTCTTTTTGCTTTCGATAAGGTCCTTGAGTTGCGCTACGCTGATGCTTTTGGCCGCCATGCTGCCAGCTCCTTTTCCTCTGATTTCGAGTATAAGATACCCCAAAACGGGCTTCCCTTCCGTGATGAAATCACCAAGCGCCGGCTCGCGCGAGGGTGACTTTGTCACAGAAAGAAACCGCGAAACAGGCTAGAATGCGGCCATCAACCCAATACGGAGGAGGGCGACAAAGTGTCTGTTGTCACTATTACCAAAGCCAATTTTCCCAGTGAGGTGCTCAAGTCCGACAAGCCCGTTCTGATGGACTTCTGGGCGCCCTGGTGCGGTCCCTGCCGCATGGTGGGGCCTGTTGTGGAGGAGATTGCCGCGGAGCGGAGCGACATCAAGGTATGCAAGGTCAATGTGGACGAGCAGCCCGAGCTTGCCGGGCAGTTTGGCGTGATGAGCATTCCCACGCTGGTGGTGGTGAAGGACGGAAAGATCGTCCGTCAGTCTGTCGGGGCCAGGCCCAAGAGCGCGATTCTTGCGATGCTTTGAGCCGCCGGGGCGCCGTGCGCATGGACGGGGAGGGATGGATATGGCGCAGGAGCGTAAGAAAAGAAGGGCTTGCGTTTCGCAGGGGGAATGCGTGGCCTGCGGATGCTGCGTGAAGGTTTGTCCCGTGGGGGCATTGGAGGTGTTCCGCGGCCTTTATGCCAGCGTCAGCGGCGACCGGTGCGTGGGATGCGGCAGGTGTGCAGGGGAATGCCCGGCGTCGGTAATCGGAATGCAGGAGGAAACGGTGTGAAAAAGAAGTGGTATGACGCGCTTTGGATCGCGTCGCTGGCCTATCTGGCGCTGGGATTTTTCAACATCCTGTTTGCGTGGCTGGGACTTTTGTGCTTTTTCATTCCGCTGTTCATTGCCGTTGCAAAGGGCACGAAGGGCTATTGCAACCGCTATTGCGGACGCGGGCAGCTGTTGAGCCTGCTGGGCGGACGGCTGGGCCTTTCCCGCAAGAGGGACATTCCGCGCTGGATGAGGAGCAAGGTGTTTCGCTACGGTTTTCTGGTCTTTTTCTTCGTCATGTTCTTTCAGATGCTGTGGAATACCTATCTGGTGTTCGCGGGCGCGCAGGACCTGGGACAGGTGGTGACGCTGCTATGGACGTTCAAGGTCCCGTGGCAATGGGCCTACCACGGCACGGTGTTCCATGCGGGCGTTGCGCAGTTCGCCTTTGGCTTCTACGGCGTGATGCTTACCTCCACCGTGCTGGGACTGATCACGATGGCGCTGTTCAAGCCCCGCAGCTGGTGCGTGTACTGCCCCATGGGCACGATGACGCAGCTGATCTGCAGGGCAAAAAACGGCAAGCCGTTCAGGGAGGAATCGCATTGAAAAGAAGAACCATTCCGGCGGTCGTGCTTCTGGCGCTGATGCTGACCGGATGCGCGTCGCCCGCGCCCCGGGCCGGCGGGTACCGGCAGGTCGCCATGGAGGAAGCGGTGGAGCTGATGGAACGGGAGGAGAACTACGTGATCCTGGATGTGCGCACCGAGCAGGAGTATGCCGCCGGGCACATTCCGGGCGCGGTGGTGATCCCCAACGAGAGCATCGGCACGGAGGAAATCGCGCAGCTTGAGGACAAGGACCAGCTGATTCTGGTGTACTGCCGCAGCGGAAACCGTTCCAAGCAGGCGGCGGAGAAGCTGGCGCAACTGGGATATACCAACATCGTTGAATTTGGCGGCATCAACAGCTGGCCTGGCGATATCGTGACCGAATAGGCCCAGAGAGAAAAACGCGCCCTGCACCCAAAATGGTATGGGGCGTCAGTTTATTCCGCCAGGCGACGCAGCGCGCGTTCGTCTGTGATTTCCACTGTGCCGCGGGACAGCCGAACCATACCCTCGCTCTGGAAGTACCTGAGCATGCGGGTTACGACCTCGCGGGGATTGCCCATGTGGTTGCCGATGATCTCGTGGGTGATTTTGAGCGCGGGGGAACCCTCGATGGCCGCCTCCTCCAGAAGAAAAGCCGCCAGCCGCCTGTCAAAGCTCTTCCAGAGGATCTGCTCGATCAGCCACATTACATCCGAGAACCGTGCCGCCATGACCTCGCTGGTGAAGTTGGACAGAGGGGCGGACTCATCCATGATCTTCCGGTAGCTTTCGGCGGGTATGACCCGGAGCGAGGCGTCCTTTTCCGCCTGGATGGTCACGTCGAACTGGAGGGAACGCATCATGCAGGAGGCGGAAAACAGGCACAGGTCGCGCTCGAAAAGCCGGTACAGGGTAATCTCCCGTCCCTCCGCGGAGAGGATGAAGGCCCTTAGCTGCCCGCTTTCAACCAGCAGCAGTCCGGTGCAGTCCGTATCTGCGTTATGGATTATCTCGCCCCTTGCGACGGTGCGGCTGAAGGCGGCGGAAGAAAGCGCCGCCTGCTGCCTGGACGAAAGCCGTTCCCATACGGGAAAAAAGGTCGAAATCTCCACGCGAAGCCTCCTTGCTCCATCTGGCTGTAGTGCCTCTATTATACCGGCATATGAACGAAAAGACAATCCGACCGAAAGCGGCGCGCGCCTTGAAATTCCTACAGGGCGGTACAGGCGGGCAAGAAGAATCTTGACAATCGCGCCAATATGGATCATAATTTGGGTGTGCAGGCCCGTTTGATTTGGGTGCTGAAAAAAGAATGCAATGAAGTGGCATGATTATGTGGGCGCTTTTATGCCATGGAGCGAGTAGCGCAACCGGTCTATTGGAGGCAGTGGTCTTCTACCTGCCCTGCAATAGGCGTTTTTTTATCCGGACGCAGGCGAAACAAATCTACTCCCGGAGGCTCACGCGCATGAACGAGGTGCTCAGGCAAGAGAAAAAATATGCCGTCAACGCAGCGGACGGCGTGAAACTGCGCGGACGGCTGAGCGCGGTGATGCATGGAGATCAGCACAACGGCGCGCAGGGATACGTGATCCGCTCCCTGTATTTCGATACGCCGGATAATGAGGACTTCTCCGGCAAGCTGGACGGCCTGGAACTCAGGCGCAAGATCCGGCTCCGCGTGTACGACCCTCGGTCGGACTTCGCCATGCTGGAGATGAAGCAGAAGGAAGGCCCCTACCAGCGCAAACGCTCCCTGCGTCTTAGCCGGGAGGACGCCGTGCGCCTCTGCCGGGGAGACTACCGGCCGCTTCAGACCTATGAGGACCCCTTCGCGGCGGAGTGCTATGGTCTCATGCACTGCCGCTGCTACCGGCCCAAGACGGTGGTGGAGTATCGCCGGCAGGCGTACGTGGCCCGGGAGAATCACATCCGCATCACGCTGGACAGCCGGATTGCCGCCACGGAATCCAACTTCGACGTGTTTGCGGAGCGGCTGCCGATGTACTACGTGATGGACCCGTTCCGCCTGGTCCTGGAGGTCAAGTACAACGGCTTCCTGCTCAGCTACATCAAGGACGCGCTCGATACCGTGGAGCGCCCGGAGCTGTCGGTCAGCAAATACTGTCTGGCGCGCGGCGTATCCCTCGGCCGGCCGGCCTGAATGCAGTCCATAAGGAGCGAAGAAAAGCATGAAAGCGTATATTTACCAGCTGCTGGAAAGCAGCAGCGGCGAGCTGACCCTGGAAACCATCGGACTCAGGCTGGCGGTGGCGGCGGTCATTGCGGCGTTTCTGTTCCTGTCCTACCGCCTGTCGCACAGCGGCAGCATTTACAGCGCCAAGTTCAATGTCACCTTGGTGGCGCTGACCGTCATCACCACCACCGTCATGATCGTCATCGGCAATAACATCGCCCTGTCCTTGGGCATGGTCGGCGCGCTGTCCATCGTCCGCTTCCGCACGGCCATCAAGGATTCACGGGATACCGCCTACATCTTCTGGGCGATTGTCGCAGGCATCTGCTGCGGGGCCGGGGACTATCTGGTGGCCGCGGCGGGCAGCGCGGTCGTGTTTGTGCTGCTGCTCATCTTTGGCAGCATCCGAAACGACAACCGCGCCCTGCTGATCCTCAGGGCGGCCCGCGTCAACGAAACCAAGGTGGAATCGCTGATGTTCCAGTATTACAACCGAAAGGCCATTCTTCGGGCCAAGAACACCACCGGCGAAAGCGCCGAATATATTTACGAGATCAAGGGCCGGTATCTGCGCAGGCCCGCGGGGGAAAGGACGATCGGCAAGAGCATCACCGACGCGGTTTATGAGATCGGCGGCATCGAGTATTTCAACCTGGTGATGCAAAACGACGAAATCAGCGGCTGACAGGGCCCAGAGAGGGGGACGGAGCGTGAAATACAAGGCGCTGGGCATGGCCGCGCTGGTATTGATGATCTGCTGCACGCTGGCTGTATCCGCGCTGGAGAGACAGACGGGGGTCACCCGCTACCATCAGCATCTCAGCGCCGAAGTCCCGCAGGAGACCTGCGCCTGCGATGGGACGGAACTGTGCACCCATCTGCCCATCATCCGGATCAACACCGGCGGTCAGGAAATCCCCGGAAACGTCATTCGGGATGAAAACGATATCGTTGTTGGCTATACCACGACGCCGGACGGCATGGCCGAAATCGTCGTCACGCTGGAGACGGTCGAGCGGGAGGGAACGTGGCATCACGCGTCCGATCCGGCCGACCAGGCAGCCAAAGCGCTGTTCCGCATCCGGGGCAACAGCTCCAGAAGCTTTGACAAGAAGAACTACCGCATCAAGCTCGTGACCGACGAGACGGCCAGCGAGAATCTCGACCTTTCCCTGCTGGGCATGAACCCGGACAACGACTGGGCCCTGCACGGCCCCTACCTGGACAAGACGCTGCTGCGCAATTACATGTGGATGAACATATCCGCCGAGATCATGGGCTACGCTCCCGACGTGCGGTTTTGCGAGGTGATTCTGGACGGGGAATACCAGGGCGTCTATGTGCTGATGGAGACGATCAAGCAAAGCGATTATCGGGTCAGGCTCAGCGAGTATCAGGAGGGAAGCAGCAGGACAAGCTATCTTCTCCTGCTGGATAATGCGGAGGACGATCTTGCGATTCTGGACAATTACACCTGGTACACCCATCAGCTGGAATTTGGCGAAAACACCAAAACCAGCTTCCAGATCCTCTACCCCAACGCCGATAACCTCACCCGGGAGATGGCCGACTACATCGCGCGCGACATCAGCGAAATCGAGCGCGGCTTCTACTCCGCCGATATGGTGCTGGGGCGCTACCCCTACGAGGAACACATCAACGTGGAATCCTTCGTGGATTATTATATTCTCCAGGAGCTTCTGGCCAACAACGACGGCTTTTCCCGTTCCACCTACCTGTACCGGGATGTGCGCGGAACGCTGCACATCGGGCCGGTATGGGATTATAACAACGTGCTGGACAACTTCTTCCGGGCCTTTTCCTGGCACGGCTTCTTCCTGGCCAACCGCAGCTGGTACGGACGCCTGATGACCAACGAGCGCTTTGTGGAGCGCGTGATCGCCCGCTACCGGCAGCTCAGGCGGGGCGTTTTGTCCGATGACTACCTCGACGACTATATCGACGGCGTGATCCAATATCTGGGCCCCGCCATAGAGCGCAACGAATCCGTGTGGGGGTACAGCTACAACCCCTTCCTCGCCGGCAACCATGGCCGCCGGCTCCCGGACGAAGGGGAGACGATCCTTTCCGTCAATCCGTCCAGTTACAGGGACGCGGTGGCGCGCATGAAGGAATACCTCCGGACCCGCGCAAAATGGATGGATGAAAACATCGAAACCCTGCGCCAGTTCTGCCATCCGTCCAAGACCGCATCCGAGCGGGTGGAGTAAGGAGAAGCGGCAATGCTCAAACGGTTTATTATCGTGATATGCGTCCTGGTTTGCGTGGGGGTCCTGAGCTTTTATGCGGTCATGGTGCGCGGGCTGTACATCGACTTGCGGGAGGAGGTTGCTGTCGAGCCGGTTTTTCGCGTCCTGGGCAGGGATATCCTGCGCAAAGATGAAAGCGGAAGCTGGCGCGCGTTTGAGATCCGCGGGGTGGACCTGTCCACCAACATGCCGGGCGGCGCCGTGCTGGACTTTGCGCCGGATGTGGAGGACTATACCCGCTGGCTGGAGGCGATTGCGGCCTTGGGGGCCAATACGGTCCGGGTTTATACCATCGCGGACGACGACTTCTATCAGGCGCTGTATCAGTTCAACACCTCGCACGACGCGCCGCTGTATCTGCTGCAGGGCCTTCAGGTGTCGGACCGGGCCAACTACGGCTTCAGGGATATCTATGACGACGGCTTTCTGGGCCTGCTTTTGGAAAACGGCGTCACTGCCGTGGACGTGATCCACGGCAATCGGGCCATCCTCCTGGGAAACACGGGCGGAACCGGCAATTACCGCTGGGACCTCTCCCCCTGGGTTGTGGGATACCTCGTGGGACACGAATGGGACAGCGGCAACATCGCCTATCTGAACGAAAGCACCCTCTATCCCACATCCTATCAGGGCGCCTATTTTTCCACGGGGCCTCAGGCCACGCGCTTTGAGGCGGTGCTGGCGCGGATCATGGACCGGATCGTCAGCTATGAAACGGCCAAATACAAGCAGCAGCGTCTGATTGGCTTTGTCAACAGCCCCTCCAACGACCCGTTTGAGTTTACGGACCTCTACTCGGCCCGCTTTCTCAAGTACAGCCGCCTGGACGCGGAGCATGTGCTGCCTTCCGACGCGCTGCTCTCCGGCTATTATACGGCCTACCGTCTCAACAGGTTTTCGAGGGACTATCTCCAATACCTTACGCCCCGGCAGGCCGACGCCCTGGGGGACATTCTCATCAACCTTGATACCTCCGATCTCTACCGTGGCTATCTGGACCTGCTGGGAAAGTATCACACCATGCCGGTCATCGCCGC
>CALVNG010000082.1 GCA_944349545.1 uncultured Eubacteriales bacterium
CCGCCCACGTCGATGACGATGGCGTTGTCCAGATGGCTCAGGTAGCTTGCGCCGCGGATGGAGTTGGTGGGGCCGCAGGCGATGGTCAGAATCGGATAGCGGCGCGCATGCTCCATGGTCATGAGGGTGCCGTCGTTCTGGGAGAGGTAGACCTCCGCGTTGGTGATGCCCTCCTGCGCGAGGCTGTAGGCAAATCCCTCCGTGAAGCGCTCCGCCACCTGACAGAGCGCGGCGTTGAGAATGGTGGCGTTCTCGCGCTCAATCAGGCCCATGGAGCCGATTTCGCTGGAGATGGAAATGTGCACATCCTCCCCCATGACCTCGCGGCAGATTTCCGCCGCGCGGCGCTCGTGGTCCGCCCGCACCGTGGAAAAGACGCACGAAATGGCGACGGAGTGCACCGCTCCCTTGAGCTGCGCAAAGAAATCGCGCGCAGCCGCCTCGTCCAAAGGCGCAAGCTCCTTGCCGTCATATTCAAAGCCGCCGCCGATGATCGCGCTCTTTTCGCAGATGAAGCGGATATCCTCCGGCCAGTCCACCATCGGCGGAACGCCCACGGTCGCCGGGGCGCCGATGCGCAAAAGCCCGATCTTTGCCAGGTTCTTGCGCTCGACGATGGCGTTGGTGCACTGCGTCGTGCCCAGCATCGCCTGACGGATCTGGCTGCGGTCCACCTGCGTCTGCTTGAGCAGCTTCTGCACCGCGCCCATGATGCCCTCAAAGATATTACCCGAAGTAGGATACTTGACCTCAGAGACAACCTTCAGATGTTCGTCGATGAGGACCGCATCCGTGTTGGTGCCGCCCACGTCGATGCCCAGCTTATACATTTGCCGCACCTCCCTTGACGCGCTCTTCCACTGGGATATAATCCGCGTCGATGCCGAAATACCGCGGGCCCACCAGCTCAAGGCCCTTGGGCGTGCGCCACATGGGATAGCACTTCAGGCCTACCACCAGCACGCGCTTACCGTATTTCAGCCCGTCCGTGGTGACGGGAATAAAGGTTTCCGTATCCACCAGACAGATCAAGTCCGGCGCCGTGGCAAGAATTTTGCCGTCCACGCTGGCGCAGAGGTTCTCGTTCTGGAAGGTCACCTCGCCGTGATGCCCCTTGCAGTCACCGATGCCCTCCAGCTGTACCTTGCCGAAGTTGAACTTGCCGTTGGTGGTGCGCAGCACGTCCGATATTTTCCCCTTGAACAGCCGGATACCCTCTGAGAAGGCCAGAAAGCTCTCCTCCGGCGTGCAGTCCGTCGCGTTTTTCACATTGCGGATGGCCTTGCCGAGCTGTTCGCTGCGGGTGACGATGTCATGCACGGAATAGTCCTTCATCGTCTTTCCGTCCATGACATACAGCGAGCAGGTCACGCTGCCGCCGCAGGACATGGTGACGGAACGCGCCAGTTCCTCCGTCCACTGGTTGGTGATGGTCTCGAAAATGACGCTGTTGCCCTTCTCGTCGGTCAGGGCCATGGGCGTGGCGGATACGCCGCCGATGGTGAAGGTGACCATTTGCAGTTCCGGAAAGGCGCGGCCCATGCCGTCGCAATCGACCATGGGCAGGCCGAGGCGCGCCGCCGCCGCGATGGGCAGCATGGAATTGACGCCGCCCGCTTCCATCGGCATCGTCGCGTAGACCTTGCGCCCAAAATAGCGCTCCACCATTTCAAAGATGCGCCTGTATTCGGTGCCGCCGATGCCTTTTTCGCAAAGTACGGTCGGAGCGCCCATCATGGCGATGGGCATAATCAGCGCATCGTCGGGCACTTCTTCGGGCGAAATGAGCGTCACTTCGCCGCATTCGCGAATCGCGCCAATCGCCATCAGCTTGCCGATGTAGGGGTCGCCGCCGCCACCCGCGCCCAGGAGCGATGCACCCAGCGCGATGTCCTCAATCTGTTGAATACCGAGCTTTCTCAATGTTTTCACCTCATTTATGGCTTGCTGTCTGAGTGGAGCCTTTGCCGGAGTCTTTCTTCATCACTTTGGCGAGCACCACGTAAAGAATCAGCGATACGATGATGCCGTTCACCGGGCCTACGAAGAAGGGCAGGTTCAGCCAGGCCAGGAAGGAGAAGGATGCGAACGTCCCGCCCGTCAGGCAGGCGACGAAGGCGCCGACCAGATAGGAGACCAGTCCCGGCGCAGAAACACCTTCCTGCACTTTGAACGTCTCCCTCTGCCCTTTGCCGACGATCCAGTAATTGGCGATGATAACGCCAGCCAACGGCGGCAGGAGCGCGCTCATCAGGCTGAGGAAAGCCTCAAACCTGGACAGCACGCCGAAGGCGGCCAGCAACGTGCCTACGCCGCCGGCAATGCCAGTGGTGATCTTGAACCTGCTCTCGTCAAAGCCCAGCAGGTTGGACAGCGCAAGGCCGCCGGAATAGGCGTTGGTCACGTTGGTGGTCCATGTGGCGAGCACCAGGGCCAGCAGGCCGAAGAACGGCACGCCCAGGTTGGAGAGGATGATGGAAATATCGTACTGGCCCGTGACAATGCTCATCACGCCGCCAGTCAGCAGCATGAACAGCCCGGCGGGAATCACGCCCACGATGGAGGACTTGACCACATCGCCACGGTTTTTGGCAAAGCGGCAGTAGTCGGCGGAGATCAGTCCGCCCAGCGCGAAGGACGCCACCACCATGCTCATGCCGAACACCAGCCCGCTGGAAACCTGCGGGTTGTATGCGGCGAGCCTCTCGGCCCCGTCATTTTGCACCATGCTGGCAATGATGCCGTACAGGCACACCACCACCAGCGCGGGAACGGCGATGTAGTTGAGCCACTTCAAGCCCTTGAAGCCCAGGCAGGCTGTCAGGAGCATGATCGCGCCCCAGACCAGCGAACAGATCGTCACGGCGATGGGGCTGGCCGATTCGTAGCCCAGCATGTTTGCGCCCAGCGAGGCGAAAGCGCTGCCGCACACGCCGGACTGGATGCCAAACCAGCCGATGCAGGCGATGGCGAGAATGGTGGAAATAATGTAGCGCGCCCCTTTTTCGCCCAGCGCGCCCGAGGCCATCACCGACACCGGCAGGCCGGTATCGCAGGCCTGCATGCCGATAAAGATCATATAGGCGCAGATCATGCCGTAGCCCAACAGGATGGATGCGATGATCTGTCCAAAGCTAAGGCCACCGCCGACCAGCACGCCCCCGATCATCAGGCAGGGCACGCAGATCATGCCGCCCGCCCATACCATGGCAATGCTCAGCCAGCTTTGCCGCTGTTCCGCCTTGATCTCAAAGCCGGAATTCTTTTGAGTCATGGAATCTTCCTCCTTGCGCCGCTTACGCGGAATAAAAGAATAAAAAGATTATAGCGTGCATCCCGGTGAATGTATTTATCCGCAAAGCAGAAAAAACGCGGCGTCCATTTGTCCAAAAGGACAAATGGACGCCGCAAAAAAGGAAACGGTATCGGTAATCAGCGGCCGCGCAGAAGCCGGTCAAGCGCGCAGGCGGTGAACAGTGGGATGCTTTCGGGCAGATCGCCGGGAACAAAGCCCAGACGTTCGGCAATGCGTTGGAGGCGGTATTTGATGGTGTTTTTGTGCAGAAACATCATATCCGCCGTCCGCGTCACATTTAGCCGCGCGTCCAGAAGGTAGTGTTCCAACGTTTCCAGGAGGCAATCGTCGCCGTGATGAAGGGCCGCAACACAGCGCAGCGCCTCCTCCATCGCGCGTTCGCCGCGGCCGATCAGCTCCTGACATTGCCGCGCAAAATCAATCTGTTCCAGCGTATACGCCCACTGGCCGGGAAAGATCTGCTTTGCAGCGTCCAGCGCTACGCGATGGCTTAAAAACGCTTCACGCACACGCGTAGTCGTGTTCAGCGCATGGCAGCGCGTCAGCGTAGCGCCTATATGCCGCCCGGACAGTTCGTTTCCGATGGCCTCCGTCAGCGCCCGGACGTCCTGCATGTTGTCCGGGCCGATGATGAACAGCACCATTTCTCCCTCATAGATATCGGCGATCGCCGTCTTGGAGTACGCCTTCGTATCACGCAGAACGGCTTCGAGGACGTCCGGGAGCTTCTCCCGGTCCTCCGCCGTGTCTCCGCTGATGAGCCACATGGAGTTGATGGAGGCGACGTCGACGTGAAAAATATCTGCCAGGCGGCGCATCTTCATCGGCTCATCCTGAAGGATCGCGCGCACCAGCTCGCCGATGACGATGCGGTCATGTTTGTCCGACCAGATGCTCACCGTCAGCTGAACAACCTCCACCGTCTGCCGGGTGAGCACTACGTCGAGGGCTTCTCCCTCCTTGAAGATGAGCAGATCCATCGCGTGATGTTCCCACGTCTGAATGCTGTCACGGTAGATATGGATGCCCAGCTCCCCGCACCATCCCCATGAACCGGAGGCCGGAAACTCCGCCGCGCTCAGCCGATCTTTGATGGTCTGGTCCAGGGAACGGGGCCATGCCGCTTCGTTGAGCACGCGCCGCGAGCGATCCATCAGCGCGATGGAAGCGTGCAGCCTGTCCGCCAGCAGGCGCAGCATGCTGTCCACGGTCCGCTGATGCGGCGCAAGGCCGACGGCCTGCTCCAGCAGCTCGCTGACCAGGTTTGTACTGGCCATCTGATCCCGATAAATCAGCTCCATGACCTCGCAGATCACTTCGCTGTAGCGCTGGTTCATCTGTCCCACAGGCATGCAGATCAGAGGGAAATGGAGCTCATTGGCCACCTCGATCAGCCGACGGTCCACCTTTTTCATCACGATGCCGACATAGAAAAGGATGACGCCGACCTCGCCGATGCCTGCCAGGCGGCGAAGGTTGGTGCATTGCAGCTCCACGTCGTCAGGATCGTTCATAAAGCCGGTGATGGCGAGCTCGTTGCCGAGAAACTCAATGCGATTCAGCAGTTCGGATTGTATCGCGTTGGGACGCGCATATTCCAATACGGAAATTGAGGACACAACCCTTGTCAGTCCGTCCGTCCCGCCAAGCACCTTCGCTCCGCGCATGGACGGCAGCTTCATCACGTCCGCCACAGTAATGCTCATCGTCTCTCCCCTTGTCCTTTAGGCCAAATAATGGTCTGATTGTACCATTCTCGCGCCTCAAACGCAAGCGGACGAACCGCTCTTTTCGCCTGGGCTCAGCCCCAAACGGTCCGGCTTGCCGGCTTGCGTTTTTCGAAAATGATCGCGGCGCCGGAAAACGCTTGAGAACAGCCGCTCACTTGACCCCGCCATTTGCAATCCGATGAAAGCATTGACGCCCAAAATGCGGTATGGTATATATAAAAATGCATTTTTGCACCGGGAGGAACGGTTGGATGGCAAAGAAAAAACCCCTGATTCTTTTCATGATTCTCTCGATACTGTTTGTGCAAATACCTAGCCCGGCATTCGCGGCAGGGGCCGATCTTACCGTCGCGGCAGGAAACGGAATGGATGGGGAAAAAGGGCATGATCAGACGCAAAAAGCGGAAAATGGCGGGAATGGTGGAAATGGCGGAAACGGGAAAACAGCCACTATCTCAAACGGTGGCAAACGCGGTGCCGACGGCGCGGACGGGGCCCGGGGCGCCGATCAGGCAAAAGCCGCAAACGGACAGGACGGCACGGACGGCCAGCCGCTTTCGCTGGAGTCTCCCGACGAGGTCTTTGGCACGATTGCCGTAACGGGCGGCGACGGCGGCGACGGTGGCGACGGAGGACACGGGGGTGTCGGCGGGAACGGCGGCAACGGTGGTCACGGCGGGAACGGCGGTGATTTCAACTCCTTCTCAGCCCATATAAGCGGCGATGGTGGCAACGGCGGTCGCGGCGGCGATGGGGGCCGGGGCGGAGACGGCGGAGATGGCGGAGACGGCGGAACGGGCGGCGATGCTTCCCTCACGCTGACGTCAGAATACGTATTCGCAGACCGGGTCACGATCACTTCCGGAACGCAGATCAAATATACGTCCGCATGGTGCGGCACGGGCGGCGACAGCGGTTACGGCGGGACCGGCGGCTACGGGGGTACAAGCGGACAAAACGGCGCGGGAGGCGTACAGGTTGGACAAATGGGTCAGCCTCCCACCAAGCCCGGAGACTACGACAGTGATCCGGACCCCGGTTACAATACCGGCATGGCCAACGGGCGCGGCGGCGCCGAACACTTCGGCGGCGGGGGCGGAAAAGGCGGGATTATGAGAGATTCATCGACTTATACCTGGACCACCGGCAACGGCGGAAACGGCGGCGACGGCGGCATCGGCGGCGCGGGCGGGGACGGTGGCGCGGCAGGCAAGGTCGGCCCGGCCGGCGATGCTTCCCTTGTGGCGGAGGGCGTGCTCTGCACGCCGACGCTGACCGTCATGGGCAAGTCGGGAAATGTCAGCGTATCCATCGGAGCGCTCTTTGCGGCTGAGGAGATGACGGTCCACATCAGCGCCGCGTCGCCTGCCGATGTGGGCAGCGTGGGGGATGCGAGGGTATCCATCGGGATGCTCTACATAGATGGAGAAATGACGGTCAACCTCACCGGACTCCCTGAGGGCAGCGTCACGATTGACCGGCTCGTGATGCCAGCCGACAGCCGGCTTACAATCAGGAGAAACGGCGGAGCAAAGCTGACGATCCACGAGCTTTACACCACGCAGTCCTCCGTGATCATCGGCATGGATCATGCCGTGCTCACAAACGGCGTGACGGTTTACGAGCCCATTGTCAAGGCAAAGAGGGTGGAACGCCTAAGCCCCTCCGAAGCGACAATCACCTTCTCAAGCGACGAGACCGGCAGCTATTACTACATGGTATCGGACAGGTGGATGGAAGAGCCGCGGATCGACACCTCCGGAGCTGGAGATCCGTGCGTCGCTGATGAGGAGATCACGCTCCGTCTGACCGGGCTTTCCGGCGGCAGGCAGTATGTGTATTTTGTCGTAAAGGATATCCTGAACGCGGTGAGCGATCCGGTCATGATCTCCATTCCCGCCTATCCCGATCCGCCCCGGACGGGCGACGGCAGTCATCCGGGCTGGTGGGCGGCGTTGATGATCGCGAGTCTTTGCAGCCTGACGGCGCTGGCGGTGAACCGGCGCAGGCAGGGCAGAGCCTGAGCCGCCGAACATTTCACCAAAAACAGACGAACGCCCCTGCCGGGAATCTCTTTTCGAGCATGGGCGTTTTTTCTATGCCTGCCGTTTTCTTTTTCTCTGACAGCTTGTATCGCGCCATAGCAGGAGGCTGCCCTATGGCGTCAAATACTGCGATAGCATGTCTCAATATGCAAAAAAGAAGACGCACTCTAACGTTTGGGCATCTAAAATGCTTTGAAGTACATAATCGTCTGTCATTAGCACTCTCCTTGTATCTCCATCCTCTGTTCGTATGCTCATGGATATGGATGCCGGATAGGCTCCATCTTCAACCATACAGGCCTCCTGGACTCCATAATTGGCTTATTATCGCTTTTACAGCGTCATCTTCGCAACCCAGCGCCTTTTTATCGCATGGAAAGCCGCGCGCTCGTTATAAGTCTCTATTTCCGCAAGGGCAACCGGTTCTTGCGCAACAGGGATATTGATTGACCAGGCGATTTGGTCAGATGCTGAGCATGCATTTTGTTGAGGATATACCGCCGCAAGAACATTGGCAAACAACAACAGATTGACCATCATCACAGCGAGGCATTCCGGCATCATTTCATCTCCCTTCATCAATATGAGGCCCGAAAGAAAGCCGCATTACGGCAAAAACACAAAGACCGTTTCTCCTGTTTCAAAATCAATGATTCCACCAACCCGCTTGCCCGCATTCAGCAGCACCAGCCGATACCGCTTGAAGTCCGTTGTTTCAAGATAGAGGTCTGCATCTCCATATTCGTCAATCTCCATGATATGGGCGTCTCTTACATGGCAATCACAGAAGAATAAACTCCCGGCGTTTCAGTCGGCGGATAACCTTTTTCTGCGGTTGTCAAGGTGCTGCCGGACGTTTCCGTTCTGCGCCTGCCGGACGTTTCCGTTCTGCGCCCGCCGCGTCGCAGGTGTGACTGGCGATCTCCCCATCCGGTCCCCGTCACGCCGGTCATGCGGCTCATCCGGTCGCAGGTGTAGGAAACTGCGCGCCCGTCGGGGTATGTCGTCGAGGTCTTGTTTCCGTTCTCGTCATAGGGATTGCTTACCACATCCCGGTTCACGTTTTCAACGGAACGGAGATCGCCGCGTTCATCGCATTGTGTAGATCGCCGCATTCATCGCATTGATGCTTTATGCTTCCTTCGGCCCCGGAGCTCCCCGTGGCTTTGCCGGTTTTGTTGCGGCTGCTTTCCACCCTCTGACCGTCGCCCAGGTTTTGGATGAACATTATCATATTCAAATGCGAGGACGGTCCCGTCTGTTTTAGCGATGCTTTCCAGCCAACCCTCCGGCGCGTAGGTGTACTGCGCCCTGTTGCCCAGCGCGTCGGTCTCGGTGAGCATGTTGCCATTCTTGTCCAAGTATACCGGGTAATGCGCTTCAATGCAGCGTCACCTTGACGTTGCTGTCCTGCGCGTCATACGCACAGGCCGTTTTGTTCCCCAGCTCGTCCGCCACCAGGTCAGCCGGTTCATCCTGTCGTACCGTTGCTGCTTCGTGCTGCCGTCCGCGTCCGTCTCCGCAATCGCGTTGCCCGCCAGGTCGTAGGTCAGTCGCTGCTCTACGCCGTTGGCACAGGCCACTTGCTCCAGCTGGCTTTCCGCCGTCCAGCCCTGTGCGCGGCGCGGCTTTCGCCACCCGTCCAAGGAGGTCGCATTCCGTGCCGTCTTTGGTTCTGTCGGGGTAAACGACCTGCCGTTCAGGTCATAGGGGAAGGTGCCTTTTCTGCCCTTGGCGTCCGTGACGGAAATGATATTTCCAGCAACGTCGTGCTCGTGATCTGTGGCATTAATCAATGATGCAATAGTTGCCGTCAAACCGATTATAATACTTGATGTCTATCCAGTCTTTGGGAATTCTATACAAGTATGCCTGATTGCCGCTACAATTACTTGAAAGATCGGCAAATGCTTCTCCAAACCTATCGTTTCCCGTCGGGGACATTTCTGAGATTAAATATTCAACTTTGTATATCGCACGCACAGTGTATCCCAGTGAGATGATATAGGTGTACTGCTGGAAATCCAGTAAAAAATCATCACCAATGATTTCCCTCAATCTGGATTCGCTTGCTTCAGTATATGGTTTTTCAGAAACAGGAAACCAAAGGGTCATACGTATATGGCGTGTCTGATCCACAGTTTCCGATATTAGCGAAGTCCGTTTTTCCTGATAATTCGTCTCTTGTGGAAAAGCGCACAAGAATTCCGGAGTGATCGTTTGTCGAATGGGGAGTGAGAGTATGCCGATTCCGATAAGCAAAACCAATGCAAAAACGCAAAGCATGATTTTCCCTTTGTTTCTCATTTCCGTATCACGCTCCATGTAGATGTCCCATGTTGGGGAAATGCTTTACAGAAGTGTTTGCTGCAAGCATGGGAGCACTTCCCGTTTTCTGGGGCATCCATTGCGCAGTTGTTTTTCCTTGCTGATTTTGTACAGTCATGTAACGGCCCGCCTTTTGTGACCGGTATTCTAGGTAAACCTGTTTGAACATCAATGATATCTGTTTCAATTGCGCGTCAGTGAAATGGGAGTAAGTGGAGTTCTCCTGTTCTTATCTGCCAGGCTAAACCTACTAAGTATTGGCTCATACTGCCTTGCCCGTAGATTCAGGCGATCTCCCCATCCGGTCCCCGTCACGCCGGTCATGCGGCTCATCCGGTCGCAGGTGTAGGAAACCGCGCGCCCGTCGGGGTATGTCGTCGAGGTTCTGTTTCCGTTCTCGTCATAGGGATAGCTTACCACATCCCGGTTCACATTTTCAACGGAACGGAGATCGCCGCGTTCATCGCATTGATGCTTTATGCTTCCTTCGGCCCCGGAGCCCTCCGTGGCTTTGCCGGTTTTGTTGCGGCTGCGTTGGCTCTGCCCTCCGTCAGTATTCTGCGTTATGGGATTGCCTGTCTTATCGAATAAACAGGCGTGCGGTATACCGCTTCAAAGTTGATATGCTATCATCATTGTTCCGCCAATGCCAGGTCCTGAATGGGAACAAAACCGCGAATCGTCTCACCATCCGTCGTCACTTCCGCATAAACATAGCCGGCATCCCACCCGCTT
>CALVNG010000083.1 GCA_944349545.1 uncultured Eubacteriales bacterium
ATGAAAGGACGTGGGGCCCTATGGAAAACAACGTCGTCCTGACCATGCGCGGCATCACCATGACCTTCCCGGGGGTCAAGGCGCTGGACCATGTGGATTTCACCCTTCGCAAGGGCGAGATCCACGCGCTGATGGGCGAAAACGGCGCTGGCAAGTCCACGCTGATCAAATGTCTGACAGGCGTAAACGATTTTGAGGCGGGCGAGATCCGCGTGGAGGGCATTGAAGGGCCCGTGCGCAACCACTCCACGCTGGAGGCGCAAAAGCGCGGCATTTCCACCGTGTACCAGGAGGTCAACCTCTGCCCCAACCTCTCGGTGGCGGAGAACCTCTTCATCGGCCGCGAGCCGATGTCGAAGCTGCACACCATCAACCGCAAGGCCATGATCACCCGCGCGCGCCAGCTCATGGAGCAGCTCCACCTGCCCGTGGACGTGACGCGCGACCTGGAGGAGTACTCCCTGGCCATGCAGCAGATGATCGCCATCGCGCGCGCGGTGGACATGGACTGCAAGGTGCTCATCCTCGACGAGCCGACCTCCTCCCTGGACGATGTGGAGGTGGAAAAGCTCTTTACCCTCATGCGCAGCCTGCGGGACAAGGGCGTGGGCATCATCTTCGTGACGCACTTCCTGGAGCAGGTCTACGCCGTGTGCGACCGCATCACGGTGCTGCGCAACGGCACCCTCGTGGGCGAGTACCCCATCGCGGACCTGCCCCGCGTCAAGCTGATCGCCGCCATGATGGGCAAGGACTTCGACGACCTGGCCTCCATCAAGCCCGAGGGCGGGCTGAACGTGTCCAAGGAGGAGCTGATCGACGCCGAGGGCCTCAGCCACGCCGGCAAGATCAAGCCCTTTGACTTAAAGCTCCGCCGCGGCGAGGTCATCGGCCTCACCGGCCTGCTCGGCTCCGGCCGCAGCGAGCTGGCCCGCGCCATCTACGGCGCCGACCGCGCCCAGACCGGCACCCTCAAGGTCAAGGGCCAGGAGGCCAGGATCCGCCACCCCATCGACGCCATGCACCTGGGCATGGGCATGCTGCCCGACGACCGCAAGGCCGAGGGCATCATCGGGGATTTGAGCGTGCGCGAGAACATCATCCTGGCCATGCAGGCCAAGCGCGGCATCGTGGACCTGATCCCCATGAAGGAGCAGGAGGAGATCGCGGACAAATTCATCGACCTGCTCCAGATCAAGTGCGCCAGCCGCGAGACGCCCATCAAGCAGCTCTCCGGCGGCAACCAGCAGAAGGTCATCATCGCCCGCTGGCTGGCCACCAACCCGGATTTCCTGATCCTGGACGAGCCCACGCGCGGCATCGACATCGGCACCAAGACCGAGATTCAGAAGCTGGTCATCCAGCTGGCGCAGGAGGGCAAGGGCGTTTTGTTCATCTCCTCCGAGATCGAGGAGATGCTGCGCACCTGCAACCGCCTGGCGGTTCTGCGCGACGGCGCCAAGGTGGGCGAGCTCAGCGGCGACATGACCCAGGAAAAGGTCATGAAGACCATAGCGGAGGGGTGAGGCTACGATGACATTTGTGAAAAAGGTAACCAAAAACCAGCTGTTCCTGCCCCTGTTTTCCATGGTGCTGGTCATGCTGGTCAACATCATCTACGACGTGGCCAACGGCAACGCGATCTTTAACTTCTTTACCATCTCCATCAACAACGGCATCCTCTACGGCCGCCTGATCGACATTTTGAACCGCGGCAGCGAGGCCGCCATCCTCGCCCTGGGCATGACGCTGGTCGTCTCCGCCTCCGCCGGCACGGACATCTCGGTCGGCTCGGTCATGTCGCTGGCGGGCGGCGTGTGCTGCGTGCTGTTGGCCGGGTTTGGCAACGTCAACGTCAACGAGTACGCCATCCCCCTGTGGCTGGGCGTGCTGGCCGGCATCCTGGTGGCGTGCCTGTGCGGCGCGTTCAACGGCTTCCTGGTGGCCGGGCTGAAGATTCAGCCCATGGTCGCAACGCTGATCCTCTTCTCCGCCGGCCGCGCCATCGGCCTGCTGCTTTGCAACAGCAACATCGTCTACATCAACGTCGAAAGCTTCAAGTTCTTCGGCGGCTACTGCTGGATCTTCCCCACGCCCATCCTGATCACGGTGCTGTGCATCGCCGTGACGGCGCTGGTCCTCAAGTTCACGGCCCTGGGCACCTACGTGCAGGCCGTGGGCATCAACAAGGAAGCCGCCCGCATCTCCGGCTACAAGTCGGCCGCGATCATCTTCATCTGCTACGTGGTGTGCGGCCTGTTCGCGGGCATCGCGGGCATCACGGCCACCAGCCGCATCTACTCCGCCGATACCAACAACATCGGCCTCAACCTTGAGATGGACGCCATCCTGGCCGTGGCCCTGGGCGGCAACAGCCTCGGCGGCGGCAAGTTCCGCCTCTCCGGCTCCATCATCGGCGCCTACACCATCCAGGCCATCACCACCACGCTCTACGCGCTGGGCGTGTCCTCGGCGCAGGCCCCGGTGTTCAAGGCCGTCATCGTCATTCTGATCGTCACCATCCAGTCCCCGGCGGTCAAGGCCTACTTCGCCAAGCGCGCCGCCGTCAAAAACGCCATGATGACCGCCGGAAGGGAGGCGCAGGCATGATTCACGCCAAGCCCGCTGTCAAAGAAAAGAAGCGCATGAACAGCAACACCATTCTGCTGCTGCTCACCATCGGCCTGTTCGTGGTGATGTACGCCGCCGGCTGCATCGCCTACGCGGACAAGGGATTCACCAAGCTGCAAACCTTCCTGGACATCCTCAAAAACAACGCCGGCCTCATCTGCGTGACCTGCGGCATGACCGCCGTGATGATCACCGGCGGCATCGACATCTCCGTGGGCGCGCTCATCGCCATGGAGTGCATGTTCCTGGCCGTGGGCGTGGAGTCCTGGGGCCTGCCCGCCCAGCTGCTCATCCCGCTGATGCTGGTGATCGGCGTGGTGTTCGGCATCATTCAGGGCTACTGCGTGGGGTATCTGGGCATCCAGCCCTTCATCGTGACCATGGCGGGCATGTTCTTCGCCCGCGGCATGACGGCCGTGATCTCCACCCAGCAGGTGTCCATCACCTCCAGCTCGCTGATGACCCAGCTTTCCACCATGAAGTTCAACATGCCCTTTGAAATCGGCGCGTACCTCAACAAAAAGGGCAAGCTCATGGTGCCCAACGTCAGCATCTACGTGATCATCGCCATCCTGGTGCTGATCGCCACCTTCCTCATCCTGCGCTACACCCGCTTCGGCCGCAGCCTCTACGCCGTGGGCGGCAACCAGCAGAGCGCCGCCCTCATGGGCCTGGATGTGCGCCGCACCCGCTTCAGCGCCCACATCTTCTGCTCGGTGCTCACCTCCATCGGCGCCATCTGCTACGTGCTCAATACCATGTGCGGCACCACCCGCCAGGCCCTGGGCCTGGAGATGGACGCCATCTCCTCCGCCGTCATCGGCGGCACGCTCCTCACCGGCGGCGTGGGCAACGTGTTTGGCTCCTTCTTCGGGGTGCTCATCAACGGCACCATCTCCTCGCTGGTCAAGACCAACGGCAAGCTCAGCTCCTCCTGGCCCAACGTGGTCACCGCGCTCCTTCTGTGCTTCTTCATCGTGCTGCAGGCGATCTTCGCCAAGGTCAAGGCGCGCCGCAGCTGATTGTCAGGTCCCCTCATGCCCCTGCGGGCAGGTCCCGCAGGGGATCTGTCTGTGAAAGAGGAGCGGCGGGAGTATCCATCGAATACTATATGGGATAACCATCTTTCAAGGAGGGAACAGAATATGCAAAACCAGGAGCAGGCCGCGTGGGTCCGCGAGGGACGCTGCGCGCTGGGCATTGAGCTGGGCTCCACGCGCATCAAGGCGGTGCTGATCGGACCGGATCACGCGCCCGTGGCCATGGGCGCGCACGACTGGGAAAACCGTCTGGAGGACGGGGTGTGGACCTATCATCTGGACGATGTGTGGACGGGCATTCAGGACGCGTATGCGGATCTGGCCCGCAATACGCTGGAAACCTGCGGCGAGCCCCTCACCCGGCTGGAGGCCGTGGGCGTCTCGGCCATGATGCACGGCTATCTGCCCTTTGACGCGGCGGGCAACCAGCTCGCGCCCTTCCGCACCTGGCGCAACACCATGACCGCCAGGGCCGCGGAGGAGCTGACGGCGCTGTTTTCCTTCAACATCCCGCAGCGCTGGAGCATCGCGCACCTGTATCAGGCGATTTTGAATGGAGAGGCGCACGTCAAGGACATCGCCTTCCTGACCACGCTGGCGGGCTATGTGCACTGGAAGCTCACGGGCGTGAAGGCGCTGGGCGTGGGCGACGCGTCGGGCATGTTCCCCATCGACAGCCAAACCGGCGACTACGACGCGGGGATGCTCGCGGCCTTTGACGAAAAGATCGCGGCAAAGGGCTACCCGTGGAAGCTGCGCGAGATTCTGCCCGCCGTGCTGGGCGCGGGCGAGGACGCGGGGTGCCTGACCGATGCGGGCGCGCGGCTTTTGGACCCCACGGGCGCGCTGCAGGCGGGCGCGCCGCTGTGCCCGCCGGAAGGCGACGCGGGCACCGGCATGGCCGCCACCAACAGCGTGGCCGAGCGCACGGGCAACGTATCGGCGGGCACGTCGGTGTTTGCCATGGTGGTGCTGGAAAAGCCGCTGAGCAAGGTCTATCCGGAAATCGACATGGTCACCACCCCCACCGGGCGGCCCGTGGCCATGGTGCACTGCAACAACTGCACCAGCGACATCAACGCCTGGGCCGAGGCGCTGCACGGCTTTGCCAAGGCGGCGGGGCTTTCGCTGGGCAAGGGCGACGTGTACACCACGCTGTTTAACACCGCCATGCAGGGCGAGAAGGACTGCGGCGGCCTGATCGACGTGGGGTACCTCTCCGGCGAGCCGGTGACGGGGCTGGAGGAGGGGCGGCCCATGCTGGTGCGCCTGCCGGACACCGCCCTCACCTTTGCCAACCTCGCGCGCTCGCTGGTGTACGGCGCCATCGTGACGCTCAAGATCGGCATGGACATCCTCGCGGCCGAGCACGTGCGCATGGACGCGCTGCTGGGCCACGGCGGCTTCTTCAAGACGCCGGGCACCGCGCAGAAGCTCCTGGCCGGGGCGCTGAACGTGCCCGTCTCGGTGATGGCCACCGCGGGCGAGGGCGGCCCCTGGGGCATGGCCCTGCTGGCGGCCTACCGCGTGCGCCGCGAGGCCGGCGAGACGCTGGAAGCGTATCTCCAAAACAGGGTCTTTGCGGGAGCGAGCGGCTCCACCCTCGATCCCGATCCTGCGGATCACGAGGGCTTTGAGGCCTACACGCGGCGCTTCGCGCAGGCGCTGGAGGCCGAGCGCGCCGCCGTATCCCATCTGAAATAAGCGGGGCCGCGTTCCCTGCATACGGAAAGGAAGAACATCCCCATGAGCATGAAGCAGTACGAATTCTGGTTTGTGGTCGGCAGCCAGTTCCTCTACGGGCCCGAGGTGCTCGAAACCGTCGCCCGGCGCGCCGCCGAGATGGCCGACTGGATGAACCAGTCCGGCAAGCTCCCCTGCAAGGTCGTCTACAAGGTGACCGCCAAGACCCAGCAGGAGATCGCCGACGTGGTGCGCGAGGCCAACTATCAGCCCGCGTGCGCGGGCATCATTACCTGGTGCCACACCTTCAGCCCCTCCAAGATGTGGATCAACGGCTTTGTGGACCTGCAAAAGCCCTACTGCCACTTCGCCACCCAGTACAACCGCGAGATCCCCAACGAGGAGATCGACATGGACTTCATGAACCTCAACCAGGCCGCCCACGGCGACCGCGAGCACGGGTTCATCGCCGCCCGCCTGCGCATGCCGCGCAAGGTGATCGCGGGCTACTGGCAGGACGAGAAGGTGCTTCGTCAGCTGGGCGACTGGATGCGCGCCGCGGTGGGCGTGGCGTTCTCCAAACAGCTCAAGGTGATGCGCTTCGGCGACAACATGCGCGAGGTGGCCGTGACCGAGGGCGACAAGGTCGAGGTGCAGGCCAGGCTGGGCTGGCAGGTGAACACCTGGCCCGTGGGCACGCTGGTGGAGACGATGAACGCCGTCACCGACGTGGAGATCGACGAGTTGATGAACCTCTACCGCGCCACCTACGACTTTGCCACCGACGACCTCGAAACCGTGCGCTACCAGGCGCGCGAGGAGATCGCCATGAAGAAGATGCTGGACAAGGAGGGCTGCATGGCCTTCTCCAACACCTTCCAGGACCTCTACGGCATGAAGCAGCTGCCGGGCCTGGCCAGCCAGCACCTGATGGCGCTGGGCTACGGCTACGGCGGCGAGGGCGACTGGAAGGTGGCCGCCATGACCGCCATCCTCAAGGCCATGAGCGAGGGCCAGACCGGCGGCACCGCCTTCATGGAGGACTACACCTACCACCTGGTCGAGGGCCAGGAGTACAGCCTGGGCGCGCACATGCTGGAGGTGTGCCCCTCCGTGGCGGCCGAGAAGCCCCGCATCGAGGTGCATCCCCTGGGCATCGGCGACCGCGAGCCGCCCGCCCGTCTGGTCTTTGAGGGGCACGCGGGCAAGGCCATCGTGGTCAGCCTCATCGACATGGGCGGCCGCCTGCGCCTGATCTGCCAGGACATCGAATGCGTCAAGCCCATCATGGACATGCCCAACCTGCCCGTGGCCCGCGTCATGTGGCGCGCCATGCCCGATCTCACCACCGGCCTGACCTGCTGGATCACCGCCGGCGGCGCGCACCACACGGTACTGAGCTACGACGTGACCGCCGAGCAGATGCGCGACTGGGCCCGCATGATGGACATCGAGTTTGTGCACATCACCAGGGACACCACCGTGGAGGGGCTGGAGCATGACCTGTTCCTCTCCGACCTCGCGTGGAAGCTGAAATAACGGTTCCAGCCCCACTTTTTTACCTGTCCGGACGCGCCCGCCGGGCCCTTCCCCCGGCGGCGCGTCCGGACAACATCGCAGGAGGCTTTTATGCTAGAATCCCTGAAACAGGCCGTCTATGAGGCCAACATGGAACTGCCCCGCCGGGGCCTTGTCACCTACACCTGGGGCAACGTATCCGGCATCGACCGGGAGAAAGGGCTGGTGGTCATCAAGCCCTCCGGCGTATCCTACGAGGACCTGACCCCCGACAAGCTGGTGGTCCTCTCCCTGGACGGCGAGGTCGTTGAGGGCACCCTCAACCCCTCCTCCGACACCAAGACCCATCTGGTGCTCTACAAGGCGTTTCCCGAGCTGGGCGGCATCGTGCACACCCACAGCCCCCACGCCGTGGGCTGGGCGCAGGCCGGCCGCGACATCCCCTGCTACGGCACCACCCACGCCGACTACTTTTACGGCCCCGTGCCCTGCGCCCGCAGCCTGACCCCCGAAGAGGTGGACGCGGGCTACGAGCACAACACCGGCGTGGTCATCGTGGAGACCTTCCAGACCCGAAACATCAACCCCGTCCACGTGCCCGGCGTGATCTGCCGCAACCACGGCCCCTTCGCCTGGGGCAAGGACGCGGCGCAGGCCGTGTACCACGCCGTCGTGCTGGAGGAGGTCGCCCGCATGGCCCTCTACACCGTGCAGGTGGACCCCCAGGCCGCCCCCGCCCCCGCGCATGTGCTGGAGAAGCACTTCCAGCGCAAGCACGGCCCCAACGCCTATTACGGGCAGCGGTAAACGCAAAAAAGGCCCCCGTCTCCCGCGCGTCCTGCGCGGAGGCGGGGGTTTTTTGCGTCAGTCCGCCGTCAGGGGAACGAGGGCGAAGAGCGGCACGCGCAGCAGCAGGCACGCGTCCTGCTCGAAGCGGAAGCCCAGGTCCTCGTTGACGCCGAAATACAGCTCCACCTGCGCCTCCCCGAACGCGCTTTGGATGGGGACCTCGAAGGTGTACGTCATGGCCCGGCCCCTGCGCGCGGGCGTGCAGCGGTACTCCATGGCGAGGTTGTTGCCCTTCTGGTCCGTGAGGCCGGCGATGTCGCACACCACGCCCAGCACCCTGTCGCCCAGCGCGGCCGCCGTCTCCTTTTCCCGGAGGAACCAGCTGTCCTCCGGCGGCAGCTCCACCTGGTTGTCCATGAGGGCCGTGTCCTCGTCGTTGGGCGTCAGAAGGACCTCGAGGGTGAGAAGCGCCCCGTCATACGCCGCCTGCGTCACGGCAAACGTCACGCCCCCGGTGGTCTCCCCCTCCACCCGGCACGCGGCCAGATACGCCATGCCCTCCGGCAGAGGGGCCGGGGCCGCCGACGCCGCCGCGCCAAAGAGCTGTAGCGCCGCCAAAAGCGCGCAGATTCGTCTTTTCATCTTTCCAATGCCTCCTTTGTTTTCCCGTTTTGCGGAAAACCGCCATCCATACAACGAACGGGCGGGCGCAGGGCCTGCCTCTTTTTTCCTGCACACGGAAATGATGTGCGCCCCCGCGGGCTTCCTTTCGGAAAACCATCAGATATTTTGATGGAAGCATTCATTATTTTGTTATATATGCCGAAAATGGCGTTCTCAATTTATGCAGAATGTATTCTCTTTCCTTCTTTGTTATGATATAATCAAAGTACAGTGTTTGAACCGTACGTACAACCACACATGAAAAAAGGAGTCGTGAAAATGAAGCATCGAAGCGCAACTGTGCTGTC
The DNA here is from genome assembly GCA_944349545.1 of uncultured Eubacteriales bacterium. Lineage (GTDB taxonomy): Bacteria > Bacillota > Clostridia > Christensenellales > Aristaeellaceae > Limiplasma. Next base: position 8,633 of record CALVNG010000083.1, read on the forward strand.
GCTCCTGTTGGTTCTGTGCCTGCTCATGCCGGTATGGGCCTTCGGCGAGGCGGCGGGGGATACAGTCGAGATCCTCTTCCTGGGCACCTCGGACGTTCATGGACAGCTCTATGCGACCGACTACACGGCGGATGTCAGCCAGTCCGGCCAGTACGGACGGGGCCTGACGCGCGTGGCCACCTATGTGAAGGAGCAGCGCGCACAGTACGAAAACGTGTTCCTGGGCGACTGCGGCGACCTGGTGCAGGGCACGCCGCTGACATACTACTACGCCTTCTACCAGCCCGACGCGCAGGACCCGGCCATGAAGGCGCTGCGCATGATGGACTATGACCTGTTCGTGACCGGCAACCACGAATACAACTACGGCCTGGACATCCTCAACCGCCAGCTGGAGGACCTGACCGCGCCCGCCGCCGGGGGCGAGGACGAGGTGTGGGTCTCCATGGCCGACTATCTGGACGCCGCGACCAACTCCGACGAATCGAAGGACTGGGCCACCTGGCACGGCTACGACCCCTACCGCGTCTTTGACTATGACGGGGTGAAGGTGGCCGTGATGGGCATCGGCAACCCCAACATCCCCAAGTGGGACGTGCCCGCCAACTGGGAGGGCATCTACTTCGCGAACGTGATCGACACCTACCTGCACTACGAGGAGGAGATGGACGAGGCCTCCGACCTGATCGTGCTCTACAGCCACAGCGGCATCGACACGGACGCCGAATCCGACTTCATCCGCCGGCTGGTCGAGCAGACGGACACCATCGACCTGGTGTTCGCCGGGCATGAGCACCTCAACGCCGTGACCGAGATCACCGACGCGGCGGGCGACGTGGTGCCCGTGGTCTCGCCCGATACCAAGTGCGCCATGATCGGCCAGGCGCTGGTGACCTACGACAGGGCGGACGGGGACTTCACCATCGAGGCCGAGACCGTGGACATGGAGGGCTACCCCGTGGACGAGGCGCTGGAGGCGGCCCTCAAGCCCTACGAGGAGGCCGCGTGGGACGAGTACATGCTCCAGCCCATCGGCACCGCCACGGGCGACTTCCCGGCCGCGAACCTGGGCACCGCGCCCTCGGCCTTCATGGACCTGATCAACCGCGTGCAGATCTGGGGCGCGTATGACAACACCGGCGAAAACACCCCCGACGATCCCACGGACGACACGCCGGCGCAGCTGTCCATCTCGGCCCCGCTGACCTCCGGCGACAAGGAAAACCTGATTCCTGAGGGCGAGATCGTCCTGGGCGACATGTTCGGCCTCTACCGCTACGAAAACTGGTTCTACCAGATCACCATGAGCGGCAAGGAGCTGCGCGCGTGGCTGGAGTTCGCCGCCACCAAGATTCAGGTGGACGAAAACGGCCCGTTCGTGAGCGCCGAGGACCTGACCTATTACGACGTGATCTACGGCGACGGCTTCTCCTACGTGCTGGATTACAGCGCCGCGCCCGGCAGCCGCGTGGCCTCCATGACCTACGAGGGCGAGGAGGTCGCCGACGGCGATACCTTCAC
>CALVNG010000084.1 GCA_944349545.1 uncultured Eubacteriales bacterium
GACGTGCTCGCGGAAAACGGCATCCCCTTTCATCCGGAAAGCTACCTCACCGGCGATTACCGCGAAAAAAGCGGCTACCAGGCGGCAAAGCTGCTGCTCATCGGCGAGCGGCTGCCGCAGGCGCTGGTCTGCGCCAACGACAACATGGCCATCGGAGCCATGCGCGCCTTCCGCGAGGCGGGCGTGCGCATCCCTGAGGACGTGGCCGTGACGGGCTTTGACGACACGCCCCTGGCCGAGCTGCTGGGGCTTACCACTGTGGCCATCCCCAACTACGAACGCGGGTATCTTGCGGCGCAGCACCTCATCGCCAATATCGAGGGGGGCCAGAGCTACGAGACGTTCAAGATCCAGGCGCGTGTGGTCTGGCGCACCTCGGTGGGAGAAGCGAAGCCCTGAGAACACAGCGCTCACATGGCAAAAAACCGGTATCCTTCCAGGGTGCCGGTTAATATTTTACACGATATTTTATATAAATTCATGAAATATTCATGTTATTCACAAATAAAATAATTTAACTTTGCCTATTTTGAACAAAAAGTATTGACGAATATACATGTCTGGTCTATAATCTTCGTAAATCGTTAAACCGATTCAAAACTCGGGGGTATCAACAACAAAAAAGGGAGGTTTCTATTCATGAAGCGGATGAAAACCCTGACGTGTATCGTATTGGCGTTGAGCCTGCTGCTGGGCCTGGGCCTGGCGGGTGCGCAGGCGGAAAGCGCCGGCAAGATCGTCGTCTTCCAGCAAAAGACCGAGATTTACGACCAGCTGGTCGAGCTGGCCAAGACCTATCAGGAAGAAACGGGCGTTGAGGTCGAGGTGTGGCCCATCGCCGGCGACGACTACTATCAGAACCTCAAGACCTACATGGCCAGCGAATCCGGCCCCACCGTGTTTACCCTGAACTCCGCCTCCGAAATCGCCGAAATGAGCGGCTACCTGGCGGATCTTAGCGATCTGGACGTGATGGGCAAGGTGCAGGAGAACCTCATCGCCATGGTGGACGGCAAAAAGACCGGCGTGCCCATGACGGCCGAGGGCTTCGGCATCATCTACAACAAGGACCTGGTAGACCCGGAGGCCATTTCCACGATGGACGGCCTGATCGCCTACATCCAGGAGCAGAAGGCTGCCGGCCTGACCGGCCTGGGCCTGTCGCAGGAAGGCTACTTCCTCATCGGCCAGATCCTCAACTTCCCCTTCGCCGTGCAGGATGATCCCGTGGCCTTCTGCCAGCAGGTGTTCTCCGGCGAGGTCAAGCTGGCTGACGTGCCGGAATTCCAGGAGTTCGCCAAGCTGTTTGTCGCCATCCGCGAAAACCAGGTCAATCCCCTTGAGGTGACCTACGACGGCAACTGCGGCGACTTCGCCACCGGCAAGACCGCGGCCATCCATCAGGGCAACTGGTGCTACACCATGTTCTCCACCTATGACATCGACTTCGAAATGGGCATGGTCGGCCTGCCCGTGGGCGGCAGCACTGCCATCGCGGTGGGCATTCCCTCCTACTGGTTCGTCAACGCCGATGCCTCCGAGGAGGAGCAGCAGCTGGGCAAGGATTTCCTCGACTGGCTCTACACCTCTGAAACCGGCGTCGATTACCTGATGAACAAGTTCGGCTTCCTGCCCGTGGTTGACGGCATGACCAGCGAGAAGCTCGATCCCATCTCCGCCAGCGTGGCCGACGCCATCGCCAGCGGCAACATCATCGACTGGACCTTCAATACCGAGTGGCCCGCCAGCGTGATCATGAACGACCTGGTGCCCGTGGCCGAGGAGTTCTTCACCACCGAGATGACCGAGGCCGATTTCCTCACCGCGCTCAATGACGCGTTTGTGACGGCCGCGGCCGAGTAAATCCGCCGACCGATCGCGGGGGCCGCCCGAATGCCCGTTGGGCGGCTCCCGCTTTTTGTGTCGTTTAACAAGGGGGGACGCGCATGTCCATGAAAAAGCGCTGGTTCGCGCTGTTTACCGTTCCGCTGTTTTTTGTATTCATCGTGGTGGTGATCATCCCGTTCCTCTCAGGCGTGTACTATTCGTTTGTCTCCTGGGACGGGCTGCCCAAGAATCCCATGAAGTTCGTGGGCTTTGCCAACTATGCGAAAGCCTTTGCGGATACGCGCTTTTTGAATTCCCTGGAGCGTACCACCGTCTTTACGCTGATCACGATGGTCACGGTGAATGTTCTGGCGCTGGGGTTTGCGCTGGTGGTCACCTCAAAGCTGCGGCTTCGCAACGTGGGCCGGGTCATGATCTTCATGCCCTATCTGATCGGCGGGCTGCTGCTGGGCTATATCTGGCAGTTCATTCTGGGCGACTGCATGGCCACGCTGGGCGAGATGACCGGCCGCACGGACCTGTTTTTCTACTGGCTGAGCAACAAGCAATTCGCCTTCATCGGCCTGATCGTGGTGGCCACCTGGCAGATGGCCGGCTACATGATGGTTATTTATATCGCGGGCCTGCAATCCATCTCCGACGACGTGATGGAGGCCGCCAACGTGGATGGCGCCAGCTACTGGCAGGCGCTTTTCCGCATCCGGCTGCCGCTGCTGATGCCCTCCATCACCATTTGCCTGTTTCTGACGCTGTCCAACTGCTTCAAAATCTATGACGTGAACCTGGCCCTGACCGGCGGCGGTCCCGCGAACGCCACGGAGATGGTGTCCATGAACATCTTCAACGAAATCTTCGCCAAGAGCAACTACGGATACGGCCAGGCCAAGGCCATCGTGTTTTTCATCATCGTGGGCGTGATCACCATGTTCCAGGTCAGGCTCACGTCCAGGCGGGAGGTGGAGGTATGAACAAAAACGGCGCAAAGGGCGCGCGAAACGCGGCGGCCAACGCGGCGCTGCTCGTGTTCTGCCTGATGTACCTCTCCCCGATTTACATCATCGTCGTCAACTCCTTCAAAAGCCGCGCGGAGATGTACACCAACGTGCTTGCCCTGCCCCAAACCCTCACCTGGGAGTATTACGCGGGCGCGGTGCAGCGCATGGATTTTATCAACGTGTTCAAAAACTCGCTCATCGTGACGCTGTGCTCGGTGGCGGTGATCGTGGTTTTGTGCTCCATGACCGCCTGGATGCTGGTGCGCACGCGCACGCGGCTGAGCCGCTTCCTCTATAGCTTCCTGATCGTGACCATGCTCATTCCCTTCCAGACGGTCATGATGCCCCTGATGCAGGAGATGAACTCCCTGACCAAGGCGCTGGGCATTCCGATGAAAAATTCCCTGGGCGGCCTGGTCTTTATGTACGCGGGCTTTGGCGCGGGCATGGGCGTATTCCTGTTCCATGGATTTGTCAAATCGTCCGTTCCCGTATCGCTGGAGGAGGCCGCGATCATCGACGGGTGCAACATCTGGCAGGTGTTCTGGCGGATCGTGTTTCCCATCCTCAAGCCCACCACGGTGACGGTGATCATCCTGGATGTGATCTGGATCTGGAACGACTACCTGCTGCCCTCGCTGACGCTGACCAGCAACGCCAACAAGACCATCCCCGTGATGACCTCGCTGTTCTTCGGCACCTATACCATCGAATGGAACATGGCCATGGCCGCGCTGACCATGACCATCATCCCTGTGATCATCTTCTATTTCAGCGCGCAGAAGCACATTATCAAGGGCATCATGGCCGGCGCGGTCAAGGGCTAAGGAGGGGTGGACATGCAAAGGGTCTATTCGGTGCGTTCCACGCAACCCACGCACGATCAGCTCGCCCTGCAGGAAACGGTCTTTCACAACGCCAACGGCTACCTGGGCGTGCGCGGCACGCTGGAGGAAGGCGCGCCGGAGGGCCTGGACACCATGCGCGGCGCCTATGTGAACGGCTTTTATGAAATCGTGCCCATGAAGCAGGCCGAAAGGCTGACCCATGTGCGCGAGGACAAGGAAAGCATGATCAATGCGGCGGATGTGCAGGGCGTGCGCTTCCGCCTGGCGGGGGAGTGGTTTTCGCAGTGGACGGGCACGCTTGTGGCATGCGAGCGGCGTTTGGACATGGACCGCGGAATCACCGAACGCCTCGTCACATGGCGCTCGCCTGAGGGGCGCGAGACGACGCTTTGCTTTCGACGGATGGCCAGCTTCGCGCAGCCGTCGCTGTTTCTGATCGACTGCGAGGTGACGCCCCTCAACTACGAGGGCACGGTGGAGGTGGAGAGCACCCATCTGGCGCTGGTAAAGAACTACGCCAATCCCAACGACCCCCGGCTGGCGGGGGAAAGCGAGTGTCATCTTGTTCCTGCGGGGAGTCTGCTGGAGGAAGGCGCCAGCTACCTGAGCACGCGCACCCGCGTGAGCGGGCTGACGCTGACCACGGGCGTAAAGCATGCCCTGGAGCCCGCCGCGTCGGATGCGCGCACGGTTTACGATCCCGACGCGCATGCGGCGGCGTTCCGCGCCACCGTGACGCTGGAGAGGGGACAGCCCCTGCGGCTGCAAAAGTACTGCGTCTTTTCGGATGCACGGCGGCATGACGACACGCTCAGCGCCGCGCGGCAAGCCATGGCCGAAGCCTATGGGCAGGCGGAGGCGCTCTACCGCGCGCAGCAGGAGACGCTCGCTTCCTTCTGGGACAGCGCCGATACCACCATTCTGGGCGACAATGACGCGAACCTCTCCATGCAGTTCAACCTCTACCAGCTGTTCCAGTCCGCCGGGCGCGACGGGCTGTGCAGCATTGCGGCCAAGGGCCTGTCCGGCGAAGGATACGAGGGGCATTACTTCTGGGATACCGAAATGTACATGATGCCTTTCTTTACCCTCACCATGCCGGAGCTTGCGCGAAAGCTGTTGGGCTACCGCTACCGCACGCTGGACGCGGCGCGTGAAAACGCCCGCCTGCTGGGACACCGGAAGGGCGCGCTGTATCCCTGGCGCACGATTACCGGGCGGGAGTGCAGCGGGTACTTCCTGGCGGGCACGGCCCAATATCACATCGTGGGGGACATCGCCTACGCGGTAGGCATGTACTATAGCGCCACCGGCGACCGCGACTATCTGACCCGCGAGGGCGCGGAGCTGCTGCTGGAAACAGCGCGCCTGTGGATGGACGTGGGGCATGTGGCGGAAGGGACCTTCCGCATCAACTGCGTGACCGGCCCAGATGAATACACCTGCCTGGTGAACAACAACTACTACACCAACGCCTGCGCCAAAAACAACCTGGAGCTGGCCGTGCGCGCGGCGAAGCTGCTGGAGGCATGGGGCGTCTACGACGGATGGGCCGCCCGGCTGGGCGTCACGCGCCAGGAGCTGGACGCCTTCGCTCACGCCGCGGACATCATGTACCTGCCCTACGACGAGGCGCTTGGCATCAACCCGCAGGACGACAGCTTTCTGCAAAAGCCCGTGTGGGACATCGCCGCCACGCCGCGGGAGAACTTCCCGCTGCTGCTCCATTACCATCCCCTGCAGCTGTACCGCTATCAGGTGTGCAAGCAGGCGGATACGGTGCTGGCGCATGTCCTGTTTGAAAGCCTGGCCGACGCAGGAGTACGGGAGCGCTCCTTCCGCTACTACGAGAAGATCACCACGCACGACTCCTCCCTGTCCAACTGCATCTTCTGCATCGAGGCGTGCCGGCTGGGGCTGCGCCGGGAGGCGCGCGCCTATTTCGGCGACAGCGTGAAAACGGACCTGCTCAACACCCACGGCAACAGCAAGGACGGCATCCACACCGCCAACATGGGCGGCTGCTACATGGCCGTGGTCAACGGCTTTGCGGGCCTTAGGCTGTGCGCGGACGGCGTGCGCGTGGACCCCTTCCTGCCGGAGGGATGGACGGGGCTCCAGTTTTCATTCCAGTATCGGGGCAGCCGCCTGCGCTTTGAAATGGCGGATGGACGCTATCGCGTGCGCCTGCTTGCCGGAGGGTCGGTTTCGATCCTCACGCCGGAGCGCGACTGCCGCCTGGAGCATCCGGGCGACGAGGCGGAGGGCAGGGCGCGATAACGGAAATCGGGCCGCAAGGCCAACAACACATCAAGCGACACGAGGCGGGCCAATGCCCGCCTCGCTCGTTTTTCATTTCTTCGTTACTCCTGCAGAGCGATGACCTGCCGGTCCGCCTGGTCCGGGAAATGCGCCTGAACAAACGCGTCCACGGCGGGATAATGATCCAGCACGATCAGGTAATCATAGTCCTGCCACGCGCTCTCATACCACGCCTCGTCATAGGCGCCCTCATAGACGTTCGCGGTGCGCACATTCGGGCTTCCCAGCAGATAGCGCGCGCAGTAATGCGCGTCGGCCCGCAGGTCCGGCGACGCGATGGCCTGGAGATAGCGCAGATTTTCGCCGCGCGGGCATTCGGCCAGCACGCTCTCCAGCCGCACGCGGAGGGAGTCGGACTGGTCCACAGGCCGCAGGGCCTTCAAGGACGGGCGGCCCGCCGCCACGCATCCCACGCAGAGGACGACCGCCGCCAGGCAGGCCGCCCACCGGCCCCGCGGATACCGCGCGCTCACGGCCCGCGCCGCGCATAACCCATACACCAGCATAACCCCCGTCATCAGCAGGCGGATGGAGCTTTCATAGCGCTCATACTGAATCAGCAGCGACGCCTCCACCACATGCATGCTGACGATGTACATGCACATCAGCCCGAACTGGTACACGCCGTAAAACAGGATGTTCAGCCAGGGCAGCAACCGTGCGTGCGCGTCCAGCCGCACGCGCGCAACCCGCAGCGCCGCAGCCGCGGCCAGCCCCGCTCCGGCCAGAAAGGCCACGTAGGTTTCACCAAGCGTGCGTTCCTTGATCAGGTGGATGGTATTGAGCACATCCGGAACGGTCTTGTCTGCGAGGATCTTCTGGAAATATGCCCCCGACATGGCGTGCATGCTCTTTGCCATGCCCGGGTCCACGGCAAGCGCATGGAGCCGCCACAGGGGCAGCAGCGCCGCCGGCAACAGCAACGGCAGCGTCGCCAGCCACGCCTTGAGCGTGCGCGGCCTTCGCAGGGCCAGATAAGCCAGGTAAACAAACAGCGCAAACACGAACGCGCTGTTTTTCACCAGCATCAGCAGCCCCAGCGGCGCCAGCAGCGCCGCCTCCCAGAAGCGGCCGCCCGCTTCCTGCCCATGCAATGCAATGAGCGCGATGCAGGCCACCGCCATCATGGGCATCACGTTGTCCACCATCAGCTCGTACAGGCTCACGCCGGTGCCCACGGCAAACCACGCCGCCGTCAGCGCCGCGGCCAGCGCGCACCAGGGACGCTTCCCTCCCAGGGCCGCGATGGGCGCCACGCAGCTGAGCAGCAGCGCGGCCTGCGCCATCAGCATGCCCCATTCGCAGGCCGCCTGCCCCGTGACCATGCGGCACACATAATAGATCAGGCAGGCCGTGCCGGGCGGATAGGAGGTGAAGGTGATCAGCGGGTCGCCCGCAGCGGGGAATCCGTCGCCGGCGAGCATCGTGCGCACGATCAGCCCCCAGTGCGAAAAATCATCATTGTAGGTGAGCACGCGGCCATGCAGCAAAAACGCCGCATAGGCCGTCAGCGCCATCAGCAGCCACAGCCCCGCGGGATAGCCCGCCCTGCGCCCGCCGCTTAGGCGCGGGACAAAGCTCAGCGCCAGCGCCGCAATGCCGCCGCCATACAGGAGGCAGGCCATCGGATACATCCACCCGGCCAGCCCCGCCAGAAAGATCAGCACCGCCTGCAGCGAAAGCACAAACAGCGGCACGAACGTACGCTCCATCCGGGTCCAAACACACAGCGCCCGGTAATATCCCCAGTACGAAAGCAGCAGCAACGCAAGGCGCACGTACACCATCGTCACCGGTTCTCCCCCTTCCTGCGAGTCAGCGCGCAGCCCAGCAGCAGCGGTACGCACGCCACGAACGGATAGGCATAGCGAATCAGCACGCACGCGCCCAGCATAAGCGGCAGAAAGCATCCTGCCGGCAGCGCCGCCAGCGCCAGCGTGCGGCGGTCGCCGCGGGATGCCGCGCCCACGCCCACAAACGCCGCCAGCCACACCCACAGCGCCGGCGCAAACAGCAGCGACAGCACGGGGATCCGCTGGTACTCATTGGCCGAGAACAGGCGCTCATACAGCGCGCGCAGCGCCGGCAGGCACCCGTCCGAGGCCAGCCCGACCCCCTCCGCCTGCCCGCTGAGCAGGTAGCCCAGATGCGTGTCCGGCCCCTCCCCGTAGATGCGGGCATGGGTCGTGTCGTCCAGGTACCAGTAGCCGCAGGTGTTGAGCAGCCATGCGTCCAGATAGGTCACGGGATGGCGCAGCCCCACGCGCCCCCACAGCTTCAGAAAGCCCCACATGCGCTCCGGCTTGTCCACGATGGCAAAGGTCTTGAGCGGGTCGGCGGTGTAGGGGGTATAGTCCTCCACGGTGGGCAGCCAGGTGGCGATTTCGTGGCAGTCGTCCGGTTCGCTCTCGTGGTAGAAGGTATACACACGGCCCATCTGCTGGCTCTGCACGCTCACCAGTTCGGTCGCCAGCGTACCCGATGCGTCAAAGGCGGCCTTCAGCCCGCCCAGCGCGCCCTGATAGAGCGCCAGTGTACCCAGCATCAGCGCGCACAGCCGCAGGCGCCCTTCCTTTCCAAGCGCGACCAGCCCGGCCGCGAGCGCCGCCAGGATGCCGGCAAAGGCGTTGTTGCGCATCATGCACATCAGCGCGCCCAGCGCCGCAAAGCCCGCGACAAACCCCGGCCTGCGCAGGAGCGACGGGTCCTCCAGCAGGCGATGGAAACGAATCAAAAGCAGCACCAGCAGCGCCACAAAATAGCCGTCCTTGGTGTCGCTGACGGCGAGCATGGCATGCACCGGAAACAGCGCCAACAGCGCCAGCGCCGTCCAGAAAATCGCCCTGGGCGCTCCGATGCGCCACAGATGGCCCATGGCCGCTCCAAAGGCCGCCGCCATGAACGCCATCTGCATCAGGATGAACAGCGCATAGCCCCATGCAGGGTTGCCCATGCCCTCCCCCAGGCGGTAAAAAGCGCCAAGGATCAGCGTGTGCAGAAGGGGATTGCGGTTGGTGTACTGGCCGGAAAAAACCTCGTCCAGCTGGGTATAGATATCATAGGCCGATATGCCCGGCCAGTAGGCCAGCAGAACAGGCAGCCAGCATATGAAGATCAGCGCGGCGCTGCCCCACATGACCCGCCCTGCGCTCCTCCGCCCGTTTCCGGCCCCCACGGGCAGGGCGCGCAGTCCGCGCCACGCCGCGGCCAGCACGCAGCCCGCCGCCGGACCCGCGCCCGCTCCCGCGCCCAGGCACATAAACAGCCCGACCACACCCGTGTAACCGGACACCTCCAGCCTAAGCCCCAGCGCCTGCGCGCCGGCCATCAGCGCGCCCAGCGCCATGAAGCAGCGCCTTTCCCGCCGGTCGGGCAGGGCCAGGCACCGCCCGCCCAGCGCGGTCAGCGCCGCAAAGGCGGCTGCCCACAAAAAGCGGTATCCCGCCTCGCGGCCGCCTCCAAAAAGCGCCGCCAGGCAGCCCACACAGACCGCCGCCGACAGACCTGCCGCCATCCACCGGCCACGCGGGTTGTTCATGGCGTCGCGCCTCCCTTGCGTATCATCCTTGCTGGGGACAGTATACCATGCGCGCCCGCCGCCGCGCAAGCCGATTTGCCGCTGCTTGCGCCTCCCTCCTGTCCATGCTATAATATAGGATGAGTTATGATGCGCCTGTCGCGTCATCGCCACATATAAGGAGACTTACCGCCTTGGGAATGATGGACGTATTCAAAAAGCTGCTTGGCCAGAGCAATGAAGCCGAGGTCAAGCGCCTGCAAAAGATCGCCGACCAGGTGCTGGCCAGGGAGGCCGAGTACCGCGCGCTGACCGACGAGCAGCTCCAGGCCAAGACGCCGGAGTTCAAAAAGCGCCTTCAAGCCG
>CALVNG010000085.1 GCA_944349545.1 uncultured Eubacteriales bacterium
TATTCATATATTCGACATGCTTGTCCGTTTTTCCTTATGAAAAATGACCGTTGACTTGGGTTTGTCAACGGTCTGACGCCCCCGCCGAAGCGGGGGCGCAGGACTGTTAACCGCCCGGCGGTTCTTGCGGGTTATCCGGCCATATGGTAATATGAAGCCGAACAGAGCCGCATATCAGGGCTTGCGGAGGGATCTCAAAATGAATGAAGTAAACAGGACATTGTTTATCCCGCTGTATGGAAAATCACAGGTCAGCAAAAAGAAGATCATTTTGAACGATCCGATGGCTGAAAAAATCTGGAAAGCGGATCTTTTCCCAATTCACGGCAAAGCAAGATCAAAATGGCTGGCTTATACCATGGCCATGCGCGCAAGGGTGTTTGACGACTGGACCGAAGCGATGCTCCGAGCAGACAGGGATGCGCTCGTCCTGCATATTGGATGCGGTCTGGACAGCAGATGCCTGCGGGTCAAGGAGCCGTATTTGAATTGGATTGATGCAGATTTTCCAGAGGTGCTTTTGCTGCGGAAAAAATACTACAAGGAAAATGAGGCGTATCGTATGATGGCGGTTGACGCCTCAAAAACAGAAGAAGCAGAAATGCTCCCCGATGGCGAAGCGGCGATTGCTGTGCTGGAAGGCATCAGCATGTATCTGACAAACGAGCAGGTGGGCCGCCTGATCCGAACACTGGAAAAGAAGTACGCCCGCCTTCATATTTTAATGGATGTGTATACCGAGTTTGGCGCAAAGGCATCTAAATATAAAAACCCTGTGAATGATGTGGGTGTCACCGAATTGCACGGCATTGATGATATTCGGTTTTTGCTGGACGATACGAAGATCAAGCTCAAAGCGGAGCACTCGCTTACGCCGGATTACCTGATAGATGAACTGAAGCCCTTTGAACGAGTTTTCTTTAGAACAGTGTTTGCGGAAAGGCTTTATAGAAAGATCTATCGGCTTTATGAACTGGAGCACATTGCGTGAATCTCAGCTTATCGAGCGGAAACGGGGCGCATTTCTGTACGGATGTTGCCCGCATGCCGGCCGCCTGAATGTCCGTGACGGTTTGCGCCGCGGTATTCCTGACAGGGAATGGAAGCCTTGCGGCTGTCCCCCTAACGCAAAAGGCGTGACCTCGAAAAGTCACGCCTTTTTTGTCTTATGGGCAGCGCCCCAAACATGGGCGCTCTGTGCGGGAAACCGGGATCATTCCGCGGGGGCCTCGGCCACGCCCACGATGCGGCCCTCGCCGTAGGGCTCGGCGTACTGCTCGCCCACCACGCCTTCCAGCGTGCCGGTGATGTAGTCGATGAGCACCTGGTTGTCCAGCTTGATCTCATCCTGCAGCAGGTTGCAGCCCTGGAACATGGTGAAGCCGTCGCCGCCGTCCTTGAGCATGTAGTTGTGGGAAGCGACGGTGTAGGTCTTGGTCAAATCGAGGTCCTCGCCGGCGACCTTGACGTTCTTGACGCGGTACTCGCCGTCCACGCCGGTGAACAGGCCGTTCTCGTCGGCGGTGCAGGAGGACTCGATGTAGGTGTGGATCTCATAGGTCAGGCCGGAGACCTGCAGGAAGCCGCCGTTCTCGCCGGGCACGTTGCGCGCGCCCCACTCCAGGGCGTCCAGGATCTGCTGGCCGGTGGCCTCGACCACGCACAGGGCGTTGCCGAAGGGATGCACCTGGAGGATATCGCCCAAAGTGATATCGCCCGCGGGGATGGAGACGCGGATGCCGCCGCCGTTGACGAACGCCACGTCGGCGTCGCCCTGATCGCGGTAGGCGTCAGCGCACAGGTCGCCCAGGTTGGTCTCGGCGTTGCGGATGATGCGGATGGGCTGGCCGTTTTCATCGACCGCCTCGGGATCGTTGATGGTCAGTTCCACGTCGGACTTGGCCACGACCTCGTTCAGCTTCTCGTCGAGGGTCTCGGTGGCCTCGGCCACGGCGGTGCTGATGTCGTTCTCGATGCCCAGCAGCGCAGGCACGGAGACCTCATTGGTCCAGGTGTACAGGCCGGTCTGGATGGAGCCGTCGGCGGCGGAGATGCGCGCATAGCCGATGCCGCCCATCTTGGTGCCGCAGCCGGAGCGCGGCACGTCCTCGCCGTCCTTGTTCTGCATGACCACCTGGTCGGTGTCATGGCTGTGGCCGTCAAGGAAGGCATCGATGCCGGTGGTGTTGGCGATCACGTCGGCGTAGGTGTAGGGCGCGCAGGTCGCCTCATTGCCCAGGTGCGCCATGGCGATGACGTAGTCCGCGCCCTCGGCGATGGCCGCGTCCACGGCAGACTGCACGGCCGCATAGAGCTTTTCGCCGGTATCATCCTGCATGAAGCCGTAGATGAAATTGCCCTCATCATCCTGGAAGTACTTGGGGGTGGAGGAGGTGATGGTCTTGGGGGTGGTCACGCCCACGAAGGCGATCTTCACGCCTTCCACTTCCTCGATCACATAGGGATCGAACACCAGCTCGCCATCCTTGTTGAAGTTGGCGCTGATGTAGGGGAAGTCGGCCATTTCCGTCAGCTCCAGGAAACGGTCCATGCCATAGTCGAATTCATGGTTGCCGGGGATGGCTACGTCGTAGCCGATGGCGTTCATCAGGCCGATGATGGCCTCGCCGGTGGTCATGGTGCCGATGGGTTCGCCCTGGATGGCGTCGCCGTTATCCACCAGCAGCACGTGGCTGGTCTCCTCCAGCGTGTCGCGCACGGCTGCCAGACCGGCATAGCCGAAGCCCTGATCGACGCCGCAGTGCACGTCGCTGGTGAAGAGCACGACAATGTCCTTGGTCAGGCCGGTCTCCTCGGCGAAGGCCGCGCCTCCAAGCAGCATAAGCAGGGCAAGCAGGAAAGCCAGAAGTTTCTTCATGGAACGATACCCTCCTTTTGTTTGATCCGATTGCCGCTTGTATTATACCATATCCGGCCCCATCTTCCTATGAAAAGTAAGAAAAATGTATTGGAATTTTTCCGCAGGTCCCGCAGATGGACTTTTCTGTAAAAACATGATAGACTTTCTTATCTTCCTCATGTTCGCTTGCAGGAGAAGACGGAGGTTTTGGTATGATTGCAGTCCGGCTTTTGTTGCTGGCCCTGTCCCTTTACGGGCTGACGCGCCTGGCCATGCGGCGCCTGACGCTGCCGGTAGAAGGGGCGCTGCCGCTTACGATGGTGTCCGTAGCGACGCTGGTTACGCTGGCGGGTATGCTCAACCTGCTGCGCGAAGCCGTATGGCTCATGTGGGGAACGGGGCTGATTTTAGCGGCGCACTCCCTGTGGCGTCGGGAGTCCCTCCGCGCCGTGCTTACACCGGGCACCTGCTTTTTCGCGGCAGGTGCGGTCGGCCTGGCCCTGCTGACAAACGGCGCGCGCGTTTTGCAATATGATGACTTCAGCCACTGGGCGCTGATTGCGCGCACCATTCTGCTGCGCGACGCGCTCCCCACCTTTCGGGATACCGCCCTGTCCTTTTTGAACTATCCGCCCGGAAGCGCGTGCTGGATCTATTTTTTCTGCCGGCTCTGCGGCAGCGAGGGCGAAGGGATGATGTTTTTTGCCCAGTCGCTGATGATGCTGGCATGCTTTCTGCCCCTGTTTCTGATCGCACGCCGGCACCCTGTATGGACGGTGCTGCTGGCGGCGTCGGTGGCGGTCTATACGTTCCTCTCTCAGGAAGCGCAGCTGCTGACCCTTTATGTGGATCAGCTGATGCCGCTGGTAGCCGCAGCCGGGATGCTTCTGACCCTCACCAGCGCCCGGGATCCCCGCCGGGCCGCTTTGCTGGCGCTTCCTTTTTCCGTCTATGCCTACCTGATCAAAAACAGCGGGATTCTCTTTGCGCTTCTCATTTCCCTGCTGCTGGCAGGCATTGCGCTGTGGAACCGGCGGCAGGGCCGTCCGCCCGCGCGGCGCGACTGGCGGTGTATTGCGGGCGTATGCCTGGCACCGGTAGCGGTGCTGTATGTGTGGAACCGTCACACCACGATGGTCTTTGAAAACGCCTCGGCCACCAAGCATGCCATGCGCCCGGGGCAGCTGCTGTCCACCTTCGCGGAAAAAACGGCAGAAGAGCTCACGACAACCATCTCCGCGTTTTTTTCCGCCCTGCCGAGCATCTCGGTACTCCCGCTGCTCTGCCTTGCCGTCATGGCGATTTGCCTGTATGTTGCCGGAAAGCGCCGCCGTGCGCTGCATCTGCCGACGCTGGCCGCGCTGGGCGCCTGCGCTGCAGTCTATGTCGCTTATCTGGCGGGCTTGCTGTTGATGTATCTGTTTTCCATGTCTCATGGGGAGGCAACCGGTCTGTCCGCCCTGTCACGCTATATGGAAACCATTGATCTTTGGCTGATTTACATGACGGCAGGCGTCTGGCTCAATACGCTTGCCATCCACCCGCCTCAAACGGGCAAAGCACGGATTTGCCTTGCTGCGGCCACGGCAGCCTGTGTGGGAGCGCTGCTGGTTTTCAATGGTTTTCCAAACTCATCCGTTCTGCACCATCACCAGCTCTATTCCCAGTCGGACCGCGCCAAAATCGAACGTGCCATCCAGGAACATGCCATCCCTTCCGGAGAGCGCTATGTGCTGGCAAGCACGCTTGACGGCGGTATGGCCTACTATATTTTCCAATACCTGCTGGACCCGGCCTTTCTGTCTTTGAATTTGGAGGACTGGCATCAGGCGGACGCCATCCTCATCTATGATCCCAAACCGCTGGAGCTGGTTTACATCGAACAGACCGTCCTGCCATCCGGGGAGGCGCCGGTCATCTATGACCTGCGCTAACAAAGCCCTTTCTATGGCACGGGAATGATGTAGAGGGGGCTGGGCGTGGACGGAAGCAACGGCGTGAGGCAGGGCGTGGGCAAGGGCGCATCGTTTCCGTCCGTTGTCTGGGAAAGGCTTTCGGCCTGTGCCGCAAGCGTCTCGATGGTCTGCGCATCCTCCTGTGCCTTTTGTTCATAGGCCAGCGCCGTTTGCGCGCTTTCCTCCATGATCGTCTCCAGCTGCCTTTCCAGCTCCTGCGCGCGTGCGGACGCCTCCTGGCTCCGGGCGGTTGTGTCGTCCAGCGCCTCCTGTGCCTGCGAAAGCTGCGCAAGAAGCGCATCGCGCTCCTGCGTCAGGCTGTCCAGGTCGAGGGCGAGCGCGTCCCGCTCCATCGCCAGCGCGTCATACTCCCCGGCCAGCGCCTCCGCCTCCTGCAGGAGCGTCTCCCGGTCCTTTCCCTCCCGGACGCGCTGCGCGTCCGACTGCGCCATGCGCTCCGCCAGCGCCTGCTGCTGCTCGAGCGCCTCGTCACGTTCGCGGACAGCCGCCTCCAGCGCGGCGGAAAGCGCGCCGTTTTGCGCCTCCATCTCGTCCGCGCGCTGGGTCTGCTGCTTGATCTGAATGGTCATTTCGTCCATCAGGGTGTTTTTTTCGGCCATTTGCTGCATCTGCTCCACACTGCCCGCCACGATGAATCCCGAAACCGCCAGCAGCGCGATCATCAGGGCCGTTACAATCACTACCGTCTGTCTCATACGCGGTATCCCCCTTCCATCGGCGCATTGAAAAGCGCCCGGTGCAAGTATGCCCGGACGCAGGGGGAAAAATACCTGTCATTTGTCAGGGTGTCAACGGCTCGTCCACCTTCTCCTGCGCGTCGGGCAGGGGCGGAAGCTCGCGGATGTCCGAAATGCCGAAATGCTCCAGGAACCGGTCCGTGGTGGCATACAGAATGGGCCGGCCCAGCGCCTCCTTGCGCCCGGCCTCGCGGATAAGCCCCTTGTGCAGAAGCGACTGCACGGAGTAGTCGCACTTGACCCCGCGCACCTGCTCCACCTCGCCTTTGGTGACAGGCTGGCGGTAGGCGATGACGGCCAGCGTTTCCATGGCCGTCTGAGAAAGGGTCTGCCGCTGCACGGGCTGAAGCAGCCGCTCCACATAGGGCGCGTATTCCGCGCGCGTCTCCATGCGCAGATGGTCGCCGTAGCGGCGCACGGTCACGCCGCGGCGCTCGCATTCGCGCTCCAGCGCCTCCACTGCATGCATAATCTCCATCTCGCTTACCTCCAGCGCCTGCGCCAGGTCGGATACGGCCACCGGCTCGCCGGCGACAAAGAGTATCGCCTCCAGAATCTGCGGAATTTCATTCGGCTCCATCCGTCTCCTCCTCCCGCCGGCCCGGCGCCAGCATGATGCGGTCAAACGTGCCGTTTTGCCGCACGTGCGCCTTGCCCAGCTTCAAAAGCTCCAGCAGCGCGATGAACAGCGTGACCACCTCTTCGCGGTCGGGGTCCTCGCTGAACAGTTCGTCAAAGCTGACGCTGCCCAGCACCAGACGGCTTTCGATGGCCTCCATACACCCCTCTACAGTGTGGCTGTCGCGCCGGATGTCGCGCAGGCGGAAAACCACCTCGCGCGGTTCGGCCGGACGGCGGCCCTGCACGCGCAAAAGCGCCTGCCACAGCGCTTCCAGCGTCAGCCCGTCCAGCTCCAGCGTGGGTGGAGGCAGGGGGTATTCCTCCGGCAGCTTGCCAAAGAGCCTGAGGGCGCTCTTTTCGAATTCCGCCATGTTCTGCGCGCTTTCGCGGAACTGCTTGTACGCGGTCAGCCGGGCGATCAGGGCCTGCTCCGGGTCCTCCTCTTCCTCGCGGGGCGGTTTGGGCAAAAGGCGCCGGCTCTTGATTTCCACCAGCAGCGCCGCCATGGCGATGAACTCGCTGGCCTCGTCCATGTCAAAGTCCGGCGCCTCGCGCACGATTTCGATATACTGCTCGGTGATCTCGCTTACAAAAATATCCTTCAGATCGATCTTGGCCTTGCCCACCAAATGCAACAGCAGGTCCAGAGGCCCGTCGAACTGTTTCAGATGGACGCTGACCGCCATCAGCCGCGCCCCGCGATGGCCAGCATCAAATTGAGCACCGCGTCCTCCACCGCGCCGGTCACGGAGGATAGGATGCCCGTGAGCGCGCCGGTCAGGCACAGCGCGATCAGCACCACCTGCGTGATCTGGAACATGTTCTGATTGAGCGTGAGCCTGCCTCTGAGCAGGACGTCATTGAGGATATGGAAGCCGTCCAGCGGCGGGATGGGGAGCAGGTTAAAGATGCCCACGCACAGGTTCATGGTGGAGAACATCAGCAGAAAGCGCTGGATGTACTGCACCCAGGGATAGCGCATGGCGTCGATGTTGTCGGCTCCCGCGCCGCCCAGCAGCACCGCATAGCCGATGCCGTCGGAGGAAAGCAGCTCCTTCGCGCCATAGAAGCTGATCACTTCCGGCTTCCACAGAAGGCCGTTGAAGCCCACCGCCAGGGCCAGCGAGAGAAGGAACAGCGTCAGGTTGACCGTGATGCCCGCTATGCTGACCAGAAAATCGTCGCGGCGGTAATTCTGGAAGTTGCGGGGATTGACCGGCACGGGCTTGGCCCAGCCAAAGCCCAGAAACACCAGGCACAGCGTGCCCAGCGGGTCCAGATGCCTTCGCGGGTCCAGCGACAGGCGGCCCAGCATTTTGGCGGTGGGATCTCCGCATTTCCAGGCCACATAGCCGTGCGCGATTTCGTGCAGCGTCAGCGTCAAAAGGACCGATGCCGCAAAGTAGAGCAAATACAAGATAAACCCGGCCGGATCGCTGGTGAACCACTGCATCCAGCTTTGCAAACGGTTAAGAATGCCCATAGGCCCGCCTCCTTGCGTTAAGGGGTAGCGGTTCAATTATAGCAACCCGCGGGACAAATGGCAAGACGGCGCGATGGAATGGGCGGCGGGGCCCTGTCCGCATCTTTCTGCCCTGCGCCGCGCATGAGCGTCCCTTTACCGCGCATACGCTCCCCCAGGAGGGGATGTGCATTGATTTCGGCGTTTCTGTTCTGGATCATCAAGGATTGCCTGTTTCTGCTGGGGTATCTGTCCGGACGTCAGAGTTTTCTCAAGCCCCTGAGTCCGGAGGAGGAGCGCTCGGCGCTTCTGAGAATGCGCGAAGGGGACGAGACAGCCCGCCAGATGCTGGTGGAACACAACATGCGCCTGATCGTGCACATTGCGCGCAAGTACAAGGTGCCCGGCTGCACCTTTGACGACCTGATCTCCATCGGTTCGGTGGGGCTCATCAAAGCCGTGCGCAGCTACGACATGCGCACGGGCACCTCGCTGTCAACCTACGCGGCGCGATGCATCGAAAATGAAATCCTCATGAGCCTGCGTCAAAGCCGCAAGCAGCAGGCCGACATCAGCCTGGATGAGCCGCTGGGCACCGACCGCGACGGCAACGCCGTTTCCTTCGCCGACCTGCTGGGGACGCCCCCGGATATGGTGGAGGACGAGGTGCGCCGCCGCGTGACCCTGGACCGGGTGCGCAAGGCCCTGCCGCGCCTGCCCCAGCGCGAGCGCACAGTGGTCACCCTGCGCTACGGCCTCAGGGACGGCGTGATGCATCCCCAGCACGAAATCGCGGGCATGCTGGGGATTTCGCGCTCCTATGTATCGCGCGTGGAAAAGCACGCCATCGAGCTTTTGCGTGAGGAAATCATGCAGCCTGACTGAACGGGCGAAGCGGACTGTGAGGCTGTGAAAACGGATATGCATGTCGAATGCAAACGTCTGCCCGTATCCGCGGGGCCAGGCGCCGACATGGCGCACGACCAAGCGGGAAGGCTATCGGGAATGCCGAAGCGTCCCCGGGATGCTCGGAACTGCCCAAACGCGAGACAGGCTTCCCGGTCAAACCCAGCGGACAGCAGGTAACGCGCCATGTATGACGATCTTTTGCGCATGGCGAGGTTCAGAGGGGCGCAGCCCACGTTGCTGCCTTCCGCATCCTGCGACGCGGGCGGCGGGTCCGGAAGCCTTGTGCGTTTCCCCACCCGTGCCTCAGGCGCAGGGGAAATGGGTTCGCCGGAAGAGGCACCGCGGGCAAGCTTTTCCGCCACACAAAAGGGAGCCGCTTCCCAGAGAAAGCAGCCCCCTTTGCCGGCGGTCCGGAGCGGACGCCGCAGGCACGGCCGTGGCGTCCGCTTTGTATAAACATCTGCAAAGATGTTCGGCTCATCGCCCGGCCGATGCCGGCGCAGTCGCTTATTGCAATTCACCGGCAGATTTCACCTTTACGCGGCAGGTATTTCCCGGATAGTAGGCGAGCGGAACGTCTTCCATCTCGATGATTTCCACTGTTTCGCGCTTCGCGCCCGCGCTCACAGCCATTTCGATCGCCTCTTGCTTTGCCTTTTCCAGGGCCTGCTCCCGGGGAAGCTCGTTGTAGTCGATCAGGGCCTCGTAGGTGCCGCTGACCTTGGAAATGGCGGAGCCGATGGCGTTGGCGGTGCCGAAGAATTCCGGCTTGGTCACGCTGCGCGCTCCGGCGAGCGTTTCGGGCAGGAGAATGGAACCGCCGCCGACAAGGATGATGTCGATGTCGCCGCTGGAAACCTTCATGACGTCGATGCTTTCCTCCACCAGCTCCCGGATGGCGGCCATTGCCTTTTGCGCCACCGATTCGCTGATGTGTGCGACCCTGGCCGGGTCGCCGATATCCGCCATGCCGAGGCGCACGGCGATGTCCGTCGCGGTCAGCGTGTCTCCGCCGAAGACCAGCGCCTTTTCGGTCAGGCGGTAGCCTACGCTGTCCGGGCCGACGGTAACGGTGCCGTCCTCGTGCTCGCGGACGATGGAGCCGCCACCCAGGCCGATGGAATAGACATCCGGCATGCGGAAGTTGGTGCGCACGCCGCCGATGGTCACCGCGACGCCGGATTCACGCGGGAAGCCCGACTGGATAACGCCCAGATCGGTGGTCGTTCCGCCCACGTCGATGACGATGGCGTTGTCCAGATGGCTCAGGTAGCTTGCGCCGCGGATGGAGTTGGTGGGGCCGCA
>CALVNG010000086.1 GCA_944349545.1 uncultured Eubacteriales bacterium
CCCGCCGCCTCGGCGGTTACCTCGCCGCACATATGGGTGCGATTGTTCATGGAACCTTCCTCCTTTGAATCGGCCCGCCGCCCGCACCGGGAGGCATTTGGGCCCGTTCGCTCGTTTACAGGCGCTCCCTGAGCGCTTCGGCCGCCGTATCCAGCGTCGCTTCCCATTCCTCGCGCGTGGTCATGTCGCGCAGCTTGACCACGCCGCGCTCGATCTCATCGTCGCCCAGCACGGCCACGTATTTCGCGCCCAGCTTGTCGGCGTATTTGAACTGCGCCTTGAGGCTGCGTGCCTGATGGTCCATGTCGGCGCGCAGGCCCGCCTCGCGGAAGCGGCGCAGCAGTGAAAACGCATTGAGGGACAGTTGGCGTCCCAGGCAGGCAACAAAGACCTGCGGGGTTTCATCGTCGATCCGGAGGCGGCATTCTCCCTCGTCCAGCGCATCCAGCAGCATGAGCACCCGCTCAATGCCCATGCCGAAACCCACCGCCGGAATGGCCGGACCGCCCAGCTCCTGCACCAGGCCGTCATAGCGGCCGCCGCCGCATACGGTAAGCTCGCCATTTGGCGTAGCGGTGATGACTTCGAAAACGGTTTTGGTATAATAGTCCAGCCCACGGACGATGCGCGCATCCACCGAATAACGGATGTCCGCCTCGTCCAAATACTTTTTCAGCAGTTCAAAATGAGAGCGGCATTCGTCACACAGGTGGTCCAGCATGACAGGCGCGTCTGCCAGGGCCAGCTTACAGTTCTCCTCCTTACAATCCAGCGTCCGCATGGGATTAATCTCCATACGCTCCTGGCAGGTACGGCACAGGCGGTCCTTCCGGGCCGCGAGGTATTCGCGGAACGCCTTCTGGTACGCGGGGCGGCAGTTGGGGCAGCCGATGGAATTGATGCGAACGGACAGGTTTTTCAGCCCGAAGCCGGACAGCAGTCCCACCACCAGCCAAATCAGCTCCGCGTCCGCGGAGGGTTCGGCCGCGCCGAAGCACTCCATGCCGAACTGATGATGTTCGCGCAGGCGGCCGGACTGGGGCGCCTCGTAGCGGAAGTGCGGCGCGTTGACATAGTACATCTTCAGCGGAAGCGCCTGCGCATACAGGCCGCTTTCCAAAAAGGCGCGCACTGCGCCGGCGGTGCTTTCGGGCTTGAGGGTCACGCTGCGGTCGCCCTTGTCCAGAAAGGTGTACATTTCCTTGCGGACCACGTCGCTGCTTTCGCCAGCGGAACGCGCGAAGAGCTCCGTATGCTCCAATACGGGCGTGCGGATTTCACGGTATCCGGCAGTCAGGGCCGCTCTGCGCATCTCCCGCTCCAGCGCGCGCCAGCGTGCGCTCTCGGCAGGAAGCACGTCCTTCATTCCCTTAAGTACCTTCAGCATGTGCTTCACCTCGTCAAATCGTCTGCGGAAAAAGCCGCAGATGATTGAATTATACACGCGCCGCGCTTTGATTGTCAAGGATTGGGGCAGGAGAATAGCCCTTTTCCCAAATGGGCTCCGTCTGTGACCGCCGACGCAAAAATACAAAAAGCATCCGGACTCGTTTCCTCACGGAAACAAGCCCGGATGCTTTACCGATGGAGCGGGTGATGGGAATCGAACCCACGTAACCAGCTTGGAAGGCTGGGGCTCTGCCATTGAGCTACACCCGCCCGAAGATGGTTTGAACATTCGACCCCTCAGAAAAAGTGGAGCGGTAGACGAGATTCGAACTCGCGACATCCACCTTGGCAAGGTGGCACTCTACCACTGAGCTACTACCGCACGTTCCACTTCCGATGAAATGGTGCGGGCGAAGGGACTTGAACCCATACGCCACAGGGGCACCAGATCCTAAGTCTGGCGCGTCTGCCATTCCGCCACGCCCGCAAAGGATATGTCCTCCTTCTCCAGGGAGCAGGGACGGGTGACCCGCCGAAGGCTCGAACTCCGGACGCCTTGGTAACGGATTCCCTTCCGGCGACACATCCGGGATGTCCAAACCACGTGGGATATCATAGCATGGGTTGGGGGGCTTGTCAAGAGGAAAATTCCATGATCGAAAAAAGGGGTTGTATTCGTTGCATCCCTGCGCTTGCTTTTGCCTGAGAAAAATGCTATAATCATAATGTCGTTATCCCTTTTAGTAAACCAGGAGGGATCTTATGGTACTGGACAAAACACCCGCCTATGTGCGCGTGTATAATACTTTAAGAGGTAGGATTCTGGACGGCGACTACGCGCTTGGCGAGCTTCTGCCTCCGGAGCCGGAACTGGAAAAGCAGTTTCTTGTCAGCCGCACGACGGTAAGAAAAGCCGTGGAGTTGCTTTCACGCGAAGGGCTGGTGGAGGCCAAGCAGGGACGCGGGACCCGCGTGTTGGACTATCACACCACGCAAAACATCAACGAGGTGTCCTCCCTGTCTGAGACGCTGGAACGCAAGGGCTGCAAGGTTTACTGCAAAAACATGTATATCGATACCGTTCCCGCCTCCGCTCGCGTGGCCGGAGAATTGCACATCCAGGCCGGCGACCCGGTTATCCTCATTCAGCGTCTGCAAATTGCAGACGATCTTCCCATCGCCATTTTCAAAAACTACCTCATTCCCGACCTTGTGCCCGGCATTCAGAGCTACGCCGGAAAGTTTTCCCGCTTATATGACTTCCTGGAGGAGCGCTACGGCCTGTTGATCGATGCGGCGCGCGATCGCATCTCCGCACGCTCGGCTACCTTTGAAGAGGCTTCGATGCTCGATGTGCCGGTGGGCACGGCGCTGATCTATCTGGTTCGGGTCTGCTATAGCGGCGGGCGCATCGTGGGTTCAGACCACTGCCGCATTCTGGGCAGTCGATATGAGTTTGAGGTGCAGATGACCGGACGTCGCCCCAAGCCCTAGTAACATCATTATCTTTTGTCCCTTTCCGAAAAGGAAGGGACTTTTTTAATGGTTATTAAATGATAATTCGGATGATTTTTGACCTGAGAAAGAAATTTTTGATAGCTATTGACAGTTAAACATAATGACGTTATAATGTAAGTACGATTAGGGGATAACGAACGGAGGGACCATTTCATGAAAACTGCTGAAATTCTGGAAACCATTCATCGCCGGGTTGACATCAGCGGCGTGCGGGCGGACGTGAGCATGGAAGAACTGCGCAAGATCGCGGCTGCAGCCAAGCATTACCGTTTTATCTGCGCCTTTGCACTCCCCTGCTTTACGCCGTATCTGCTCAGTTTTCTCAGAGATGAACCGGATATTCATGTTGGCGCGACCATTGGCTTCCCCTCCGGAGCGGATACCACCTTCCTCAAGGTAGCCAGCGCCAAGGAACAGATCGCCATGGGCGTGGATGAGCTGGATATGGTCATCAACATCGGCGCCGCCAAGAGCGGACGGTTTGACCTGGTGGAAAACGATATTCGCGCCGTGGTGGAAGCCGCCGACGGTCGCTATCCTGTCAAGAGCATCCTGGAGGTGGCCTACCTGACGGATGATGAGATTCGGCAGGCCAGCGAAGCGGCCGTGCGCGCCGGCGTCAGCTATGTCAAAACGGGAACGGGATGGGCCAGCAAGCCCACGACGGTGGAAACCATTCGGCTGATCAAAAGCGCTGTCGGAGACGCCGCAAAGATCAAAGCCGCCGGCGGCGTGCGCACGCTGGATACGATGCTGGAGATGATCGATGCCGGCTGCGACCGCTTTGGCATCGGCCTGCGCTCCATCATGTCCATTATGAAAGAGGTGGACGCGCGCCTGGGGCGCGAGGATAACTTTTCGCTGGAAAGCTGCGAAAACGACCTGTACTGAATCCGCTCAAGGAGGCGCAAAAGATGGCTTTCATTCTCTCCTACGATTTGGGGACCGGCGGCACCAAGGCTTCGCTCTACGATGAAAGCGGCCGTTCCCTGGCAAGTACTTTCGTTTCCTGCGATACCTTTTATCCGCGCGAGCAATGGCATGAACAGCGTCCGGACGACTGGTGGCGCTCGGTGGTGGAAAGCACACGGTCGCTGCTGAACAGCGCGCCCGTGGACCGCAACGAGATCGCCTGCCTGGCAGTATCCGGTCACAGCCTTGGCGTCACGCCCGTGGACGCGCAAGGCAACCTGCTGACCGAAACCACCCCCATCTGGTCCGATGGACGGGCGGACGCGCAGGCGCGCCGGTTTTTTGAAAGCGTGGACGAGCGCACCTGGTATCTGACGACCGGCAACGGATTCCCTGCGGCCAATTACGGCATTTTCAAAATCATGTGGTTGCGGGATGAGCGCCCTGACGTCTACGCGCGTACGGCCTGCTTCCTGGGCACCAAGGACTATGTGAATCTGCGCATGACCGGCGTGATGGTGACCGACCACAGCTATGCCTCCGGCAGCGGTGTCTACAGCCTGCGCGACCGGCGCTATGTGGACGAATACATCGCCGCCTCAGGCGTGGATGCGGCCAAGCTGCCGCGCATCGTGGAGTCGGCTGAGGTCATCGGCGCCCTCACCGCAGAGGCCGCGCAGATCATGGGTCTCCCCCAGGGCGTGCGCGTGGCCGCCGGCGGCGTAGACAACGCTTGCATGTGTCTGGGCGCGGCCTGCACGCATGACGGGGACAGCTATACCTCGCTGGGCTCCTCGGCCTGGATCGCCGTGGCATCGCATGAACCGGTGGTGAACGCGGATCGGCGGCCCTATGTCTTTGCACACTGCATTCCGGGCATGTTCGCCTCGGCCACCAGCATCTTCTCGGCGGGCAACTCGTTCCGCTGGTTCAAAAACACGTTGTTCAGCCATCTGGAAGCGGAAGCTGAGCGCGAGGGCAAAGACGTTTACGATCTGCTCACCGCCCTGGCTGCCACCGCCCCGGCGGGCAGCCACAAGCTGATCTTCAATCCCAGCCTGGCTGGCGGGTCCGGCCTGGACCGCTCCAGCCATGTACGTGGCTGCTACACGGGCCTGACGCTGGGCCATACCGCCGCCGATATGGCGCGCGCCACGCTGGAGGGCATCTGCCTGAATCTGCGGCTGGCCATGGATGTGCTGGAGGCCCAGACTCACCTGTCGGACGAAATGCTCATCGTGGGCGGAGGCGGCAAGAGCCGTTTCTGGCGCTCGCTGTTTGCCAGCATCTATGACAAGACCATCATCCAGACCAACGTCGGCCAGGACGCAGGCTCGCTGGGCGCGGCGGCCGTGGCTGCGGTTGCCTGTGGCCTGTGGGATGGTTATGACCGCGTGCGCGAGATCCATACCCGTCTGGACGCCATCGCTCCCGACCCTGCCGAGCGCGAAGTCTATGCGGCCATGCTGCCGGTGTTCCAACGTATCGCTGATCTGCAAAGCGACGTGGGCGATTTGCTCCACGCTCTCAACGTCTGAATCCGCGGATGCG
The DNA here is from genome assembly GCA_944349545.1 of uncultured Eubacteriales bacterium. Taxonomy (GTDB): domain Bacteria; phylum Bacillota; class Clostridia; order Christensenellales; family Aristaeellaceae; genus Limiplasma. The sequence continues at coordinate 5,371 of CALVNG010000086.1, forward strand.
GAAAAAATTGAAACACAACAAGGAGGCACCCCACATGAAAAAACTGCTCGCGATCCTCTTGACGGCCGTTCTCTTGACCGCTTCGGCCGCCGCTGTAGCCGAGGACTTCTACGCCGTCTCCCTGGGCTGGGCCGAGAACGCCTCCGGCCAGCGCCAAAAGACCGGCTTCACCGAGTCCTTTGAAAACTACGGCTGGACCAACTACTCCATCGTGGACGCCAACTACGACCCCGTTGCCCAGACCGACCAGATCCGCGCTTTCATCGCCAAGCAGCCCACGGCGCTGTTCATCACCCCGTCCGACCCCACCGGCATCGCCGAAGTGGTGCGCGAGGCCTGTGACGCCGGCATCGCCGTCTACCTCTCCGACGGCTTCGTTTCCGGCGCGGACGCTGTGAGCACGGTGCTCTTTGACAACTACGCCTGCGGCAAGACCACCATGACCTATCTGCTGGACACCCTCCAGGCCAAGTACGGCACGGAGGAGACCATCAAGATCGGCATGATCGAGCTGCCCTCCAACGAGAGCTGGCACCAGCGCGACCTGGGCGCCCGCGACGTGCTGGAGCTGGAAAAGTACGCCAACATCGAGGTTGCCTATCAGTGGTCCTGGGACTCCACCGGTGCTGTGACGCCCTCCGCGACCATCAGCACCTGGCTGGCCGCTGACACGGCCAACGAGCTGCGCGCCATCTGGTGCGCCTGGGACGGCGCGGCCTTTGAGGGTCTGGTGCTCACCGGCGAGTCTCGCCCCGAGATCCTCTACACCGGCTGTGACGGCGGCGAGGAGTGCTGGACCTACATGCTCAACTATCCGGATTCCTTCATCATGTCCGCCGGCGAGAACATCTACGACATGCCCCGTTCCCTGGTTGACTACGCCGCCTCCTACAACGAGGGCGAGACCGTGCCGCGTCTGGTGCTCGTGCCCGGCTACGCCGTGACCAGCAAGATGATCCAGGACATCGACAGCGTGCGCGACTACAAGGTTGGCGAAAAGACCATGTGGGAGCTGCTTCTGGACTACGACCTGCCTGGCAACGTGGACCTGCTCAATCAGGGCCTGACCGAGAACGGCCTGGAAGCCGCTTGGGTGCCCACCATCTGACCAAGTGATCTGATTTTGAAGCGCGGGAAGCGGGAAACCGCTTCCCCGCATTTTTCCAAGCGGAGGGTATACGATGCGCTACAAGCTCGAAATGAAAGGGATCGACAAGAGCTTCGCGGGAATGCAGGCGCTTTGCGGCGCCGGCCTGACGCTCAGGGAGGGGGAAGCCCGCGCGCTGCTTGGCATCAACGGCGCCGGAAAATCCACGATGATCAAGAGTCTCTCCGGCGTCTATACCCGTGACGCCGGCGAAATCCTGATTGACGGCCAGCCCTGTCAGATTCATTCCCCCAAGGACGCCCTGGCCTGCGGCATCTCGGCGGTCTATCAGGACCCCCAGATGATCGAGAGCTACACGGGCTATGAAAACATCTATCTGGGCAGCGAGGGCCCTTCGCGGTCCCTCTTTTCGCCCATCAACCGGCGCAGGCTGCGCCAGGCGGCGCTGGAGCTGGTCAGCCGCTATCCCTTTGACATCGACGTGGAGAAGCCCGTCTACCTGATGACGCCCGTGGAGCGCGAGATCATCGCCATTCTGCGCGCACTGTCCAAAAACTGCAAAATCCTCATTCTGGACGAGCCGACCTCCATCCTCACCGAAAAGGAAAAGTACATTCTCTTTGAATTTGTCCATACTTTGAAAAAACAGGGCGTTTCCATCATCTATATCACCCATCACCTCGACGAGGTGGCGCAGGTGTGCGACAGCTTCTCCGTGTTTCGCAACGGCAAGGTCGTCTGCCACGAGGATATCGAAAACGGACAGGTGGACAGCGACTACATCGCTGAGCTGATGCTGGGTGAGCGCCTCTCCCAGCTCTACCCCGACCGTCCCACGGATGCGGCCGTGTCGCCGTGTCTGAACGTCAAGGGGCTTTCGATGGAAGGGAAGTTTGAGGACATCACCTTTGAGGCCCGCCGCGGCGAGATCTACGGCATCTTCGGCCTGGTGGGTTCCGGCATCGACGAATTGTCCAAGACCCTCTTCGGTGCCATGCAGGAAAGCGCCGGTGAAATCATCAAGGACGGCAAGCGCCTCGCGCTGGCCAGCCCAGGTCAGGCCATCCGCAAGGGCATCTTTCTGGTACCCGGCAACCGCAAGACCGAGGGCTTTCTAAACGGTTTGGAAATTGCCTTCAACATCACCATTGCCCGTCTGGACAAGGCGGCGGACCGGCTGGGCCTCATCAACCGCCGGCGTGAGCAGACCGATGCCGGCGCGCTGGTGGACAAGCTCTCCATCGCCACGCCAGGCCTTGACAAGAAGGTCAACGAGCTCTCCGGCGGCAACCAGCAGAAGGTGGTCGTGGCCAAGGGCCTGTACGCAGGCGCGGATGTGTACATCTTCGCCGAGCCCACCGTGGGCGTGGACGTGGGCGCCAAATCCGCCATCTATGAGACCATGCGCGACCTGAGCCGCAACGCAGCCGTCATCATCATTTCCTCCGAGCCGGAAGAGGTGCTGGGCAACGCCGACCGGGTGATGGTTGTCTACAAGGGCCGCATGGCCATGGAAAAGGCCGCCGGGGAGACCACGCTCAAGGAAATGCTCGTACATGCCATTTCAAACGGGGAGGTGACGCAGGGATGAAGCGTCTGCTTACGCCCCAGCGCCTGCCCGTGGCGCTGTTCGCGCTGTTGTTCATAGCGGTGCTGGTAACCTTCCAGCTTCTTCAGCCCTTGTTTCTGTCGCTGGATAACATCATCAACATCGCAAAATCCGTTTCCTCCACCGTCATCGCCGCGGTGGGCCTGACCTTCGTCATCACCATCAGCCGCTCGGACATCTCCTTCTACATGATCGCCTGCTTCAGCGGCGTGCTCATGGCCTGGCTGGTGAGCAAGGGCTGGCATCCCGTGCTCGCCGTGGCGGCGGGCCTGGCCAGCGGCCTGGCCTGGGGCGGCATCTCCGGCGTGGCCGTGGGCCGCTTTAAGCTGCCGGATATCATCACCACCATCGCCATCGGCTCCATCGGCTTCGGCATGGGGTATATCTTCTCCGACGGCGCCTTCATCATGGAGAACTTCATCGAGTCCAAGGCGCATTACCTCTCCGAGCTTCGCATCCTGGATGTGCCGCTGCCGGTATACATCATGCTGGTCGTTGTGGTCGTCTGCTACTTCCTGCTGGAGCGCAGCAAGTTCGGCCGCGGCTTCTATGCCGTGGGCGCCACGGAAAAGACCGCCTACCTCAGCGGCGTCAACGTCAACCGCGTCATCATCATCGCCTATGTGATCTGCGGCGTTTTGGCCGCGCTGGCCGCCATGATCATGACCGCGCGCCAGGGCTACGGCAATGTGAAGATCACCATGAGCATCCTCATGCCCTGCTTCACGGCCGTCTACATCGGCATGTCGGTTTTCAAGCGTCCCTGCGTGACCGGCACGTTCCTGGGCGCCCTGCTGGTGACGGTGATTTCCACCGGCTTTACGTCCATCAACATTCCTTTCTACTGGTCCAACCTGGTGACGGGCTTTGTGCTCATCGCCGCCATCATGCTCTCCAAGGTGAACTTCCAGGGCGGACGCGCCCGCGCGACGGGAGGTGCCGCCAAATGAAAAAGCGCTCGTTTTCCCTGATGGAGCTGTCGCTCGTGGGCGTGCTGGCCCTGATGTTCGTGGTGTTCAGCATCCTCAACGGCTCCGCCTTTTACCAGAGCTATAACCTGCTCAACATCTTCAAATCCGCAGGCTCCATGGCGCTGATGGTCCTGGGCCTCACGTGGGTGATCGGCGCAGGCGAGATGGACTGCTCCTTCCCCGAGGTTGCCAGCTGCGCCAGCATGATCTTCGCCTGGATGCTCAACCAGCACTACGACCCCACCCTCTGTCTGGTGGTGAGCCTTCTCAGCGGCGTGGTCTTCGGCCTTTTGACCAGCCTGCTGGTGGTGCGCTTCCACTTCCACTCCCTCATCACCACCATTGCCGTATCCACCATCGCCGGCGCGGTGGCCAACATCATCTACAAGGGCTCCGTGCTCTCCATCAAGGGCCTCAACTCCACGTGGATGTACAAATTCTTCTCCAAAAGCCCGCTGGGCCTGCCGATGGTGTTCGTGGTGGCGCTTGTGCTGTTTGCCCTGGCGCTGCTGGTGCAGGAAAAGACGCGCTTCGGCCAGTACCTCTACGCCCTTTCCGAAAACCCGCAGGCCGTGAAGGAAAGCGGCGTCAAAAACGGCCTGGTGAGGACCTGCGTGTTCGTGTTCAGCGCCTTCATGGCGGCCTTCGGCGGCATCATCTATGTGCTGACCGTCTATAAGTCCGGCCAGCCCAGCATGGGCACCTCCTTCTTCCTCAACGGCTTCACCTGCGTCTTCCTGGGCGCGATGGTGCTCAAGCTGGGTAAAACGCAGGTGGTGGGCACCTTTATCGGCGCGCTGGTGCTGGC
>CALVNG010000087.1 GCA_944349545.1 uncultured Eubacteriales bacterium
CCAATGCCTTCAGCGCGAGCTGATGGAGGAGCTGGATCTTCCCGTAGCCGCCGGGGAGACGCTGGGCGCGGTTGAACGGGTGGAAGACGGGCGATTGATCCGCCTCATCTTCGTCGCCGCCGTCCCCTTGGGCGCGGGCACGCTGTCTTTGCATGTGCACGGCAAAGCCGTCTGGGCGCTGCCCTCGGAAACGGACCAGTACGCCTTCTGCCCGGCGGACCGGGCGTTTCTCAGCCGGGGACTTTTGTAGCGCTTCCCGGCTTTTTGATTGACACCGCCGCCGGCAGATGCTATACTTATCAAAGATGTATTTCGTCAAAACCGTTATGCATCAAGCGCTTTTTGACATTCATATCATCATGGTCAAAGGAGGCCGTATCATGCAGATTCATCTCTACGACTCCGCCGCCCAGGTCGGTCAGGCCGCCGCGACGCTCATCGCCGCGCAGATCATCGCCAGGCCCGATTCCGTGCTGGGCCTCGCCACCGGCTCCACCCCCATCCCCACCTATCAGGAGCTGATCCGTCTGTGCAAGGGCGGCGTGCTGGATTTCTCCCGTGTGCGCTCCTTCAACCTGGACGAGTACTGCGGCTTGCCCGTGGACCATGAGCAGAGCTATCACAGCTTCATGCGCCAGCAGCTCTTTGACCACATCAACATCGACCCCGCCAACACCCGCGTGCCCGACGGCAACGCCCGCGACCAGGCCGCTGAATGCGCCAGCTATGACACCGCCATCAACCAGGCTGGCGGCATTGATATCCAGGTGCTGGGCATCGGCCGCAACGGCCACATCGGCTTCAACGAGCCCGCCGATACCTTCGTCTACGGCTGCCACATCGTCAACCTCACCCAGAGCACCATCGAGGCCAACCGCCGCTTCTTTGAAAGCGAGGACGCCGTGCCCCGTCAGGCCATCAGCCTGGGCATCGGCAGCATCATGAACGCGCGGCGCATCCTTTTGCTGGCCACCGGCGCCGACAAGGCCGAGGCCATCCGCGCCGCCGTCTACGGCGACATCAACCCCAAAACGCAGGCCAGCATCCTGCGCACGCACTCCGATGTGATCTTCCTCTTGGACAAGGCGGCCGCGGGGCTGCTCTAAAAATCACGCATCCGGGCCGGAAGGCGGGCAGCCGCCCTCCGGCCTTTTTCCTGCGCGCGGTTTGTCAATTCCTGCCGTATATGCTATACTGAGGTGCCAAAAGCTGCATGCTTGGAAAGGAGGGCGCGCTGTGCTCAAGGTTGTGATCGCCGACGATGAAGCGCGCATTTTAAGCCTGATCCGCCTGCTGCCGGACTGGGACGCGCTGGGCATGGAGGTGGTCGGCGCCGCGGGAAACGGGCTGGAGGCGCTGGCGCTGATCGAGCGCGAGCGGCCGGACATCCTCGTCACCGACATCCGCATGCCCGGCTGCCAGGGGCTTGAGCTGATCGAGCGGGCCCGGCGGGCCGTGCCCGATATCGAAATCATCATCATCAGCGGCTACGCGCATTTCGAGTACGCGCAGACCGCCATCAAGCTGGGCGTGGGCGACTATCTGCTCAAACCCATCAAAAAGGACGAGCTGACCGCAACCCTCTCCAAGCTGGCCCAGCGCTGCCGCGCAAAGCATCCCAGCGCCTCCGGCGCGGCGCCGGACGGCGAGGGGCGGGCAAAGGCGGCCCTTGGGGAAAAGCTGGTGCGCGAGGCCGCGTCAGGACGTGCCTTTCCCGCCTCGGCCGAGGAGCTGGTGCGGACCTACGGCTTCGGTATGCCGGAGGGAACGTACCGGGCTTTTGTGCTCAAGCTGGACTACCGGGGTCTGGGTCGCGAGCCGCTGGAGATCATCCACGGCAAGGTGCGCGAGCTGTTCGCCCCGCTCATGGCCCTGCCGGACGCGCAGCTGGCCTGCGCGCACGAGGAGGACCGGCTCACCGGCGTGGTCTGCGCTCCGCCTGACGTGCAGGCGAATGTTCGGCGCGCGCTGCGGCAGGCGCTCAACCAGCTGGAAGCCCAGAAGGGCTTATTGGGACCCGTGTCGTTCTCACTGTCGCTCAGCGAGGCCGACGCCTCCCCTGAGCAGATTCCCGCGCTGGTGCGCCAGGCCGGCCAGCTGATCGACGAGCGGCTGCTGGAGGGGACCGGGCGTCTGCTGGAGGGGGCGTCCACCCCGTCCGGGCTCAGGGATGCCCGTCTTTTGGAGCGCTACGGCCACGAGATCGAAAAGGCCCTTTCCACGCTGGATACGGGGCTGGCGGTGGCCTCCACCAACGCGCTGGCGCACGAGGCGATGGGGTTCCCCGGCGTGCGCGGGTATGAGCTGACGGAGCTGGTGCGTTCGGCGGGGAGCCTGTTTGCGCTGCGCCTTGGGCTGGACGGCGGCGAGGAAGCTGCCTTCGCGCGGGAGGCGAGCCTGTCCAGCCGCGCGGACGAGCTGTTTGACTGCCTGATCCGCTTCGAAAAAAAGCACATGGAAGCCGAGGACATCCGCCGCCGCAGCGAGGCCCTGCGCCCCATCCGCATTGCCAAGCAGTACGTGCAGGAGCATTACAGCCAGTCCATCACCCTGGAGGACGTGTGCGCCGCCACGGGCTTCAGCGTGAGTTATTTCAGCGCGCTGTTCAAAAAGGAGAGCGGCGAGGGCTTTTCCAAGTACCTCACGGGGGTTCGCATGGAGCGGGCCAAGGAGCTTTTGCAGGAAAGCAGCCTGCCGGTTTCCGAGGTCTGCGCACAGGTGGGCTACAGCGATCTCAAGCATTTCACGCAGACCTTCAAAAAATATACCAGTCTGAGTCCCGCGCAGTACCGCAAGCTCTACGGCTGAGGAGGCACAGGCATGAAACAACGCTGGCGGATGCTTTCCTTCCGTGTGAGTGCGCTGGGCGCGCTGGCTCTGGCGGCGCTGGTCGTCGCCGCCGCCCTGCTGACGCGCCGCGACCCGCTCGCTGCCGCGCTGCTTTTGTGCGCCGCGGCCGGGCTGGGGCTGGCGGCCTGGTTGTGCGTGATCCGGCCCTACCGGGCGCAGGAGCGGGCAGTGCTGATGTTTCTGGAGGGGTATACGCCGCCCCGGCAGGACGCCGCCTGCGCCCTGTCCCCCGCGCAGGCGCGATTGCAGGAGCAGGTGGCCGCCACGCTCAACCCCGAGCAGCTTTTCAACCTCAACAAGCGTCAGGCGCAGTACCAGGCCCTGCAAAACCAGATCAACCCGCATTTCCTCTACAATACGCTGGAGAGCATCCGCGGCGAGGCGCTGCTTTCCGGCATGGACACCATCGCCGACATGACCGAGGCGCTGGCCACGTTTTTCCGCTACACCATCAGCAAGGTGGAAAACCTGGTGTCCGTGGAGGAGGAGCTGCAAAACTGCGAAACCTATTTCCACATTCAGCGCTACCGCTTCGCCGACCGGCTGGAACTGCACATCAGCTGCGACCCCGCCGACCGCGAGGCCATCTACCGCTGCCGCCTGCCCAAGCTGACCATCCAGCCCATCGTGGAAAACAGCATCATCCATGGCACGGAGCTGAAACTGGGCACCGGCCACATCCGCATCCAGCTGGAGCGCACGCAGAAGCGCCTGCTCATCCGCATTTCGGACGACGGCGTGGGCATGGACGCCGAAACGCTGTTTCGCCTCAACGAGCGGCTGGGCAAAAGCGCCATCGCCCAGCCCCCGCAGAGCCGGGGCGGCCTGGCCCTGGCCAACGTGGACAGCCGCATCCGCCTGCTCTTTGGCGACAAGTACGGCCTGCACGCCTTTTCCACACCGGGCGTGGGCACGGACGTGGAGATCACGCTGCCCATGATCGCCAGCGACCGCGACATTCCCAACCGGGAGGCGCTTGTGTGAGAAACGAAGTGCTTCGCCTGGAAAAGGTCACCCTGCGCGAACAGGGCGTGACCCTGCTGGACAACCTGAACCTGCACATCTTCGAGGGCGAGATCATGGGGCTGGTGCCCATCGACACCCACGGTCTGTCCGCCCTGTGCGACCTTCTGCGCGAAAATGTGCCTCTTCACTACGGCTATGTCTTTTACCGGGAAAAGCTGATCAATACCTGGCGCTCGCCCCGGCCGCACTACAACCGCATCAGCGTAATCCAGGCCAAGAGCTGCCTGGTGGACGGGCTGACCGTCGCGGACAACATCTTTGTGCTCCGGCCGGGATTTCGCGGCCGGCTGATGCGGCCGTCCGCGTTCCGGCGGCAGCTGATGCCCTTTATTCACAGCATCGGCATTCCCATCGACGCCGATGCGCGCGTGGAGGATCTCACCGTATTTGAACGCTTTGTGGTGGAGCTGCTCAAGGCCGTGGTGGCCGGTTGCCGGCTGATCGTGCTCAATGAAATCAGCACGCTGATCAACGAAGCCGAGCTGGGCAAGCTGCACGCCATCCTCCGCCACTACGCGGCGGAGGGCATTTCCTTCCTCTACATATGCTTTCATTTCGAGGAGCTTTTGCAAATCAGCGACCGCACCGCCCTGATGATGCAGGGCCGCGTGGTGAAGCTGCTGGAGGGCGTCGAGATGATTCCCCAGTCGTTGCTGCCCTATTCCGCCGCGTATGAACAGATGGTGACCAGCCAGCTGGCGCGCGGCGCGCATCAGATCGGGCCGGAGGTGTTCAGCGCCTGCCTGCCGGAGGCAGCGGGCGGCGGCCTGCGCTTTTCGGTGCGAGCTGGCGAATGCCTGGTCCTGCAGGATCTGGACAACCACTTCATCGACGGCTTTCTGGGGGCGCTGGCGGGCGCTCGGCCGCCGGAAGGTACGCGCCTAAGGCTGCGCGGGCGCCCCCTGCAGCGGCCGGAGCGCGACCGCCGGCTGGCGGTCATTCAGGACCAGCCGGGCCGCACGATGGTGTTTCCGGGGCTGAACTATCTGGAAAACCTGTGCTTTACCATGGATCACCGCATCCGTTCCCTCTGGCGCAGCGGCAGGGTCAAGCGCGGCCTGCGCCGCGCCTACGCCGAATGGCTGGGGCCGGACCTGCTGGAGCGCCGCGTGGAGGACCTGACCGAAACCGAGCGCTGCGAGCTGGTGTACCGCCGCATCCTGTTGCAGCGACCGGACGTGGTGTTCTGCGTGCAGCCCTTCCGCATGGCGGATGTGGCCATGCGCATGAGCATCTGGCGGATGCTGGAGGAGCTTTTGGACCGGGGCGTGGCGGTGGTGATTTTGGCGGTGAACCTGGCGGACTCGCTTTCCTTGGCCGACCGCCTGATTCGCGTCAGGCGCGGACGGCCGCAGGAGGCGTTTGACCGCGTGCACTTCAACGATCTGCCCGCCGACGCGCCGTGGCGCAGCCTGTACCGGGACGTTCCCGACCATCGGAAGGAGGATTTGCCGTGACGTTTCTCAAAATGCTGGAATCCATCCGCTCGCCCCTTGGGGAGCAGCTGGCCGCCGCCGTGACCCTGCTGGGCGAGGAGACCTTCTTCATGCTGGTGGGGCTTGCGCTGGTGTGGTGCTTTGACAAGCGCTGGGGGTTTCGCCTGCTGTTTGTGGGACTGACGGGCACGGTGCTCAACCAGCTGCTCAAGGCGGTGTTTCTCATTCCCCGCCCGTGGGTGATCGATCCGGAGTTCACCATCGTCGAGGCGGCCCGCGCGGGCGCGACGGGTTACTCCTTCCCCAGCGGGCACACGCAGTCCGCCGTATGCGTGCTGGGCATGCTGGCCCTGTGGGTACGCGACCGGGTCTTTACGGTCCTGTGTGTGCTGGGAATTCTGGCGGTGGCATTTTCGCGCATGTACCTGGGCGTGCACACGCCGCTGGACGTGGGCGTGTCGCTGGTGACCGGCGCGGCCACGGTGGCCGTGATGCCCCGCCTGTTTGACCGCGCGGAAGCGTCCGTGCGCGGCCGGCGGTGCATGGCCGCGGGCCTGATGGGCTTTGCGCTGCTGTTGCTGCTCTACGTGCTTTTCTGGCCCAAGCGGGAGGCCAATGTGGCCGAGTTTGACGCGCATGGCGTGGAAAGCGCGTGGACGCTGTTTGGCACCATGCCGGGGCTGCTGGCAGCCTGGTATGCCGACCGTCGCCGGCTGCATTTTGACACCCGCGCCGTATGGTGGGCGCAGGCGCTCAAGCTGACGCTGGGACTGGCGCTGGTGATGGGCGTGCGCGTGGGGCTCAAGGCGGCGCTGGCCGCGCTCTTTGGCGACGCGCCGTTTACCGACGGCGTGCGCTACCTGTGCATCGCGCTCACGGGCGGCATTCTGTGGCCCATGACCTTTGGCTTCTGGAGCCGTCTGGGCCGGGGACAGCGCGCCGGCGCGAAGGGCTAGGGCCCGTTTTTCCGGCAATCCCTTTACAATCCCGGCCGCAGGCTATATAATGCATGCGGGACGCGCCGCCATCCCGGCAGGAGGCGGACGCATTCCCGGTTTCCCGGTTTCCCCTTCCCTGGTATCGTCGGGTATCCCAACAGAACTCGAACGGAGGAAAACATCATGAAAAACGTCGTCCCGTCCGCCAGGCGGCAGAGCGAGGCCATCCGCAGGATGGTTACAGCCGCCATGCTCAGCGCCATCACCGCCGTGCTCACCTTCACCCCCATCGGCATGATTCCCCTGCCGCCCCCACTGCTGAGCGCCACCACCGTGCACCTGCCGGTCATCCTGGCCGCTTTGGTGGAGGGACCCTTGGTGGGGCTGGTGGTGGGGCTGGTGTTCGGCCTGTGCAGCTTCATCCGCGCGTGGGAGACCGGTTCGGTGGGGCTGACGCTGTTCTTCCGCAACCCGCTGGTGAGCGTGCTGCCCCGGCTGCTGGTCCCGCTGGCGGCGCTGGGCGTATACCTGCTGTGGAAGCGCCTCGCGCCCAGGGGCGCGGTATCCGACAAGGTGGGCGCTGCCGTGGCTTCCGCCGCCGGATCGGTGGCCAACACGGTCTTGTGCCTGGGCATGCTGCTTCTCATCTATGGGGCGGACCTGACCCAGCTGATCAACGGCATGATCTCCGCCGGCAGCGCGGACGCCGTCTATCTCAACGACGCGGGCGCGTGGCTGGTAACCGCCGTGGGCCTGCCCAACGGCATCGGCGAGGCCATCGTGGCCGCGGTGATCGTACCGATGATCAAGATTGCGGTGGAGGCGGTGATGCGCCGCTCGCGCCGCGCGCCCACCCGGACAAGTAAGGAGTAGACCGCCATGATCTTTACCATGGACGTTGGCAACACCAACATCAAAACCGCGCTGTTCGAAGGGCGCGAAATGCGCAACTACTGGCGCATCTCCACCAACACCTCCTACACCTCGGATGAATACGGGCTGATTCTGGAGGGGCTTTTCGCGCGCGCCGGGCTTTCGCTGGACGCGGTGGAGGGCATCGTGATATCCAGCGTGGTGCCCACCATCAACTTCACCCTGGAGCACATGTGCAAGAACTACTTCGGCAAAATGCCCATGACCGTGGCGCCCGGCATCAAGACGGGCATCAACCTCAGGTATGAAAATCCGCGCGAGCTGGGCAGCGACCGCATTGCCAACGCCGTGGCCGCGCAGGCGGAATACGGCGGGCCGTGCATCTTCATCGACTTTGGCACGGCGACCACGTTCGGCGCGATTGACCAGCAGGGGGCGTTTGCGGGCGGATGCATCTGTCCGGGCCTGAAATTGACCAGCGAGGCATTGGTCAGCGGCACGGCCAAGCTGCCCCGCTTTGAGCTGGTCAAGCCCGATCACGTCATCGGCCGCACCACGGTGACCAACCTGCAGGCCGGCGTCATCTACGGCTACATCGGGCAGGTGAATTACCTGGTGCAGCGCTTCCGCAAGGAGCTTGGCGCGCCGGACGCGCTGGTGGTGGCGACGGGCGGCATGGCCCGCCTGGTGGCCGACGAGGTCGGGACCATCGACAGGCTGGACGGCATCCTCACCCTCAAGGGGCTGCGCCTGATCTATGAACGCAACCGCTGACGCGGGAAAGGATGATTGAACCATGGACAGGACCATTACCATCGGCTTTCTGGGCTGCGGCAACGTGGGCGGCGGCGTATGGAAGCTGCTCAGCGGCTTTGCCGACGACATCGCGCACCGCACGGGCCTTCGCTTTTCCATCAAACGGGTGCTGGTGCGTTCCCTCGGCAAGAAGCGCGAGATCGACTTTCCCGACGGCGTGCTGACCGACCGCGTGGAGGATGTGCTGGATGATCCCGAGATCTCTATCGTGCTGGAGTTTCTGGGGGGTGAGGAACCCGCTCACCGGTGGATCACCATGGCGCTGGAGCGCGGCAAAACCGTGGTCACGGCCAACAAGGTCGCCTTTGCCCTGCATTGGCACGAGCTGCAGAAGGCCGCCAAGCAGAGCGGCGCGGGCCTGTATTACGAGGCGGCGGTGTGCGGGGCCATTCCCATCATCCACACGCTGGAGGAAAGCCTGCAGGCCAACCGCATCAGCTATATCTACGGCATCGTCAACGGCACCACCAACTACATCCTCACCCGCATGAGCAAGGAGGGCGCGGAATACGCCGACGTGCTGGCCGACGCCCAGCGCCTGGGCCTGGCCGAGCCCGACCCCGCCAGCGACGTGGAGGGCCTGGACGCCGCCTACAAGCTCAGCATTCTGGCCAGCCTGGCCTTCCACGGGCGCGTGCCGTTTGAAAACGTGTATGTGGAGGGCATCACCCAGGTGCAGGCCGAGGACATCCGCTGCGGGCAGGAGCTGGGCTACACGCTCAAGCTGCTGGCCATCGCCAAGCGCGACGGGCTTCATGTGGAGACCCGCGTGCATCCCACCTTCATCCGCAACGACCATCCCCTGGCCAACATCTCCGGCGCGTTCAACGCGGTATTCCTCCACGGCCATGCCTGCGGGGAGATGATGTTCATGGGCCGCGGCGCGGGCGACCTGCCCACGGCCAGCGCCATCGTGAGCGACCTGGTGCGCGCCGCCTCCGCGCAGAAGCACCTCTACCCCACCTTTGACAACGAGCTGCACCCCGCTGTGTCCCTTGTGAACAATACCGACTGGCGCTGCGCCTTCTATACCCGCATGCTCGCCAAGGACGAGCCCGGCGTGCTCAGCCGCATCGCGCAGACCTTCGCCGACCATGGCGTGAGCATCGCGGCGATGCAGCAGAAGGGCGAACAGCGCGACGGGCGGGTCACGGTGGTGTTCATCACCCACCAGGCCAGCGAGCGCGACATGCAGAAAGCCATCCTTGAAATCCGGCCGGAGGTGGCCACGGTGGAAAGCCTGCTGCGCGTGGAATGATGCGCGGCCGTCACCTGTAACCTGATTAGAATGGCAAAGCGAGGGAGAGCGTACTTACACAGTGCGCTCTCCCTCCTTATGATCTGCGACAGCCGGAGTTCTGCAGTATGGAAATGTCTACTTTTG
>CALVNG010000088.1 GCA_944349545.1 uncultured Eubacteriales bacterium
CTGTCCGGCACGGGCACCACGCCGGTGTTGGGCTCGATGGTGCAGAAGGGATAGTTGGCCGCCTGCGCGCCCGCGCGGGTGATGGCGTTGAAAAGCGTGCTCTTGCCTACGTTGGGGAGTCCCACGATACCCAGCTTCATCTTCGTCCACTTCCTCAGTATATGCGTTGTCCAACAGGTAGTATAGCCTGATTTGGGCAAAAAAGCAATTTATGCCGTGGGAAAAGTGAAAACGCTGCCTGTCCGCCGGGGTTGTCGAATGCCGCACAAAAGGCCCGCGCCTTTGCGCCGGAGGACACAGGTGCGGGCAGCAATAAGAAGAGAGGGGCCGATAAAACGGCGCGCTTTTAGACGATCACCTTGAAATGCTCGGCGTTGATTACCTGCTTGCCCACAAAAATAGGGCATTTGCTGGGGTTGTACACGATGCTTTGAATCAGCAGCAGCGGGCTTTCCTGCGCCACCTGCAAAAGCTGGCTTTCCTTGGAAGTGGCGTTGCAGATTTCAATGCTGCGGCGCGCCGTTGCCAAAGGCGTTTTTTTCTGGTGCAGCAGGTCGAACAGGGATCTGTTGTTGAGATCCTCATCCAGCAGAAAACTGTAGAACATGGGGAACCAGTTGGTTTCCACCGCCATGGGAGCGTCGTCCACAAAGCGCAGTCGGGAAATAAGAATCACATGATTCTCCTGGCATTTCAGCGCCTCTTTGACAAACAGCGGCGCAGGTACCACGGATTGTTCCAGCGTTTTGCTTCCCGCTTCGGTGCCGTTAAGACGGCAGCTTTCGGAAAAGCTGACAACCTGGGTTAAATCGCGGTTTTGCTTGGGAGATACCACAAAGGTTCCCTTGCCCTGCTTGCGCCTCAAAAGGCCCTGCTCCACAAGGTTGAGCACCGCTTTTTTGACCGTGATGGTGCTGACGCCGAATTGGGCGGCCAGCTCCGCTTCGGAAGGCAGACGCATGGAGGACTGGTATTCACCCGCTTGGATTTTATGGCGAAGCATTTCCTCAATTTGTTGATATAGAGGTACAAAATTCTGATTATCCAGCACAAGCACACCTCTTTCCTCCAACAAAAATAAATATATTATATAATGATAATATAACATTCCGAAAACAAATTGTCAATTTTGTAGCAATGCGGGCACACACAGAAACGTTTTTATTTGGAGTGCCAGTCAATAGGGGTGTGGAGAGCGCGCTCCCGGCTGCCTTGCGGCAGTCTGGAAAACAAACAAATGTTTTTGAAAACCTATTGCTTTTATTATTATAATAATATATAATATTATATAAAGATGCGGCAGGGCGTGAAAGCCGCAAATGATTTTATAGGAGGGCATATCGAATGTTGCATTGGAAAAGAATTGTTCCCATCGTATTGACCCTTTGTCTGGCGTTGACGGCGGCTGGTACGGCAAGCGCGCGTACGGCGCTCACCTTTGGTACGATGGACGCGGGTACGTCCACCTACGCGGCGGGTGCGGCGCTAGCCGCGGTATGGAATAATCACCTGCCGGACTACACCGTGACGCAGCAGCCTATGCAGGTGACGGGACCGGCCTTCCGGCTTTTGAAGGTGGACGAGCTGGACTTGGCCATTACGACCGTGTGGGCCATTCACGGCGCCTATACGGGCGAGGACCCCTTCTGGGATACCTGGAGCCTGGAAGGCGTGGCGCCGGTGCCGATTCAGCAAATCTGCACGGGTAATGATATGCGCTACGGCTTTTTCACCACAGATCCCAGCATCAAAACCCTGAAGGACCTGGAGGGCAAAAAGGTATATATCACTCAGCCCGGCGCTGAAAGCGACATTCAGGTTAAGGCGCTGCTGGAAGCGGGCGGCGCGGATTACAGCAAGATCACGGATGTCAGCTTCAGCTCTATCGCCGAGGTGCAGCAGGGGCTTAAGGAAGGCCGGGCTGTAGCCGTCTACTGGACAGCCAGCACATGGATTCAGGATGTGGCCACCAACAAGCCCATGTACACGGTGGAAATCACCAACGAGGAAGTGGCCAAGCTCAACGAGCTGCTGCCCGGTTGGGGATTCGTGCCCGAAAAGATGGAAGAGGGCGAATTCGGCCTCAGCACCGGCGGGGATACGCTGGCGGTTCCCTTCGGCCTGTATGTGCGGGAGGGGCTGGATGAGGAAATCGTATACAACCTGACCAAAACCATGTATGAAAACCATGATGAGGTCGTGGAGCTCAACCCGCAGTATCTGACGGATTGGAGCCTGGACCGCGCCCTGATTGCCATTGGCGCGCCCATCCATCCCGGCGCCATTCGCTACTATCAGGAGGCGGGCGTATGGACGGATGAAATCAACGCGCAGAACGAAGCGCTGCTGGCTCTCCAAAGAAGGGAGTAACCCCCTGCTTTTGCGGAGGATGCGCGCGCATCCTCCGCGTCGCTTGAGGTTTTTTCGATGATTTTTGGGAGGTGAGCGGCCTTGCGTGAGCTGAAAGGGAAATGCAAAACCTTCATCGAGCTCTATTCTTTTTTTGTCATTCTATACCACTTCATCTATGCGTCCGGTCTGCTGTCATGGCTGGGTATCACCATTGGCGGAATCCACCCTGCCATCAGCGTGGGCCTGATCCTGTCGATCCTGTTTCTTCTGTTTCCCTACAGCAAAAAGGTGCGGCAGACGAGCATACCGTGGTACGACTGGATTCTGGCAGTGCTATGCCTGATTCCCACCGGCTATTATGCGCTGAACTTTGAAATGCTGCTTTACAGCGCCCTGACGCCCAACGATTTTGAGGTGATCCTGGGCGTGGTGATGATCATTTTGTGCATCGAGGGCGTGAGGCGCGCCATCGGGTTGCCGCTGGTCATCTGCGGGCTGATCTTCGTGGTCTACCCGCTTGTTGCCAATAACCTGCCCGGCATCCTGTTTGCGGCTCCGGTCAAATTCCGGCGTCTGATCGGTTATATCTACCTGGGTTCGCAGGGCTTTTTCTCGGCGGGAGCGCAGGTGTTTTCCACCACCATCATTACCTTTGTGATTTTCGGCCAGCTCATCGCCATTTCTGGCGGGGGCGATTTCTTCCTGAATCTGTCCCTGTCCGCCATGGGCGGCCGCAACGGGGGGCCGGCGAAGGCGGCGGTGATCGGCAGCGGACTGTTCGGCATGATTTCCGGCGTGGCGGTGGCCAATGTCGTCACCACGGGAAGCATCACCATTCCCATGATGAAGCGCAAGGGCTATTCGCCTGAGTTTGCCGGCGCGGTAGAAACGGTCGCCTCCACAGGCGGCGCGCTGATGCCGCCCGTAATGGGCGCGCTGGCCTTCATCATGGCGGACTACATGGGTGTGCCGTACTGGCAGATCGCCTCCGCGGCCATCCTCCCGGCCGTGCTGTATTATGTGGCGGTGTACCTGCAGGTATCCTTTTATTCCTCCCGCCATCGTCTGGGCGGCCTGAATACGGAAGAAATCCCCATGCTGAAAAAGGTGCTTCGCGATGGGTGGCCCTTCATTCTACCGCTGTTCATCATGGTCTACCTGTTTGCCCGCTACGGCTGGGATGCCATGCGCGTGGGCTTCACAGTGATCCTGGTGGTAGCCGCCATCTATTTTTGCCAAAGCCTGTTCAAGCGCAGGGAAAAGATCGGCGTGCCGCTCAAGGGCGTGTACCACGCCTTTGCCGGATCCGCCAAATCCATGGCCAGCATCATGCCGGCAGCCTGCCTGGCGGGCATTATCATGGCCTCCGTCAATATGACGGCCATCGGCCTGCGCCTGTCGGCCGGAATCCTGGATCTGGCCAACGGCCAGCTGTTTATTCTGCTCGTGCTCTGCGGGCTGTGCTGCATCCTGATGGGCATGGCGGTCGATCTGATCGTAATTTACATTATCATGGCGGTGATGATTACGCCGGCCATGACCACCCTGGGCGTAACGGCCATGGCGGCCAATCTGTTCATTTTGTACTATACGGTGGTAGGCCTGATCACCCCGCCCGTATGCGTAGCTACCTACGCGGCGGCCTCCATTGCGGAAAGCAAACCGTTCCGCACAGGCTTTAACGCGGTTCGGCTGGGCTTTGTGGCGCTGGTGATTCCCTTTGTGTTCTGCTACAAGCCGGAGCTGCTTTTCCAGGGGGACAGCCTTTGGATGACGGTGCAGACCGCCTTCTTTACATTGCTGTCGGTGATTGCGCTTGCGGCGGCGCTGGAAAAATACTTTTTCCGCTTTGAGCTGACGGTGCCGGAAATGATTCTGCTGATCGCGGTCGGCCTGCTGCTGCTGCTCACGCCGCTGTGGGCCAACCTTGCCGGAACGGCTCTGTTTGCCGGATATCTGGTTTTCTGTTGTCTGACAAAACGCTCGCAGCGTGCGGGCAAAACTGCATAGGGGAAGAAGAACGATGAAAAAAGTAATGGTGGTATACGATGGCACGGAAGCCAGCCGCCTGCTTTATGAACGGATGACCGCGCAGGTGCGGCAGCAGGGACTGGAGGCACAGGTCGTTTGCCATGATATCAAACGGGATTCGGAATCCGGCCTTTCCAGGGGATCGGGTATCAGCGAATTTCGGGGACGTATCGACGATCTGGCGGCTCATGTGGCCGACGTCGATCTCCTGCTGGTACATCTGGCGCCCGTTTCGCACGAGATCATTGAGGCGGCGCCCAGGCTGCGCTTCATCGCGTCTGAGAGAAGCTCCGTACCCAATATCGACGTGGCCTGCGCCAAGGAACATGGCATCGCGGTGTCCTACGCTGCGGGACGCAATGCGCGCACGGTGGCGGAATTTACCGTGGGGTTGATGCTGGATGTCACACGCTTCATTTCTGCCGGGAATCAGCTGATTCAGCAGGGGGCCTGGAACAGCCAGCTGGACAGACGCCCTTATACCGGCATTGAGCTGGAGGGAAAGCGCATCGGCCTGCTGGGACTGGGGAATATCGCGCGGCACGTAGTAAAGCTGCTATCCGGCTTCGGGGCGGATATCGTGGCGTACGATCCTTTCTTTGCACAGCCATGGGAGGGGTGCCGCCCCGTGAGCCGGGATGAGCTGCTGGCAACCAGCGATATCCTCAGCATCCATGCCCGCGGCGAAGAGGGCGAGTGCCTGATTGGCGCGCAGGACATTGCGCGCATGAAGCGCGGAGCCTACCTGATCAATACGGCCCGCGGATTCCTGGTAGATGAACAGGCCCTGATTGCGGCCCTGCAAAGCGGGAAGCTAAGGGGGGCAGCGTTGGATGTATTTGCCAGGGAACCGCTTCCGCCGGATTCTCCGCTGATTGGTATGCCCAACGTGGTGCTGTGTCCGCATTTAGGCGGACTGTCGCAGGATATGAACCCACGCTCGGCGCAGTTTGCCGCTGAGGATGCCATTCGCTTTTTGAAGGGAGAAGCGCTGCTTCATGCGTATTGCGGATAGGCCTAAACAGGTGCTGGTGCTGGATGTGGGCACCTCCATGCTCAAAGCCTGCGTGGTGGATGCGCATGGAGAATTTGTCTCCAGTGCGACGCGGCGCTGGAGCTGTACCGCACAGGAGGGGATCTCCGCCGGGCTGGCGTTTCAGCCGGAGCAGCTGGCAGAAGAGATGCTTTGCCTGGGCAGCGAGGCCCTGGAGAGGGCAGGCCGCGTCGCAGACGGGATAATCGTATCCACCCAGCGGTTGGGATTTGTCTTTTTGGATGAAGGCGGCGTGCCCATTGCCGGACTTCCCAACATTGACCGGCGTGCGACTGAGGAGGCCGTGGCCTTTCAGGATGAAGCCGGCTTGCAGGATTATGCGCGCACCGGGCGCTGGCCCGGCGCGCAGCACCTGATCGTTCGACTGCGATGGTGGCGAAGCCGGCGTCCGGATGTGTTCGGACGTATCCGCCGCATTGTTTCCATCGGCGATTATCTTACGGGGTGCCTCACGGGGCAATACCTTTGCGAGCCTACCACGGCATGTGAGACCGGGCTGATGGACGTCTGGCAGTCCCGATGGTCTGCGGCGCTGCTCGCGCGGGAGGCGCTGGATGAAAGCTGGTTCGGCCCTCTGAGAAAGCCGGGTTCCCTGGCGGGCGGCCTGAGGGAAAGGGCTGCGCAAGCGCTGGGATTACCGCCGGGCACCTCCGTTTTTGTCGGCGCAGGCGATACGCAGCTGGGCGTTTTGGGCGCGGGCGGCGTAAACCGGGGCGATATGGCGGTTGTGGCGGGAACATCCGCGCCGGTAAACGCAGTCGTAGAGGCGCCGGTGAGCGACCCGGAATACCGGATGATCGTCAATCCTCATGCGGTGACGGGGAAATGGGTGCTGGAAGCGAACGCGATGCTGACCGGAACGGAATTTCAATGGGTAAAGGACCTTTTGTGGGAAGATGCCGGAGCGGAAGGTTTTCAGCGGCTGAACGATCTGGCCGAGCGCGAGCTAAACCGCGAGGGAAAACTGGCGTCAGTATGCATGCTGGCGGGCGCAAGCGTTGCAAACGCCCGGCGCGGAAATCTGTATCCGGAGGGGGTGATCGGCTTTTCGATGGAGGACATCAACGCGGGCAATGTAACGCGCGGCGCGCTGGCGCTGGCGGCATTTGAGGCGGCTGCATACGCTATTGTAAGCAATGTGGAACTTCTCAGCCGGCGCGTTGGTAAGCCGGACAGGCTGATCATCGGCGGAGGAGAGGCGAAACTGCCGTTGCTGCTTAGGCTGGTGGCGGAACTTGCGCAGGTCCCCGTCTACCGGGCCCAGGGAGCGGACCTCACATGCCTGGGGGCGGCGATGCTGGCGTTTACGGGCCTTGGCTGCTATGAGCGCGTGGAAACGGCATCGGCGAAAATGCCGCGCCTGATACCGGTTGTGGCATCGCCCATATGGCGACGGGAAGAACTGGCGCGGCGTCTGCAACGCTGGAATGCCGCCTTTGAGCGCTTTGCCATTCGATGACATAATGCAATTATTATAATGAAAGAAAGAGGGACGGGCCATGGCGATGACGGAAGAACTGGTAAGGCTCGGAAAGGCTTTGGCAGATAGACAGCTGGTTGCCGGGGCGGCGGGAAACATCAGCATCAGAGATGAAACGGGAACGATTTACATCACCGCGCGCGGCGCCAGGCTGGACGCCATCGCCGCCGAGGACATTGCCTGCATTTGCACAGACGGTTCAACGACAGGCAGGAAAGCGCCTACATCGGAACACCTGATTCATACCTCCATGTACAAGGCGTTTCCGGACATTCGTGTGGTGGCGCACACGCATTCGCCGTATGCCACGGCGGCAGCCGTGCTGCGGCAGAATATACCGCCCATCGTGGATGAAATGACCATTCTTCTGGGCGGGGGGCTGTCGGTGGCGGCGTATGGCGCGCCAGGAAGCGCCGAGCTTGCTCAGAACGCCGTTGAAGCCATGGGAGACAAACGCGCGGTGCTGCTGGCCAACCACGGCGCCGTGATCGCCGCGGAAAATGTGGAGGAGGCCGTGAAGCTGGCAGAATTGTGCGAGCATGTGGCTCAGGTGTTCCTGGCGGCGCGCGCAGCGGGTACGGTGTACGCCATTCCGGCGGATGCGTTTGAAAAGCAGCGCGGCATCTACCTGAAAAAAACTGGACGCGGAGGCGAAAAGAACGATGGATGATTTGCTGAACATAGCGGGCAGGGTAGCGCTCATCACCGGCGGCGCAAGGGGCATTGGCGCCGCGACAGCCAAATTGCTGGCGTTGCATGGCGCGGACATCATCATCCTGGATCTCAAAAGAACGGATGAATCCGACCGCACCTTGCGGGCCGTGCAGCAGGCGGGCCGCCGGGCTCTGCTGATCGAGGCGGACGTCAGTCAAACCGAAAAGGTTGCGCAGGTCTGCCGTGAGGCAGAGAAAACGATGGGGCCGGTCGATATACTGGTCAACAACGCAGGAATCGCCCGTTCCAACACCATGGCAGATATTACCGAGGCGGATTGGGACGCCGTGATCGACGTTAATTTGAAAGGGGTATACAATACCTGCAAAGCGCTGGTGCCGGGCATGATGGAACGCGGCTATGGGCGCGTGGTGAACCTTTCCTCCATCGCAGGAAGGCGGGGAAGCTTGTTTGGCGATGTGCACTATTCTTCCGCCAAGGCCGGGGTGATCGGCTTTACCAAATGCCTCGCCCGCATAGCGGGTCCCAGGGGGGTCTTATGCAATGCCGTTGCGCCCGGCATCGTCAAAACCGATATTCTGAGCGCCGAGCACGAAGCGCAGTCTCAGGCCAACATACCGCTGGGCCGTACCGGACGTGCGGAGGAAATCGCCGCCGCTATCCTCTTTCTGTGCTCGCCGATGTCCTCCTATATAACGGGTATGGTGATGGATGTCAATGGGGGCAGCTATATGTAATGCAAGCAAACACGTGGGAAAGACGCCTGCATGGGATGACATGGGTCCTTCCATGCGGCGTTTTTTTCTCCTCAAGAAACACTGGACGATATAATAGGAAACAGGAGAAACATCCGGAATAATACCAGGACGTGAAAAGCCTTGCCATTCAAAAGGTTCGGGAAATACAAGAATCTAAAAAAGAAGTCAAAAAATTCGAAAAAAGGTGTTGACAGGGAGGGGGAAGCGTGCTATCATGTACAAGCTCGCTTGAGAGCAACGAACCTTGAAAACGATACAGAGCAAGGAAAGCAAGAACGCAAGCAGTCAATGAATTGAGTGAATTGCGAGCCAGAGAAATCTGGAGCGTTAAACAGGAATTAAACATAAGAGTTTGATCCTGGCTCAGGACGAACGCTGGCGGCGTGCCTAACACATGCAAGTCGAGCGGGGATTACCGGATGAAGTTTTCGGATGGAATCTGGTAATTCTAGCGGCGGACGGGTGAGTAACGCGTGAGCAACCTGCCTCTCACAGGGGGATAACGCAGCGAAAGTTGCACTAATACCGCATGAGACCACGCTTCTGACATGGGAGAGGGGTCAAAGGAGCAATCCGGTGAGAGATGGGCTCGCGTCTGATTAGCTGGTTGGTGAGGTAACGGCCCACCAAGGCGACGATCAGTAGCCGACCTGAGAGGGTGATCGGCCACATTGGAACTGAGAGACGGTCCAAACTCCTACGGGAGGCAGCAGTGGGG
>CALVNG010000089.1 GCA_944349545.1 uncultured Eubacteriales bacterium
CATCCCTTCCTGTTCGCCGAGGCCAGCCCCTATGTGGACGGCTATGAGGTCGCCTACACCATCAACCTCGACTGGGGCCACAAGCGCTACATCTCCCACTTCTACTATGACGAGGCCAACAACCTCTACCTGCGCTATTCCGGCGACGCGCCCTACATGACCTTTGCCGAGGCCGAGGACCGCAGCGAGGAGAACCAGGAGCAGATGTCCTTCAGCAACGTGATCATCCAGCGCGTGGGCTATGAGTACACCAACAACTCCAAGATCATGCCTGTAATGCAGAGCGTCGGCCAGGGCAATGCGGATATCTTCATCGGCGGTCGCTACATCCCCGGCTACTGGGTGCGTGAATCCATCGAAAGCCCCACCATTTTCCTGGACGATAAGGGCAACGAGATTCAGCTCACCCCCGGCAAGACCTTCATTGCTCACTTCCCGCCCGAGAGTCTGCTGACCTACTCCGGCGCCGCGCAGTAATCGGTTTGTCAGACAATATGCGTTCTAGGACCGGATGGCTTCTGCCGTCCGGCCCTTTTTTCGTCCTTTCCGGACGTTGCGCAGGCGTCCGCGATGGGGTACAATAAGATATAGAAACGACGCGAAACGCAGACGCGTCCCATGCAAGGAGGTACCCATGGCGCTGCCCGTTATGCCCGAGATTTCACAGGCCCTGCGCGATATCGCGGAGGACTACGTCATCATGAAATGCCGCTACCAGTCTGCGCTGCGCGAGGTGCGCACCAAGCTGGAGATTCTGGACGATGAGTTCCAGATGCGTCATAGCCGCAACCCCATCCATCATATGGAAAGCCGGATCAAAAGTCCGCAGAGCATCGCCCAGAAGCTCAAACGCAAGGGGCTGCCCCTTACGCCTCAGGCGGCGATGGAGAATCTCAACGATATTGCGGGCATTCGCGTGGTGTGCGCCTATCTCAACGACACCTATGCCATCGGCGAGATGCTGACCGGGCAGGATGACATCCAGCTGGTACAGACACGCGACTACATCGCCTCGCCCAAACCCAATGGCTACCGCAGCCTGCATCTGATTGTGCGGGTGCCGGTGTTTTTGAGCGAGGGCAAGCTGCTTTTGCCCGTGGAGGTGCAGATCCGCACCATTGCCATGGATTTCTGGGCCAGCCTGGAGCACCAGCTGCGTTACAAGGAAGCTGCGCACGTGCCGGAGGAACTCAACCGACAGCTTTTGGACGCGGCCGAACGCATCGCCGTTCTGGACGGCGATATGCAGCATATCCATGACCAGATGGCCGCTTTGGCTAACCGCATCGGCGATTTGAAATAGCCGCACCTGATAGAAACCGCCTCCCCTGCGCATACTGGCGAGGGGAGGCGGTTTTGTGATAGGATTTCTTTTCAGCGTGATCGCGGGCGCGGCCATGAGCGTGCAGGGTGTGATGAACACCCGCCTGCAGGAACATGTGGGCCTGTGGGAAGCCAACGCATACGTTCAGGGCACAGCGTTCGCGCTGTCGCTGGCGGTGATGTGGCTGTTCGGCACGGGCAGCCTGGGCGCCCTGGCAAGCGCGCCCAAAGGCTATCTGCTGGGCGGCGCGCTGGGGCTGGTCATCACGGTTACGGTCATGCTGGCCATCAAGGGGCTGGATGTGACGGTGGCGGTATCGGCCATCCTGATCGCGCAGCTGCTGGTGGCGGCGGTCATCGACGCCTTTGGTTGGATGGGACAGGAAAAGGTGCCCATGGGCCTGTGGCAGTATGTGGGCCTGGCGCTGATGCTGGGTGGGGTAGCGCTGTTCAAGTTTCGCTGACCGCGGTTTGCGTGCCGTCGAGCATGACGGTGGTCATGTCGCTCAGCTCGTTGATCACCTCGCTGAGGGAGGTGAGCGTGTCGCTGATGTTTTGGCCGCTGGCGAGCTTTGCGTCATATTCCTCGATGATGGCATAGATGGCGTCAAAGGTACTCTGGCTGTACAGCCGGCCGATCTCGCCGTACATGCCCACGTTCAGGTCGTTGAGCACCTCCACCCCATGCACGTACTGGCGGATGCGTCCCAGCATGGCCGATGTGGAGCTGGCGCCCAGACGGCTGAGGGAATTGACGCTGCTGACAGCGTGCTGCACCTCGCTGCGCAGACGGGTATTGCGCTGCGCTTCATAGTTGCCCTCGTTGATACCGCCGACGCCCGCCGCCTTAAAAATAAGGAATGCGGCCAGCAGCACCAGCAGGATGATGAGTATGGGCCGGTAACGATGAGAGCGCATGACGTTGTGATACCCATGAGATCGGGTGTATCGCGTCATACCGTCGGCCTCCTTTCAAAATCGGTGTGGATATTACAACCATTATACCACACTTTGCTCAAGTGGTAAAGAGCATCCAAATTGGGCCTTTTTTTGACCCGCCTGTGGTGGAAAGTACCATTTTTAGCCCCGAAACAGGACTTTTTTTGGCATAAGGAGGCGAAACGCATGGCAATACTGCTGCTGGCACTGTGGGGCGGCGCGGTGTGGCTGAGCGCGGGCCGCCCTGGGTACGAGGCCGCCGTCCGCGCTGCCATGGCGGTGGGGTTAGCGGCTTCAATGGCCGTGCAGACCGCACTTTTGCGGCTGGACGGGCAGCTCACGCTGCAAACGGGGCTGCCCCTTCACCTGTGCGGGCTGTTCGGGGTCCTGTCTATTCCCATGCTTTTATGGCGCGCGCCGCAGCCGCTCTACGAGCTGTCCGCGTTTCTGGCCGGTCCGGCGGCGGCCGTGACGCTGCTGTTTCCGGCGGTGATCGAATCCTCCTGTCCGATGCTGATGCGGCTGGCCTTTTTGCAGCTGCACGCCCTGGTGGCGCTTACGCCCGTCATGCTCTGGCGCGCAGGAAAGCCGCTGCCCACGGACCCGCAGCGCGCGCTGGTCCTGGCAAGCGGCTATCTTGTGGCGGTGGCGGCGTTCAACCGCGCACTGGGCACCAATTATCTGTTTCTGAGCGCCGCGCCGGCCGGTACGCCGCTGAGGTGGCTGGCGGCAAGGGGCGGCGCGTACTACCTATGCGCGCTGGCCATGCTGTGCATGACGGTGCTGCGCCTGCTGGCGGACGCGTACCGGCGCGCGGCTATTTCAGGAAATAGGTGAGCATATAGCCCGTCGTGCCGCCGTAGGATACCTTGGTCCATTCCGAGCCGGGGATAAGCACCTGTACCGACGCGCCGCTGGGCATGCGGGAAAGCACGTTGTTGATGGACATGTTGGCCGAGGAACGCAGGTTCACATAGCTTCCGCTGGGATGGCTGACCGTGCGCCAGGGGGTGGAGGGCAGATTGTGCAGCTGGATGTAGGCGGTCATGACGTAGCCGGTCATGCCGTTGGTCTGATTGGTCACGTGACACCATTCGCTGCCCTGGGCGTTGATCCACAGGCGCGTACCGTTGTAGAGCTTGCCCAGTACCTTGGAGCCGGTAGAGGCATACTGGCGCAGGTTGAGCGCCTGGGTGCTCTTGGGATTGGCCACGACGGCGTAGGCCGTGCTGGACGTGCCGCCGCCCTGGGCGGCCTGGTCCCGTGCCGCGCACAGACCGTCCTTAAGAAAGTCGCTGCTCATGAAACCCCAGTACCCGCCGATGCTGACACACCACCACCCGTTGCCCTTGGCGATCACGCTCACATAGCTGTCTCCGGGGAACTGCCGGGTGACGGGATAATTCATGCCGGGGCCGGAGCGCATGTTCATGGCGGTATTGTTGGGCGTTTTGATGGTGGCCACAGTGCTGCTGCCGGGGTTCTTGCGGCCCCAGTCGGCGACGTATTCACCGCGCACATACCCCGTCTGACCGTTGATCTCAACGCAGTACCAGCCGTTGGAGGCGCTGAGCACATGCAGCGGAACGCCGTTGTAGAAGATGCCGAGCACCTGTGCGTTGTAGTTGGGCTGCGCGCGGAAGTTGAGAAACGCTCCGCCGTTGCTGTTGGTGACGAGCGCCGTCCACACGAAGTCGCTCTCCTCCAGCACACTGTCGATGTAGTTCTTGCTCATGTAGCCCGTTTTGCCGTCGGGCGTGCGCACGTAATAGAAGTTGTTCTGGCTGCCGCTGATCTCCACCCAGGTGCCGCGCGTGTAGCTGCCCAGCCACTGGCTGGAGGAGCTTCCCTGCGCGCGCAGGTTCAGGGTGTCGGTGCCGTAGATCACGCCGTAGGTGCCCGTTTCCGCCAGGGCACAGCCGGCCATGAGCAGGCACAGCAGGAGCGCCGCCAGGGCGCAGAGGCGCAGCTTGCGGTTCATCATGGGTCAATCCCTCCTTGGGAACAAGAATCCCTTGCCTATCATGTAAACGGGGCGCAGAAAACAAATCTTCCCACGCCGGCGACATTATTTTCGGTATTTCGGCAACGTGAGCGCGCGCGTCACAGCCGCCTCGATGGCCTCGTCCCCCACGGGCGGGGAGGCATCCCCGCCGAAACGGACATGCAGGAAAAACTCGTGCGTGCCGTGGTTGCCGGTGACAGGACTGTGGGTCACGTCCACGGCATGGGTGCCGGGCTGCGCGTCCAGCGCGTCGCACAGGCTGCGCAGAAGCGGCGCGTAGCGGTCCGGGGAAAGCTCGCCCGTGCGCCGGGCGGCGGGGTCGTCGATCTCAAAGAGCGGTTTGACCAGACACATCAATTCCCCCTGGCCCTGCATTACCGCCCGGAACTGCGGCACCGCCTTCACCAGCGACAGATAGCTCAGATCCGCGCTTCCCAGCGTGGGTACGGGAGAAAGCGAAAGCAGCTTTTCATCGCCCAGGTTGGTGCGCTCCAGATTCACCACCCGCTGATCCTGCGAAAGGGAGCCCGCCAGCTGACCGAAGCCCGCCTCCACCGCGTACACCAGCGCCGCCCCGTGCTGGATGAGGCAGTCGGTGAAGCCGCCGGTGCAGGCGCCCGCATCCACGCATACGCGGCCTTCCACCGCAATGCCGAAATCGCGGATGGCGCCTTCCAGCTTGTAGCCGCCCTTGCCCACATAGCGGTCGTAGAGGCCGCGCACGGTCATGGGCTGATCGAGCGGCACCCGCTGGCCGCCGTTGGATACGGGCTGGGCGCCGCAATACACCGCACCGCTCATCAGGTAGGGCAGGGCGGCTTCGCGGCTGTCAAAGAAGCCCTCCTCCAGCAGGCGGTCCATGGCGGTGCGCTTTTTCACCATATGCCCTCCGCCTTTTCCAGGGGCAGCCAGGCCAGGATGCGCTCGATATGGCGGTCCCAGAAATCCCAGGTGTGGCTGCCCGGCTCGGTATGATATTCGATGGGAAGCTCCTTGCCGAAACGGGCGAAGAAATGCTCGTTGGCCTCAAAGAGAAAGTCCTCCGTGCCGCAGGCGATGTACATGCGGGGGGCGCGCTGGGGCTCCTTGAGAAAGCGGTCGGCCAGGCCGAACAGGCTACCCGGCCCGCGCAGCAGCTCCCGCTCGCTGCCGTAGATGCTGTCCAGCTCCTCCACGATGGCAGGATTCTGGCGTCGGAAGGTCTCATAGCCCTTTTCCATCTCCAGGCAGCCCGAAAGGCTGGCCGCCGCCGCATAGCGCCCCGGATAGCGCAGCGCCAGCCGCAGCGAGCCGTAGCCGCCCATCGATAGGCCGGCTATGAACCGCCCGCTCCGCTTGCGGCATACGGGGAAGTAACGTTCGACCACGGAGGGGAGCTCGCGGACGATAAAGGTTTCGTACTTTGCGCCGTGCGCCATGTCCATATAAAAGGAACGATTGGCCGCAGGCATCACCACGGCCAGGCGGTAGCGCCGGGCATACTGCTCCACGCGCGTCTGACGCAGCCACATGGTATGGTCGTCGCTCAGCCCGTGCAGCAGATAGAGAACCGGCAGGGGCGAGGCGGACTGCGCCATCGTCTTGGGTTCGGGCAAGAGGATATACGCCGCCGTTTGGATGTTCAAAACGTCGCTGAAAAAGTGGAAATCAGAAAAGACCATCAAGGAACCCCTCCCGCGCGATGAAAACAATGGAATGCTTTTTGTATCATAACACAAAACGCGCCGATTTCCAATATCCCGCGCGGACGGCAGAGCAGGCGCGCAGCCCCCGCAAGGCTTGACTTCCGCCCGGATTCGGGGCATAATACAGACTGTCCCATTATGGGCTAAGAAAGAGGGGAGCGCCGCATGCGGCACGTGATTGAATCGGTGGACCGCGGCTCGGTGGCGTACCGCCACGGGCTGCGCGCGGGCGATGCGCTGATTTCCCTCGACGGCGAAGAGGTGCTCGACGAGATCGACTACCAGGCGCTGATCGCGGGCAGCCGCGTGCGCGCCGTGGTGGAGCGGGACGGCCGGGAGCGCGCCGTGGACATCCGAAAGCGGGAGGGCGAACCGCTGGGTTTGCACTTCGGGGAGGAGATGGCGCTCTCGCCCCGCACCTGCCGCAACAACTGCGTCTTTTGCTTCATCCGCCAGATGCCGCCGGGCCTGCGCAAAACGCTTTACGTGCGCGACGACGACTGGCGTTTTTCCCTGATGATGGGTAATTTCGTGACGCTGACCAACGTGGACGACGCCGAGTTTGACCGCATCATCCGCCGCCATGCCTCGCCTTTGTATGTGAGCGTGCACGCCACCGATCCCGCGCTTCGCTGCCGGATGATGAACAACCGCTTCGCGGGGGACATCCTCCAGCGCCTGACGCGGCTCAAGGACGCGGGCATCCGCTTCCACTGCCAGATCGTCGTCTGCCCCGGCTGGAACGACGGCGAGCAGCTGCTCAGAACACTTTCCGACCTGCGCGCCCTGGCGCCCGCGGCGCAGACGGCGGCCATGGTGCCCGTGGGCCTCACGCGCTTCCGCGAGGGGCTGGAGCCGCTCCGCCCGTTTACTAAGGCCGAGGCGGAGGCGCTTTTGGACGCCATCGCCCCCTTTCAGGAACAATGCCGCCGCGAGCTGGGCACCACCTTCGCCTTCCCCAGCGACGAGTTTTTCTGCCTCGCCGGGCGGCCCATCCCCCCGGAAAGCTGGTACGAGGACTTTCCGCAGATCGAAAACGGCGTGGGGCTGCTGCGCCGCTTTGAATGCGAGCTGGAGGAGGCCGAGCGCTTCGACCTGCCCGGCGATACGCCTCCCGCCAAACGCTACCTCATTCCCACGGGCGTGAGCGCCGCGCCGCACCTCATGCGCCTGGCGGAGCGCTTCGCGCCGCCGGGGGTGAGCGTGCGGGTGCTGCCGGTCCAAAACCGCTTCTTTGGCGAGACGGTCACGGTGACGGGCCTGCTCACCGGGGGCGACGTGCTTGCCGCCCTTACGCCCGATCAGGTGGCGGACGCGGACGAGCTGCTTCTGTGCTCGGTGATGCTGCGCCACGAGGGCGATCTGTTTCTGGACGACATGCACATCGACGAGTTCCGCAGGCGCGCGCCGCTGCCCCTGCATGTGACCGGCTGCGACGGTCAGGCGTTTTACGACGCGCTGCGCGGCCGCTTCGACGATTGAAGGAGGGAACCCCATGGCCAAGCCGCTGGTGGCCATCGTAGGCCGCCCGAACGTGGGCAAATCGACGTTTTTCAACAAAATCGCAGGCCGGCGCATCTCCATTGTGGAGGATGTGCCAGGCGTGACGCGCGACCGCGTCTACGCCGACGTGGAATGGATGGGCCGCCGCTTCAGCATGGTGGATACCGGCGGCCTGGACATGCGCAGCGAGGACGTGCTCCTCTCCCAGATGCGCCGCCAGGCGGAAATCGCCATGGACACCGCTGATGTGATCTGCTTTTTCTGCGACGGCCGCGCGGGCCTGACCTCCGAGGACGAGGACGTGGCCAACTACCTGCGCCGCACGCGCAAGCCGCTTTTGCTGGTGGTCAACAAGATGGACTATCAGGGCATGAGCGACCAGCTCTACGAGTATTACAACCTGGGCCTGGGCGATCCCATCGCCATCAGCAGCACCAACATGCTGGGCCTGGGCGACCTGCTGGAGGAGATTGTCAAGCGCCTGCCCCCGCCCGCGCCCGACGAGGCCGAGGAGGAGGGGCATGTCATCCAGCTGGCGCTGGTGGGCCGGCCCAACGTGGGCAAGAGCTCGCTGTGCAACCGCCTGCTGGGCCAGGAGCGCACCATGGTCAGCGACATCCCCGGCACCACGCGCGACGCCATCGACACCACCTTTACCGACGCGGACGGCACGCGCTACAACATCATCGATACCGCCGGCATGCGCAAGAAGAAGGCCGTGGAGGACGAAACCCTGGAGCGCTACAGCGTGCTTCGCTCCATCGCCGCCATCGACCGCTGCGACGTGGCGCTTTTGCTCATCGACGCGCAGACCGGCGTGACCGAGCAGGATACCAAGATCGCCGGACTCATCCTCAGCGCCGGCAAGGCGGTGCTGGTGGCCGTCAACAAGTGGGACGCCGTGGAAAAGGACACCAACACCATGGAGCAGTTCCGCAAAAAAATCCTCAGCGACCTCAAGTTCATGAGCTACGCGCCGGTGCTGTTTCTCTCCGCGCTCACCGGCCAGCGGGTCAATACCGTGCTCGCCGCCGTGAAGGCCGCCTATGAGCAGTACAGCCGCCGCATCCCCACGGGCGTGCTCAACGAGGCCCTGGCCGACGCGCAGGCCAGCCTCCAGCCGCCCGTTTCCGGCGGCCGCCGCCTCAAGATCTACTATGCCACGCAGCAGAGCACCTGCCCGCCGACGTTCGTGTTCTTCGTCAACAGCGAGGAGCTGATGCACTTCGCCTACGAGCGCTACCTGGAAAACCACCTGCGCAAGAGCTTCGGCTTCG
>CALVNG010000090.1 GCA_944349545.1 uncultured Eubacteriales bacterium
AAGCGCAGGCGGCCGTCGGCGCGGCTCACGGCGTCAAACAGGCGGCCGGGGTCGGGCAAAAAGCGGGTGTCGATGCGCATATGGACACCGTCTGGCCGCAAAAACAGATGGCTCACGCCCAGTTTTCGCGTCACCCCGCGCAGCTGGGCGATGCGCATGAGGTTCTCCACCGGCTCGGGCACATCCCCGAAGCGGTCGATGAGTTCCTCCTCGATGTCCAGCCGTCCGGCTTCGTCCTGGATCATGGCGATGCGCTTGTAGATCTCCACGCGCAGCTTCTCCTCCGGCACGTAGCTCTCCGGCAGGAAGGCGTCCACAGCCAGCTCCACGCGGGTGTCCAGCTCCGGCGTCACCTCCACGCCCTGCGCCTCGCTGACGGCCTGTTCGATGAGCTTTAAGTACATGTCGTAGCCCACGGTGCTCATGTGACCGCTCTGCTGAGGCCCCAGCACGTCGCCCGCGCCGCGGATCTCCAGATCACGCATGGCGATGCGGTAGCCCGCGCCGAACTCCGTAAACTCCCGGATGGCCGAAAGCCGCTGGTCCGCCGTCTCCGAGAGCAGCTTATTGGCCCGCACGGTCAGGTAGGCGTAGGCCTGCCGGCTGCTGCGGCCCACGCGGCCTCGGATCTGGTAGAGTTGGGAGAGGCCGAAGCGGTCCGCGTCAAAGACGATGAGCGTGTTGGCCTCCGGCACGTCCAGGCCGCTTTCCACGATCGTGGTGCACAAAAGCACGTCATACGCCCCGGCGTAGAAGTCCAGCATCACGTCCTCCAGCGCGTTTTCGCGCATCTGCCCGTGGGCGATGCCGATGCGCGCCTCGGGCACGAGCTGGTGCAGCCGGTCGTACATCTTTTCGATGCTGCGCACGCGGTTATAGAGGAAGTACACCTGCCCGCCGCGCGCCAGCTCCCGCCGGATGGCCTCGCAGATCACATTATCGTCATATTCCATCACGTAGGTCTTGACCGGCATGCGCTCCTCCGGGGGCGTCTCCAGGATGCTCATGTCGCGGATGCCCGCCATGCTCATGTGCAGCGTGCGCGGGATGGGCGTGGCCGAGAGGGTGAGCACGTCCACACGGGTTTTCATGTGCTGGATGCTCTCCTTGTGGCTGACGCCGAAGCGGTGCTCCTCGTCCACGATGAGCAGGCCCAGGTCCTTGAACTGCACATCCTTGTTAAGCAGCCGGTGCGTGCCCACCACCAGATCAAGCTCGCCCTCGCGCAGCTTGCGCACGATTTCGCGCTGCTCCCTGGGCGAGCGGAAGCGGCTGAGCATGTCAAACTTCACGGGGAAGCCCGCAAAGCGCTTTTTGATGGTGTTGTAATGCTGCTGCACCAGAATGGTGGTCGGCGCCAAAATGGCCACCTGCTTGCCCTCCACCACGGCCTTGAAGGCCGCGCGCAGGGCCACCTCGGTCTTGCCGTAGCCCACGTCGCCGCAGAGCAGGCGGTCCATGTTGCGCGGGCTTTCCATGTCGGCCTCGATCTGCGCCACGCTCTTTTGCTGGTCCTCGGTCAGCTCATAGGGGAACATGTCCTCG
This sequence comes from uncultured Eubacteriales bacterium, assembly GCA_944349545.1. GTDB lineage: Bacteria > Bacillota > Clostridia > Christensenellales > Aristaeellaceae > Limiplasma. The sequence goes on from CALVNG010000090.1 coordinate 1,546, forward strand.
AACTCCTGCCGCCAGGGGTTGTCATGGCTGAAGGCGTAACCCGTCTCTTTCGAGCGCCTGGCGTAGAGCTCGGCCAGATCGAAGGCCAGCTTCTTGAGGCCGGACTTGACCTTGGTTTTCTGCCGCTCCCACTCCTGCCCGCCCAGGCGGTTGAGCCTGGGCGCCGCGTTTTCAGAGCCGATGAACTTGGTGACGCGGTCGAACTGGTCGGCGGGCACGTAGAGCTTGTCGTTGCCCGCGTACTGGATGAGCAGGTAATCGCGCCTGGCGCCGTCGTTCTCCAGCTGCACCACGCCCCTGAACAGACCCACGCCGTGCAGGTCGTGCACCACGTAGTCGCCGGCCCTCAGGTCGGTGAAGGAGGCGATGCGCTCGCCCGCGGTCTGCTTCTTGCGCGCGCGCTGGTAGGCGGTGCCGTAGATGTCGGAGTCGCTGATGACGCACAGCCCCGCAGGCAGGTTCACGAACCCCTTGGTATAGGACACGGGCAGGAGCAATACCTCCCGCGCGATGAGGTTGCCGTCCAGCGTGGCGCAGTAGGAAGAAGGCATGTTCTGCGCGGCCAGCGCGGTTTGCAGCCTGCGGCCGCGCGCCTCGCCGCCGGTGAGCAGCACCACGCAGGCGCCTTCCTGCTTCCACTTGGCGATGTCCTGGCACAGCGGCTCCAGCCGGCTCTGGTAGGGCATGGAGGGTCGGGAGCCGAAGGCGATGGCCTCTCCCGGCGCAAAGCGGCCGAAGGTGCCCACCGCGTCGCTCAGGCACACGGCGGGCCGTGCCTTGAGGTCCTCCAGCAGGTCCTCATAGGTGAAGCGCAGGTCCTTTTGCGCGTCAAACGCGTCGCCACGCAGGCGCGCGTCCTCATATGCCTCCGAAAAGGCGTCCGCCGCGGCGCGCAGGCGGGCCTGATACTGGTCCGGCCGGTCCAGCAGGACGATGGGGTCGTCCAGATAGGCCGTCACCGGCGCCGTGTCGTCCACAAGCACGTTCATCCACATGGGCGCGGTGCGGATCACCTGCCCCGCGCGCACGCGGTCCACATCATCGAAATGGCGCTTCCAGGCGGCGCGCGCCTCTGCGCCCGCCCCACCGGAGCGGACGGCGGCCTGCGCGCCGTCCTGCGGCTGGGCGAGCAGGTCTTCCGTAGCTTCGAGCACGTCCAGGCCGCTGAGAAAATCGTCCAGCGGGGCCAGGCCGTTCGGACCCGGCGCGGCATGCGCGGGCGCGGCGGACGCCATGGCATGGCCTATACCCTTCTCAAGCGCGGCCTTCAGCCGCTCCGCGGCGGCCTCCGCGCTGGAAATCAGGCACTCGGTAGCCGGAGCGATGCGCGCGCCCTTTATCCGAGCGATGCTGCGCTGGCTGATGCAGTCAAAGCGGCGCAGGCTGTCGATCTCGTCGTCAAAAAACTCGATGCGGAGCGCGTCGGCGGCGTTGGCGGGAAACACGTCCACGATCGCGCCGCGCATGGCGCACTGGCCCCGGCCCTCCACCATGGGCACGCGCTCGTACCCGCTGCGCATGAGCGCGTCCATCAGCCGGTCGGGCGGGAAACGCCCGCCCTCCGTAAGCTCGATCACGGCGTCGCGGAAGCGCGAAGGCGGCGCGCAGCGGTCCAGCAGCGCATCCACGCTGGCGCACAGCACCTTGATGCGCCCGGCACACAGGCCATCCAGCACGCTCAGGCGCTGCCACGCGCTTTCCCGGCTCATGGCTGCGCGGCTGAACTGCACATCGCGCGCAGGCAGCACGGCGCAGCCTTCGCCGGTCAGCCGTTCCACGTCCTGCGCCTGGCGCTGGGCGATCAGCTCCGTGGGCGAAACCAGCAGCACCGGCCGTCCCGTGGCATGCGAAAGCGCGGCCGCCAGGAACGGCCGCTCGCCCTCCGCGATCTCATACAGGGCGGTGCATCCGCCCTTCCGGATGCGCTCCAGCAACCGCTTCCAGGCGGGCAGGCTTTGGTAGGCGGTAAACAGGCCCTCGTTCATGCGTCGGCTCCTTCGGCGGGTTCGGGTGGTTTTTTGGTCTTTTTGGTGTTATACTTGCACATGGCGCTTTCAATGCCGTTTGTGATGTATTCTATAATGGCGTCGGCCGCCAGGGCATAGGCCGCGTCGGCCGCCTCCTGCTCCTCGCCGGGCAGGTAGTGGCCCAGCACCCAGTCAGCCAGCTCGTAGCCGGGCCTGCGCTGCCCCACGCCCACCCGCAGGCGGGGAAAGCTGTCGTATCCCAGCAGATCCACGATGCTGCGCATGCCGTTGTGCGTCCCGGCACTTCCGTTCTTGCGGATGCGGATGCTCCCCTGGGGCAGGTCCACGTCGTCGTAGACCACCATCAGGTTTTCCGGGGGCAGGCGGTACCAGCGGACCAGGCGGGACACGGCCTCGCCGCTGAGGTTCATGTAGGTCTGCGGCAGGGCCAGAATGGTCTTTTGCCCGGCGATGAAGCATTCGCCAAGCAATGCCTCGTCCCGTTCCCGCCCGATGGTCACGCCCAGCTTGCGCGCCAGCGTGTCCACCACGTCAAAGCCCACGTTATGGCGGGTGTGAGCGTATTTGGCGCCGGGATTCCCCAAACCGACAATCAGGTACATGGCGTTTTCTCCTTCTGAATCAGGCGCGCGGATCAAGCCGTGAGCGCCGCTATTGTAGCATATCCGCGGGCGGACGCGCAAGGCGAAGCGTCAGGCCTTTTGGCGTTTTCCGCCGCCGCGCGCAAAAAGCGGACGGTCCAGCGCCATGGCGGCCAGCAGCACATACAGCGGCGCGAAGTCGAACAGGTATCGCGGCCACACCTCAAAGAGCAGCAGATAGGCCGTAGCCCCCATCAGCGCAAGCGTGAGCGCCTGCGCCTCCGCACGGCGGCGGCGCGCAAACGCCGCAATGGCGCACAGGGCCAGCACTGCCAGCCACAGCCCCTGAGCCAGCGTGTTATACAGGGAATTGAGGCTGCCGCGGCGATGATAAAGGCTGCGGATAAAGACGCTCAGCACGTCTGTACGGTCGGGCACCTCCATGTCCAGAAAACTGGTGTTGGCGGCGAAGCTGCCGTCGGCATATGCCTTGTAGAGCTTGATCGAGAAAAAGCGCACGTTGCCCCACAGACCCTTTTCGCATACCCGCTCCCAGGCCCTTTGCAGATTGGCCTGCTGGCGGTCGGACAGGGATTCAAACGACTGGGAGAAGGTCACGTCGTCTGGCGAATGGCCGCCGTAGGTCTCTCCGTTCATGCCCAGCATGAGGTAATGCGTTTCGCTCAGCTGCTCCTGGGGCACGGCGCTGCCAGCGAGGTACGCCGTGGACGCGCGCTGGAACGCCTGACCGGGCACGGCGCCCAGCACGAGCGCTGCCAGCACCGCCAGCGCGCGCTTCCACGCGGCTGCGGAAAAATCGCGGCGCGCCAAAAAGCGGCACAGGGCGAGCAGCCCCAGCGCAATGAGCACGATGAGCACCGTCGGCTTGATCGCAGCCCCGGCAAAGCACGCCAGCGAGACCAGGCCCCATTTCAGCGCCGGACGCCGCACCGCGAGCCAGGCGTAGAGCGCGAGCACGGGAAACAGCACCGCCCACGTATCGGTATAGGGATAGAGCACAAAGGGCGAAAGGGCGATCCAGAGAATGGAGACGGCCGCCGCAAATCCCCGCGCCCAGCGGCTTGGGGTGATGCGCTGGGCGCAGCGCACCGTAAAATAAGCCGTCAGATTGAGCAGCACCGCATCCAGATAGGGCAGAACCACGAACGGCACGGCAAGCCCCAGTCTGACCGCCACCCACATGGGCACGGCTTGCAGGATGGTCAGGGGCGCGTTGTTGGGGCACATGCGAAAATAGCCGGGATCGGTGAGCGCCTGTCCGCGGGCCAGTTCCTCGGCTGTGGTGTAGACATTGGCGATGTCCCAGCCCATCTTGTACCAGGCGCAACGCGCCACCACCAGCTGAACCGCCAGCACCGCCGCAAACAGCGCCCGAATCCGCCACAGAGACCCCTTGCCGCCGGAGCGTGCGTTCGCCGTCTCCAGCCGGGCGCGGCCCCACAAAAGCAGCGCCACGCCTGCCAGAGCGGCGGGCATAAGCGCAAGGTTGCTCGCCAGGCTCAGGTTTTGATAATACCGGGACAACGCCGGCTGGCCCAGCGCCAACAGCCCCAGCACAAAAACAAACATCGCGCCTGTCAGGGCGCTCCACGCGGCGGGCAGGGAAAAACGGATGCGTTCGGACCGCATGCTTCAGCACATCCCTTCCTGAATCTGGCGATACGACAAAAAGCGGGCATCCATCCCGCCTGAAAGAGTGCTGCCGGCGCGGTCGTAAGCCGAGTTCTGTCGTTGGACGATCATCTATCTCCACCGCGCGTTGCCGCACGGCTGAAGCGATCTCTTTGGGAGCACGACGGGCCGCCGTATCGCTCCCGGTCGGATCTTGCATCGGGTGGGGTTTACAGCGCCAGCCTGTCGCCAGGCCGCGGGTGAGCTCTTACCTCGCCTTTCCATCCTTGCTCCGCGCAGGGCGCGCGGGGCGGTCTATCTCTGTTGCACTTTCCTTGAAGTTGCCTTCACCGGCCGTTAGCCGGCACCCTGCCCTGTGATGCTCGGACTTTCCTCATGGCATGCCACGCGATCGCCTGGCCGCCCGGACAGCTTTATAAAGGTAGCACGTTTGAAAGGGAGTGTCAAGGGGCCTATTCGTTGATGGCCTCGATGCCCTTGCGCGCGGCCTGGCGGATGCGCTCCCGGATTTTCTCCAGCGCCTCGGGCGGCAGCGGCGTCCAGCCGCTGTCCTCCCGGACGACGCGCAGAGGCTGGCGCGTCCTGTAAGAGCGGGTCGGGTTGCCCGGGAACTTCCGGTCGGTCACGTTGGGATCGTCCTCGATGGGACCCAGCGGCTCGACCACATACACCCGCGCGGGCCCTTTCCCCGCCGCCAGCTCCGCAGCCAGCGCCGCGCCCTCCCTGCGGGCCGTCAGATAGACATATTTCGCCGTTTGCCGGCTGCCATAGTTGGAGGCGCGCCCCGGCGTGAGCAGATCGCCGGGCCGGAGGGCCGCGCGCGTGCCATGGTAAAGCGGCCCTTCCTCCTTCACATTCTTGCGCAGACCCACGGGCGTAAAGGGCCTGAGCGGTTCCCCGCACATCTCCCCGCGGGTGGTCAAGCTGTTCCAGGCCTGATTGAACTCCCGATTCTCGTTTTCCATCAGAAAAAACGCCTCCTGTACAAGCCTGCCGGATGAGCGCCGGCTGCCGGGTTAGTATATCGCCGTCACAGCGAGAATACCAGTCTTTGTTTTGTCCCTGTTCTGTGCTATACTGGATTTACGGGGTATGTTTTTCCTATGTTGACGGTAAAATTCTCGGCACAAAACGAATCCGGCGACATCAGCGGCAGATTCTTTCTTTGAGGAGGCTGTGTTTCCCTTGCGCATCACGCCGTTTTGTGGCAAAATAGGCCATGTTGCGCCGGACCTTTGGTCCCGGCATCCTAATCGGGAGGGAACGCGAATCTTATGGAAGCACCTCAATGCGTTTTGATTCTGGATTTTGGCGGACAATATACCCAGCTGATCGCCCGGCGGGTGCGCGAGCATGGGGTCTATTCCTGCGTGCTGCCCTGCAGCGCGACGCTGGCGGATATCCGGGCAACGCGGCCCATGGGCATTATCTTCAGCGGCGGGCCGGCCAGTGTGCTGGACGAGGGCGCGCCCATGGTGGATAAAGGCGTGTTTTCGCTGGATGTGCCGGTTTTGGGTATCTGCTACGGCATGCAGCTGATGGCGCATCTTTTGGGCGCGCCGGTGGAACGTGGCGCGCGGCGCGAATACGGACGCACCGCTGTAACCATGGACCGGGTGGACGGCGGGCTGTTGGCCGGCCTTAAGCCACAGAGCTTCTGCTGGATGAGCCACACCTATCAGGTGGCGCGTCCTCCGGAGGGCTTTGCCGCCATCGCGCATACCGCGGACTGCCCCGTGGCCGCCATGGCCGACGAGACGCGCCGTCTCTACGGCGTGCAGTTCCATCCCGAAGTGACGCATACCGAGGAAGGCATGCGGGTGCTGGAAAACTTCCTGCTCGGTATCTGCGGCTGCAAGGGCGACTGGAGCATGGAAGCCTACGTGGACATGGCGGTTGAGCAGATCCGCGATCAGGTGGGAGACGGCACGGTACTGCTTGGCCTGTCCGGCGGAGTGGACAGCGCGGTGGCGGCCGCGCTGCTCTACCGTGCCATCGGCAGCCGGCTGACCTGCGTATATGTGGATCACGGCTTCATGCGCGCGGGCGAGAGCGATCAGGTAGTGGACGTGTTCACCCGTGTGTTTCCGGTGGAGCTGGTCCATGTTGACGCATCCGAGCGTTTCTTCCGCGATCTCAGGGGCGTGACCGAGCCGGAAGAGAAGCGCAAGATCATCGGCCGCGACTTTCTCGAGGTTTTCCGCGAGGAAGCGCGCAGGCTGGGCAAGCGCGACCACTTCGCTCAGGGCACCATCTACCCCGACGTGATCGAAAGCGGCCACGCCCAGGGCAGCGCTGTGATCAAGAGCCATCATAACGTGGGCGGCCTGCCTGCCGAGCTGGGCTTCGACAGCCTGGTAGAGCCGCTTCGCATGCTCTTCAAGGACGAGGTGCGCAGGCTTGGCCTCACGCTCGGCCTGCCGGAGAGCCTGGTCTACCGTCAGCCCTTCCCCGGCCCCGGCCTGGCCATTCGCGTGGTGGGCGAGCTGACGCCCGACAAGGTGCGTATCGTGCGCGAAAGCGATCTGATTTTACGTCAGGAGATGGCTGCCGCCGGGCTGGACAAGCAGGTATCGCAGTATTTCACCGTGTTGACCGGCGCGCATTCCGTGGGTGTGATGGGCGATGAGCGCACCTATGCCTACGCCGTGGCCCTGCGTGCCGTGACCACCGACGACTTCATGACCGCCGACGTGGCTCGCCTGCCCTACGAGCTTTTGGGCCGCGTGGCCACGCGCATCGTGGGCGAGGTGGCGGGATGCAACCGCGTTTTGTATGACGTGACGACGAAGCCGCCGGCGAGCATTGAGTGGGA
>CALVNG010000091.1 GCA_944349545.1 uncultured Eubacteriales bacterium
ACGTTGTGGCAGAACTCGATGGTGGAGGGATCGCCGCCGTGCTCGCCGCAGATGCCCAGCTTGATGTCGGGGCGGGTCTCGCGGCCCAGCTTGGCAGCCATCTTCACCAGCTTGCCCACGCCGTCCTGATCCAGGCGGGCGAAGGGATCGCTCTCGAAGATCTTGTTGTCATAGTAGGCGCCCAGGAACTTGCCGGCGTCGTCACGGCTGAAGCCGAAGGTCATCTGGGTGAGGTCGTTGGTGCCGAAGGAGAAGAACTCGGCATGCTCGGCGATCTCATCGGCGGTGACGGCGGCGCGCGGGATCTCGATCATGGTGCCCACGTGATACTCGAGGGTCATGCCCTGCTCCTCAAAGACCTTCTTGGCGGTCTCGTCCACGATGGCCTTGACGAAGGCAAGCTCCTTCTTGGAGCCGACCAGCGGGATCATGATTTCGGGCACGATGTCGTAGCCGCATTCCTTCTTGACCTTGATGGCGGCCTGCAGCACGGCGCGGGTCTGCATCTCGGCGATTTCGGGATAGGTCACGGCCAGACGGCAGCCGCGATGGCCCATCATGGGGTTGGACTCATGCAGGGCGTTGATCTTGTGGATGACTTCCTCGGCGGTGATGCCCAGGTTCTTGGCCAGCGCCTCGATCTCGTCGGTCATGTCCACATGGGGCACGAACTCATGCAGCGGCGGATCCAGATAGCGCACGGTCATGGGACGGCCTTCCAGCGCCTTGTACATGGCCTCGAAGTCGCCCTGCTGCATCGGCAGGATCTTGGCCAGCGCCTTCTCGCGCTGCTCCTTGGTGTCGGAGAGGATCATCTCGCGCACGGCCGCGATGCGGTCGGCCTCGAAGAACATGTGCTCGGTGCGGCACAGGCCGATGCCCTCGGCGCCGAAGGCCACCGCCTGCTTGGTGTCGCGCGGGGTATCGGCGTTGGTGCGCACCTTGAGGGTGCGGGCCGCGTCGGCCCAGCCCATGAAGCGGGCGAAGTCGCCGGAGATGGCGGCTTCGACGGTCGCGATCTGGCCGTCATAGACGTTGCCGGTGGAGCCGTCCAGGGAGATGAAGTCGCCCTCGTGATAGACCTTGCCGGCCACGGTCAGGGTCTTGGCTTCCTCGTCGATCTTCAGCTCGCCGCAGCCGACGACCGCCGCGCGGCCCATGCCGCGGGCCACAACCGCCGCGTGGGAGGTCATGCCGCCGAAGACGGTCAGGATGCCCTGCGAGAAGTCCATGCCCTCGATGTCCTCAGGGGTGGTCTCGCGGCGAACGAGGATGACCTTTTCCTTGTTCTTGCCGTGCTCGGCCGCCTCGTCGGCGGTGAAGTAGATGCCGCCGGTCGCGGCGCCGGGGGAGGCGGGCAGGCCCTTGGCGATGACGGTCGCGGCCTTGAGGGCGGCGGCGTCAAAGTTGGGGTGCAGCAGGCTGTCAAGCTGCTTGGGCTCGACCTTCAGAACGGCCTCTTCCTCGCTCAGCACGCCTTCGTCCACCAGGTCCACGGCGATCTTGAGGGCCGCGGCCGCGGTGCGCTTGCCGTTGCGGGTCTGGAGCATGTAGAGCTTGCCGCGCTCGATGGTGTACTCCATGTCCTGCATGTCGCGGTAGTGGGCTTCCAGCTTGCCGGCGATGTCGATGAACTGCTGGTACACGTCGGGCATCTGCTCCTGCAGGTGGCTGATGGGCTCGGGGGTACGGATGCCGGCCACGACGTCCTCGCCCTGCGCGTTGAGCAGGTATTCGCCGTAGAGCTTCTTTTCACCGGTGGAGGGGTTGCGGGTGAAGGCAACGCCGGTACCGGAGGTCTCGCCCATGTTGCCAAAGACCATGGCCTGCACGTTGACGGCGGTGCCCCAGTCGCCGGGGATGTCGTTCATGCGGCGGTAGTAGATGGCGCGGGGGTTGTCCCAGCTGCGGAACACGGCCTTCACAGCTTCCATCAGCTGCGTGGTGGGGTCCTGCGGGAACTCGGTGCCCATGTGCTTCTGATAGATTTCCTTGAAGCGCACGACGACCTGCTTGAGGTCCTCGGCGGTCAGGTCGCGGTCGAACTTGACGTTCTTCTTCTCCTTGAACTCGTCCAGAACCGCCTCAAACTCGCTCTTGGGGATCTCCATGACCACGTCGGAGAACATGGCGATGAAACGGCGATAGGCGTCATAGGCGAAATGCTCGTTGCTGGTCAGGCGGGCAAGGCCCACCACGGCACGGTCGTTGAGGCCCAGGTTGAGGATGGTGTCCATCATGCCGGGCATGGAAGCGCGGGCGCCGGAGCGCACGGATACGAGGAAGGGGTTCTCCTCATCGCCGAACTTCTTGCCGGCAATCTTTTCGGTTTCGGCCATGGCCGCAAGGATCTGGTCCACGATGTCCTGACCGATCACCTTGCCGTCGGTGTAATAACGGGTGCAGGCCTCGGTGGTCACGGTGAAGCCCTGGGGAACGGGCATGCCAAGGTTGGTCATTTCGGCCAGATTGGCGCCCTTGCCGCCAAGCAGCTCGCGCATGTTGGCGTTACCCTCTTTGAAAAGGTATACATACTTTGTCATAGGGTCTCTGTCTCCTTCTCGTTTTCTTGGCGAGGACGAATCACCGGCGGAACCCATCCCCAATGCTCATCCTTCCTCTCAACTGGTCCAGTATACACGTTTGCGACAGAAATTTCAAGAGCCTATTTGGCATATATGCCCAAACTGACGCATAGAAAAATGCGTTTTGCACGCGCAGGGAGGCAACTTGCGAAGAAGGGGCGCGCATGCTATACTGAAACCGGTCGTTTTTCGCCGAAACGTGCGCAAACTCATGCATGCGGGAGAGAACCATTGATCTTTCTTTATGATTGTTTCAGGAAGCTCTGGGGGAGGAATACGCCTTGAAGCAGAAAAAACGGACAGCGGCGGCGCTTCTGATACTAGCCTTTTTGATTCCGGTGTTCCTCTTTGCATGCGTGATGCTGCTGTGCCGCGTCACGCCCTTTGGCGACAAGACGCTCCTGATCTGGGACGCGGACGGGCAGTACTCCGCGTTTCTGGCCGCGGCGCAGCGGATCGTCACCGGACAGGCCGATCCGCTGTATTCGCTGGAAAAGAGCGCAGGGTCGTCCCTGGCGGGTCTGATCGCCTATTACATGGCCTCGCCGCTCAACGTGCTCACGGCGCTGTTTGCGCCGGGGGACATCGTTTCGGCGTTCCATGGGCTCGTGCTGGTCAAAATCGGCCTGAGCGGGCTGACGTTCATGATTTTGCTGCGCCGCCGGTGGGGAGCGGGATGGCCGGGGCTTTTGTTCTCCACGGCCTATGCGCTTGGGGGCTATACCGCCGGCTATTTTTGGAATATCATGTGGCTGGACGCCGTGATTGCATTGCCGCTGATCGCGCTGGGCATCCACGGCATTGTGGCCCGGCGGGGCGGCAGGCTTTTGTACACCGTGGCGCTGGGCTACGCGCTGCTGAGCAATTACTACACGGGCTTCATGCTGTGCCTGTTTTCGGTGCTGTGGTTTGTATATCTCTACGCGGACGCACGCCTGAGAGGAGAGAGGCCGCGGCTTGTCCGCACGGCGGGCGCGTTTGCCGCCTCCTCGCTGCTGGCGGGAGGTCTGGCCGCCGTGATGCTGATTCCTGCGTTTTTGGCGCTGCGCAGGGGATACGAGGTCTTTGCGCTGGAGGAGCCGCTCAACGAGCGCATGTTTCCCCTGATTGAGCTTCTCACCAAGCTCTTCACCGGAGCCGCCAGCTTTGAGCTGCTCCGCTCCGACCTGCCCAGCATTTACGTCGGACTGCCCGTACTTGCCCTCTTCGGAAGCTACGCGCTCAATCCGGCGTTCCCGGCCCGCAGACGGGTGCTGACCGCGGGGCTGGTGGGAGTGTTCCTCATCAGCTTCCAGATGAGCGGTCCCTATCTTCTGTGGCATGGGCTGGATCTTCCCCAGGCCATGTCCGCGCGCTTTTCGTTTTTGTTCTCCTTTCTGCTGATTGATCTGGCCTACGAATCGTTCCGGACCCTCTCGCAGGCAGGAGCGGGCCTTGCGCGCCGGATGGGCGCGATGGCGCTGGCCTTTTTTGCCGCCGTGTGCCTGATGTTTGACGGAGAGCTGCCGACCTACCTGGCCTATGAAACGGTCTGCCTGGATGTGCTGTGCTTCCTGGCCTCGTGCGGGCTGATCGCGCTGCTTGTGACGCGGCGCAGGCGCGTGGCGCTGGTTTGCCTGTGCGTGATGCAGGCGGCCTGCCTGGTGATCAACGGGTACTTTGCCATCCACCGGCTGGAGGAAGTCAACCAGCTCAGCGCACAGGAGGACAAAGCCTATGTGCAGAAGTACACGGCCCTGGTAGCGCGCATCCAGGAGCAGGACGACGGCCTCTACCGCATGGAGTGCAACCGAACCCGCACGGTGAATGATCCGCTGTATTTTGGATATCATGGAGTTAGCCACTACAGCTCCGATTTCGACGCGGAATTTCTGCGCTTTCTGGGCCGTATGGGCCTGAATCACACGCATTACCGCATTCAGTATGCCAGCGGGAACACGCCGGTGATGGAGGGGCTGATGGGCATCAAATACATCCTGCGCGCCGACGGCGCTTCCCTGGAAGACCCGCCGGACAGCTATAGGCAGCTTTGGCGGGAGGATGACATGACGGCATGGCAGAATCCCTATGCGCTGCCGCTTGCCGTGCTGGCTCCGCTGGACGAGGCGGAGGGCGTAGGGGTGGGCGACGACCCCTTCCGGAATCAAAATCTTCTGGTCCGGGATCTTTCCGGAGCCGATGTGCAGGTCTTTACGCCGGTGGAGGACGTGACGTGCTACAGCGAAGACAACATGATGCACGTTTCCTTTACGCAGCGCGCAAACCAGCGATATTACCTGAGGGCCAGCGGGAGCTGGTTTTCGCTCAACGACAGCCCCATGGAAAGCGGAGAACGCTTCATCGGCTGCGTGGCGCTGCCGGTGGTGACCGAGGATACGCAGATCACGCTCACGTCGTATCTGGGCGAAGGCGAGGGGCTGGAAGGGACCTGCTATCTGGCGACCTTTGACGAAGAAGCCTTCCGGGGCGCCTGGGAGAAGGTGATGGCCCGCGGCTGCGAGACGCGGAGCGAACGGGATTCGGTGATCGAGGTAACGGTGCCCCAGGGCGCGGAGGCCTCGCAGCTGATGCTGACCATTCCCTACGACGCGGGCTGGCAGGTAAAGGTGGATGGGGTGCCGGTGGAAACCACAACCCGATACGGACAGTTCCTGGCGGTGAACCTGGAAGCGGGCGCGCATACGGTGGAGCTGCGCTTCCTGCCGCAGGGATTCATGGCGGGAGCGGCGGTCAGCGGCCTTTCGCTGCTGGCGGTGGCGGTATGGCAGGTCGCGGCCTTCAGGCGGCGCAGGCGCGCGTCCGAAAGCGTCAGGGAGAGGTAATGCGCATGGCGATTCCTTACAGCAGGACCCTGATCGGTCCTCTGCAATGGTACAGCGCCCTGATTGTGACGGGGATTCTCGCGGCCATCTGGCTGGCCGGACGCGAGGAGCGCCGGCTGGGCCTGCCGCGCGATACGGTGATCGACCTGGCGCTGATCGTGGTGCCCTGCGGGATCATCGGCGCGAGGCTCTATTACGTCGCCATGACGTGGGACCTGTTTCGCAGCAACCTCGTTTCGATTCTCTACATCTGGGAGGGCGGCATCGCCATCTACGGCGGGGTCATCGGCGGAGCGCTGGGGGCGTGGGTATATGCCCGACGAAAAAAGCTGCCGTTTCCAAAGCTCATGGATATGGTCGCGCCGGGGCTTTTGCTGGCGCAGGCCATCGGCCGCTGGGGCAACTATTTCAACATGGAGGCCTACGGCCCCGAAATCACCAATCCGGCCTATCAGTTCTTTCCTCTCGGCGTGCTGATTCCCTCGGCGGGCGGCTACGTGTGGCATATGGCCACCTTCTTTTACGAGTCCGTGTGGAACGCGCTGGGCTTTGCGGCACTGTGGGCCATGCGCCGCCGGGTCCGGGAACCGGGCGGCGTGACGTGCTGGTACCTGCTCATCTATGGCAGCGGACGCTTCATCATCGAGCAGCTCCGGGAGGACAGCCTCTACCTGGGCGGCCTGCGCGTATCGCAGTATCTGAGCCTGGTTCTGTGCCTGGCGGCGGCGGGGCTCATCCTTGGCCGCGCGATGCGGGGAAACCGGCGCGCACTGGCGCCCGCGCTGGTCTGTGGACTGCTGTGGATTGCGCGCTGGGCTGCGCTGAAAACGCCCTGGCTGTACGCGCTGTTTTCGCTGGCGGCGCTGGGCCTGGGCGTGTGGGCATGCGCGTGCGCGGGCCTTTCGCCCGCCAGGCTGCTGGCGTCCTTCGCGCTGGATGCCCTGGGCCTGCTGGCGGCGCTGACGGGCCCGCCGGGTGCGGGCGTTGGCATGTATCTGCATACGCTTTTGTGCAGCCTGACGCTGCCGGTATACGTTGCGGCCCTGTGCCGCTGGAAAGCGGAATCCAACGTACATGGAGAGGAGACGGCCCCATGCCGGTCGGAACGGTAAAAAACCTGCTGTATGGACTTGCGCTGCCTGTGCTGGGACAGCGCCCCGCCTGGCGCGCGCCCAAGGGCGGCGCGGCGGCGCAGGCCGTCGCACGGGCGCTGTGGCGCGAGCGGTGCGTGGGCGCGTGCGTGCAGCGCCTCGAACGGGGCGCTCTGGGCGAATGCATCTGCGTCGGATATGCGGCGCTGGAGCCGGTAAAGCGGCCCGTCGCGCCGGATACGATCTTTCGCACGGCGTCGGTGGCCAAGATGGTCACGGCGCTGCTGGTGTTCCGGCTGCAAACGCTGGGCCGCCTGAGCGTTGCGGAGGATGTGGGGGACCTGCTGGGCCGCCGCGTGCGAAACCCGCATTGCCCGGAGGCGCCCATCACGCTGGGCATGCTGCTCAGCCATACTTCCGGCATCGTGGATTCGGCCGCGTATTTTGCCGCCTTTGGCCGCGGCGCGCCGCTGAGCGAATTGCTGGAAGACCCGCGGAGCTATCTGCCCGCCGTGCCGGGTACGACGTTTCGCTACAGCAACCTGGGGGCGGGCATGGTGGCCAGCCTCTTGGAAAAGCGTTTCGATGTGAGCTTTGAAGCGCTGATTGAACGCGAACTGCTGGAACCGCTGGGCGTTACGGGCACGTTTGACCCCTCCGGCCTGGATGCCGCGGACGTGGCGGACAGCTACCGCGTCCTGCCCGCCTCCCGCGCCTTCTGCGCCGCGCAGCGCATCGCCTCGGCCGAGCCCATGAAGGAACCGGACCCGGAGCGGCGCTATTTGCCCGCGGCGGGCAACCTGTTTATCACCGCGCCGGATCTGGCGCGGCTGGCGCTGGTGGCCTGGAGCGGCGGGGACGGCTTTCTGGACGCGCGGAGCCTGGAGGAGATGCGCCGCCCCGTGGCGGGATGGCCTGAAAAGGCCGTGAACATGCGCCACGGGATGGGGCTTTTGACGCTGGACGACCCGGGGGTGTGCGGCCGCACGCTATGGGGGCACCAGGGCTTTGCCTACGGCGCGGTGAACGGCGTGTTCTTCGACGGGCAGGGCAGCGGTTTTGTGCTGCTGGACAGCGGATGCAGCGAGCGGCGCACGGGCCATCTGGCGCAGGTCAACCGTGAGCTGATCCGCATCTGCCTGGAGGAAAGGAGCGAAACCGCATGACCGATGTCGTCGCGGCGGTGGAGGAAAGCAAGCGGGGAGCGGTGGTTCGTTTCGAGAGCGGCGAGCGGCTGTGGTTCGGGCGCGCGGCCTGGCTGGAACGTGCTCCGCTCCGCCCGGGAGACGTGGAGGACCTGGAGAGTCTGAAGCAGTGGCTCCTGCCGCGGCAGTATCCCAAGGCGCTGGGAGGCGCGGTACGCCTGCTCGCAGCACGGGCGCGTTCCACAGGCGAGATCCGCCGGAAGCTGACCGACTACGGATACATGGACGACACCGTGGACATGGTGCTCTATAAGCTGGAACAGGAGGGCCTGGTGGACGACGAGGCCTTTGCCCGCGAATGGGCCGCCGCGCGCGCGAGGCGGCAGATCGGGCGTGCGCGCATCCTGCGCGAGCTGGCGCAAAAGGGCGTGGAGCGCGAGACGGCGGAACGCGCCGTGGAGGCGGTGGACGAGGAAGAGAGAGACGCCGCGGCCCTGGTGCTGGCGCGGAAGCTGCTGCGCCGCTACGCTGGCGAGGCGGATGCGAAAAAGGCCACGGCGAAGCTGATGGCCGCCATGGCCCGGAGAGGATATGATTTCGACTGCGCTCGCCGCGCCGTGGAAGGGGCGCTGGCTGAGGCGCGGGAGGAATAAGGCTTTAGCGGTGCGCGTAAATACGCATTTCCAATACGTTGCTTTCGGGGTCCCGAAGCTCGCTTTCCAGATATTCAAAATACGCGCCTGGCGTGACGAAACCGTTGGGCGGCAGCAGGTTCAGCCCTGTGCCGGCGGCGATGATCTGCGCCATGGCGCAGCAGTTGGTGCGCATCACGTT
>CALVNG010000092.1 GCA_944349545.1 uncultured Eubacteriales bacterium
GCCGACACCATCCTCAGCTTCAAGCCCGACGGGCTGTTCCTCTCCAACGGCCCCGGGGACCCCGAGGACGTGCGCCCGGTGATCGACCTGGTGCGCGCGCTGCGCGGTCGGCTGCCCATCTTCGGCATCTGCCTGGGGCATCAGATGATCTCGCTGGCGTGCGGGGCGCGGACCTTTAAGATGAAGTTCGGCCATCGCGGCGGCAACCATCCCGTGCGCGAGCTGGCCACCGGAAAGATCGAAATCACCAGCCAGAACCATTCCTTCGCGGTGGACGAAAAGTCCCTGCAGGGCACGGGTTTGACCCTCACGCACCAAAACCTCCTGGACGGCACCGCCGAGGGCGTGGCCTGCATGCCAGACAAGCTCTTTTCCGTCCAGTACCACCCGGAGAGCGCGCCCGGCCCGCAGGACAGCGCGTATCTGTTCGGTCGCTTTATCGACTTGATGGAAGGGGAGAAGAAGCATGCCTAAGCGCACGGATATTCACCGGATTCTGGTGATCGGCTCCGGCCCCATCGTGATCGGGCAGGCTGCCGAGTTCGACTACGCGGGCACACAGGCGTGTCTGGCCCTGCGCGAGGAAGGGTACGAGGTCATTCTGGTCAACTCCAACCCCGCCACCATCATGACGGATGTGGACATCGCCGACAAGGTATATATGGAGCCGCTCACGCTGGAATACGTGGCCAAAATTCTGCGCTACGAGCGGCCGGATGCGATTCTGCCGGGCCTGGGCGGCCAGACGGGCCTCAACCTCGCCATGCAGCTACAGCGCAAGGGCGTGCTGGACGAGTGCCAGGTGGAAATTCTGGGAACGAGCTTTGAGTCCATTGAGATGGCGGAGGACCGCGAGAAGTTCAAGGAGCTGTGCGAGCGCCTGGGCGAGCCGGTGCTTCCGTCTTTGATCGCCACCAGCATGGAGGAGGGCTTCCGTGCGGCCGAAAAGATCGGCTATCCCGTGGTGCTGCGGCCCGCCTTTACGCTGGGCGGCACGGGCGGCGGCTTTGCCGACAACCCCGAGGAGATGGAGGAGCTGCTCAAAAACGCGCTCAAGCTCTCCCCGGTGCATCAGGTGCTGGTGGAAAAGAGCATCAAGGGCTACAAGGAGATCGAGTACGAGGTGATGCGCGACGCCAACGACACCGCCATCGCCATCTGCAACATGGAAAACATCGACCCCGTGGGCGTGCACACGGGCGATTCCATCGTGCTCTGCCCCAGCCAGACGCTGACCAACAAGGAATACCACATGCTGCGCGACAGCGCGCTCAAGATCATCCGGGCCCTCAAGATCGAGGGCGGATGCAACGTGCAGTTCGCCTTGGACCCCTACAGCTTCCAGTATTACCTGATCGAGGTCAACCCCCGCGTCTCCCGCTCCTCGGCGCTTGCGTCCAAGGCCAGCGGCTACCCCATCGCGCGCGTGTCGGCCAAGGTGGCGGTGGGCATGCATCTGGAGGAGATCGCCCTGGCCAACACGCCGGCCTGCTTTGAGCCTGCGCTGGACTATGTGGTCAGCAAAATGGCGCGCTTCCCCTTTGACAAGCTGGAGGGCGCCAGCAACCGCCTGAGCACGCAGATGAAGGCCACGGGCGAAGTGATGAGCGTGGGCCGCACCATCGAGGAAAGCCTGCTCAAGGCCGTTAGGTCGCTGGAAATCGGCGTGTGCCACATCTATATGCCCCGCTTTGACAACAAGCCCGTGGATGAGCTGCTGGACTACATTCAGGACGGCACGGACGACCGGCTCTTCGCCATCGCTCAGCTGATCCGCTGCGGGGTGGACCTGGGCCTCATCTACGACCGCACCAAGATCGACATGCTGTTTTTGGAGAAGATCAAAAACATCGTGGAGTACGAGGCCGTGCTCAAATCGCATCCCCGCGACGAGGCGACGCTTTTCGCAGCCAAGAAGCTGGGCTTCAGCGACAGGTACATCGGCCAGGTATGGGACATGACGGAAAAGGAGGTTTTCCTCCTGCGCAAGGCCTACGGCCTCATGCCCGTCTACAAGATGATCGACACCTGTGCCAGCGAGTTTGAAAGCTACGTGCCCTACTTCTACTCCACCTACGAAAAGGAAAACGAGTCCGTGGTGTCGGACCGCAAAAAGATCATCGTGCTGGGCTCCGGCCCCATCCGCATCGGCCAGGGCGTGGAGTTTGACTACTCCACCGTCCACGCCATCTGGACCATCCGCCGCGCGGGCTACGAGGCCATCATCATCAACAACAACCCCGAAACCGTGTCCACCGACTACACCACCAGCGACAAGCTCTACTTCGAGCCTCTCACCGTGGAGGACGTGATGAACATCGTCACCCTCGAAAACCCCGAGGGCGTGGTGGTGAGCCTGGGCGGGCAGACGGCCATCAACCTGGCCGAGCGCCTGCACGACATGGGCGTGAAGATCATCGGCACCGACGTGGAGGCCATCCGCCGCGCGGAAAACCGCGACGCCTTTGAAAAGGTGATGGAATCGCTCGGAATTCCCCAGCCCAACGGCGAGGCCGTGACCGACATCGAGGCCGGCGTGCGCGTGGCTGAGCGCATCGGTTACCCCGTGCTGGTGCGCCCCAGCTATGTGCTGGGCGGCCGCGCCATGCAGATCGTGCCCAACGAGGAGGCGCTTCGCCACTACCTCAAGACCGCCGTGCTGGTCAGCGAGGACCAGCCGGTGCTGGTGGACCACTACATCACCGGCAAGGAGCTGGAAACCGACGCCGTGTGCGACGGCGAGAACGTCTACATCCCCGGCATCATGGAGCACGTGGAGCGCACCGGCGTGCACAGCGGCGACTCCATCAGCGTCTATCCCACCTTCTCGGTGAGCGAGAAGGCGCGTCAGACCATCATCGACTACACGGTGCGGCTGGGCCTGGGCATCGGCATCGTGGGGCTGTACAACATCCAGTTCATTGTGGACCGCAGGGACAACGTGTACGTGATCGAGGTCAACCCCCGCTCCTCGCGCACGGTGCCCTTCCTCAGCAAGGCCACGGGCGTGCCCCTGGCCGACATCGCCACCCGCGTGATGCTGGGCCACAGCCTGCGCGAGCAGGGCATCGTGGAAGTGATGGCCCCGGAGAAGGAAAAGTGGTATGTCAAGGCCCCGGCCTTCAGCTTCTCCAAGCTGCGCGGCATGGACGCATATTTGAGCCCGGAGATGAAGTCCACGGGCGAAGCCATCGGCTATGACAAGCGCCTCACCCGCGCACTCTACAAGGCCATGCAGTCCTCCGGTATGAACGTGGCCAACTACGGCACCATCTTCGTCACCATCGCCGATACCGACAAGGACGAGGCCCTGCCCCTCATCCGCCGCTTTTACGACATGGGCTTCAACATCGAGGCCACGCGCGGGACCGCGGAGTTCCTCAAGGCCAACGGCATCCGCACCCGCATCCGCAAAAAGCTCAGCGAGGGCAGCGAGGAGATCCTCGATTCCCTTAGGCAGGGGCACGTCAACTACGTCATCAACACCCGCGAGCCCGCCAACCTGGGCCGCGACAGCGACGGCGCGCAGATTCGCCGCTGTGCGGTGGAAAACAACGTGACCATGTTCACCGCGCTGGACACGGTGCGCGTGCTGCTTGAGGTGCTGGAGGAAATCACGCTTTGCATCTCCACCATTGATTCCTGAGGAGGCGGACCGATGCGTTTTGTGATCGAAAGCCACGTAAGGCTCACGGAAAGCGTCTATCATATGCGCCTTTCGGGCGACACGCGGGCCATCACGCGGGCGGGGCAGTTCGTGCAGGTGCAGCTGCCGGGCTTCTATTTGCGCCGGCCGATCTCGGTGTGCGACTGGCGGCCCGGCGAGGACGGGACGCTGGATCTGATCTACAAGGTGGTGGGCCTTGGCACGGAGGCCATGAGCCGCTACGCGCCCGGCACGGAGCTGGACCTTTTGACCGGCCTTGGCAACGGCTTTGACGTGGATCGGCTGGACGAGGTGACGGCCTCGCAGTTTCCGCTGCTGGTGGGCGGGGGCGTGGGCACGCCGCCCATGTACGGCCTGTGCAAGAAGCTGCTGGCCGCCTGCAAGAAGCCGCGGGTGATTCTGGGCTTCAACACCGCGGCGGAGGTGTTCTGGCAGAAGGAGTTTGAGGCGCTGGGCGCGCCGGTGACCGTGACCACGGCCGACGGCACGCAGGGTGTGCGCGGCTTTGTGACCGACGCCATGGCGCCTTTGGAAGGGCGGTACGACTACGTCTACGCCTGCGGGCCGGAACCGATGCTGCGCGCCGTGCACGCGCTGTGCGAAAAGCAGGACATCCACGGGCAGTTCAGCTTTGAGGAGCGCATGGCCTGCGGCTTCGGGGTGTGCATGGGCTGCTCGTGCAAGACCAGGTACGGCAGCAAGCGCATCTGCAAGGACGGGCCGGTGCTTCGGAGGGAGGAGATCCTATGGTAGACACGCGGGTGACCCTCTCGGGCTGGACGCTGGACAACCCCGTCATCCCCGCCAGCGGGTGCTTCGGCTACGGCGAGGAGTTTCACGAGCTGTATGACATCAATGTGCTTGGCACGTTTTCCTTCAAGGGGACCACGCTGGAGCCGCGCTTTGGCAACCCCACGCCCCGCATCGCCGAGTGCACAGCGGGCATGATTAACGCCGTGGGGCTGCAAAATCCCGGCGTGCATCACGTGATTGAGCACGAGCTGCCAAGGCTGAAAACCTTCTTTCACAAGAAGGTCATCGCCAACATCAGCGGCTTTTCCGTGGAGGAATACGTGGAATGCTGCCGCCTGATGGATGTGCAGGAGCAGGTGGGCATCATCGAGGTCAACGTCAGCTGCCCCAACGTGCACGGCGGCGGCATGGCCTTTGGCACGTGCGCGGAGAGCGCGGCGGAGGTGACCCGCGCGGTCCGGGCCGTGACCACCAAGCCCGTCTATATCAAGCTGAGCCCAAACGTGACGGACATCGTCTCCATCGCGAAAGCCTGCGAGGACGCGGGCGCGGACGGCCTGAGCCTGATTAACACGCTTTTGGGCATGCGAATCGATCTGAAAAAGCGCAAACCCGTGATCGCAAACGTCATGGGCGGTTTTTCCGGCCCGGCGGTGTTCCCGGTGGCGCTGCGCATGGTGTATCAGGTGGCGCGGGCGGTGAAGATCCCGGTCATCGGCATGGGCGGGGTGAGCAGCGCGCGCGACGTGATCGAGATGATGCTGGCGGGCGCGACCGCCGTGCAGGTGGGCGCGCAGAACCTGGTGGACCCTTACGTTTGCCCGAAGATCATCGAGGCGCTGCCCGCCGAGATGGAACGGCTGGGTGTGGAACGGTTGAACGACATTATCGGAGGTGCGTGGAAATGAGCGGCGGAGACGTGATTATTGCGTTGGACTTCCCAAGCGCGGAGGCGGTGTACGCCTTCCTGGACAAGTTTGAAAACGAGGCGCGCAAGCCCTATGTGAAGGTGGGGATGGAGCTGTTCTACGCCGAGGGCCCGCAGATCGTGCGGGAGATCAAGGCGCGGGGCCACAAGATTTTTCTGGACCTGAAGCTCCACGACATACCCAACACCGTGAAAAAGGCCATGGCATCGCTGTCCCGGCTGGATGTGGACATGACCAACCTGCACGCCGCCGGCACCATCGACATGATGCGCGCGGCCGTGGAGGGCCTGACCCGGCCGGACGGCACGCGGCCCATGCTGCTGGCGGTGACGCAGCTCACCTCCACCAGCGAGGAGCGCATGCAGCGGGAGTTGCTCATCCAAGCCAGCATGCCCGACACCGTCAGGAAGTACGCCCAGAACGCCAAGGAGGCCGGGCTGGACGGCGTGGTGTGCTCGCCGCTGGAGGCGGGGCTGGTGAAGGAGGCCTGCGGCGCGGCGTTTCAGACGGTGACGCCGGGCATCCGCTTCGCGGATTCCGCGGCGGACGACCAGGCGCGCGTGATGACCCCCGAAAAGGCGCGCCTGGGCGGAAGCGACTACATCGTGGTGGGGCGGCCCATCACCCAGGCGGCTGACCCCGTGGCGGCCTATCGCCGCTGCGTGAAGGAATTTCTTGGCGAGTGACAAAGGAGGAAATTCAACCATGGAAAAACGGATTGCGGGCGCGCTGCTCTCCATCGGCGCGGTGTTTCTCAGGCCTGAGGAACCCTTCACCTGGGCCAGCGGCATCAAAAGCCCCATTTACTGCGATAACCGCCTGACCCTGACCGCGCCGGAGGTGCGCGATCAGGTGGAAAACGGGCTGATGGAGATCATCCGCCGCGAATACCCGGACGTGGAGGTGCTCATGGGCACGTCCACCGCGGGCATCGCCCACGCGGCCATCGTGGCCCATATGATGCACCTGCCCATGGGGTACGTGCGCGGCGGCAACAAGGATCACGGCCGTCAGAACCGCATCGAGGGCAAGCTGGAAAAGGGCCAGAAGGTGGTTGTGGTGGAGGATCTGATCTCCACGGGCGGCAGCGTCATCGAGGTGGTGGACGCGCTGCGGGAGGCCGGCGCGGAGGTGCTGGGCATTGCGAGCATCTTCACCTACGGCATGCAAAAGGGCCTGGACCGCCTGGCCGCCGCCAATGTGAAAAACGTGAGCCTGTCCAACTTTGACGTGCTGGCGGAGGTGGCGGCGGAGAAGGGGTATATCCGCCCCGAGCAGGTGGAGCGGCTCATCCGCTTCCGCAACAACCCCGGCGACGAAAGCTGGATGCACAACTGAGGAGGCGCGCGCATGCCCAGACATCTTCTTGATATCCGTGATCTGTCCACGCAGGAGCTGGACGCTCTGATGGACCGCGCGGATGACATCATCCAAAACCCCAAACGTTACGCGGAATGCATGCACGGAAAAAAGCTGGCGACGCTCTTCTACGAGCCAAGCACCCGTACGCGCCTCAGCTTTGAGGCCGCCATGCTGGAACTGGGCGGAAGCGTGCTCGGCTTTTCCTCGGCGGACAGCTCCTCCGCGGCCAAGGGCGAGAGCGTGGCCGACACCGTGCGCACGGTGGGCTGCTATGCCGATATCATCGCCATGCGCCACCCCAAGGAGGGCGCGCCCACCGCGGCGGCGCAGGTCAGCCCCGTGCCCATCATCAACGCGGGCGACGGCGGCCACAACCATCCCACGCAGACGCTGGCGGACCTGCTTACCATCCGCCGCGAAAAGGGGCGGCTCAACCAGCTCGTCATCGGCTGCTGCGGGGACCTTCAGTTCGGCCGCACGGTCCACAGCCTCATCCACGCCATGATGCGCTACAGGAGCATCCGCTTCGTGCTCATCTCCCCGGACGAGTTGCGCGTGCCCGAATATGTGCGCGAAAGCATGCACAAAAACGGCGTCACCTTCGTGGAGGTGGAGCGGCTTGACGACGTCATCGGTACCCTCGACATCCTCTACATGACCCGCGTGCAGCGCGAGCGCTTCTTCAATGAGGCGGACTATGTACGCCTCAAGGACAGCTACATCCTCGATACCGACAAGATGCGCCTCGCGCGCAAGGACCTGTGCGTGTTGCACCCTCTGCCCCGCGTCAACGAGATCAGCCGCGCCGTGGACGATGATCCCCGTGCCTGCTATTTCCGCCAGGTGGCCAACGGCAAGTTCATGCGCGAGGCCCTGCTGATGAAGCTATTGGAGGTGGAGGCATGAACATCGACAGCATCCAGAACGGCTATGTGATCGACCACATCCGCGCCGGGCGCAGCATGGAGATCTATCATTATCTGGGCCTGGACGCCCTGGACTGCTCCGTGGCTATCATCAAGAACGCCAAGTCGCAGCGCATGGGGAAAAAGGATATCATCAAGATCGATCAGGAGATCCCGCTTGATCTGGATTTGCTGGGGTATATCGACCCTGGCATTAGTGTCAACATCATCCGCGACGGGAAGCTGGTGGAGAAGAAAAAGCCCGAAATGCCCGCTCGCGTGGTCAATGTGATGAAGTGCAAGAACCCGCGCTGCATCACCCAGACCGAGCAGGAGCTGGACCAGATTTTCGTCCTGGCCGACCGGGAGAAACAGGTGTACCGCTGCTTCTACTGCGAGGCAGCGTACAGGAGCGAGTGATGCGGGAGGGAGCAGCCGTCAGGAGGGACGGCTGCCCCTTTTTTGTTTGCAGTTAAAAAACAGAATGATGATAGCAAACTTTGCTAAGAAAGTTCGTATATTATAAGGAAGGCAGCCGTAGATAAAACGCGAACGTTCGGGCACAGAAAAAAGTTCAGAAAAATGGCAAAAAACCTGTTGACAGGGGAGGCGAAGCGTGCTATCATGTACAAGCTCGCTTGAGAGCAACGAACCTTGAAAACGATACAGAGCAAGGAAAGCAAGA
>CALVNG010000093.1 GCA_944349545.1 uncultured Eubacteriales bacterium
ACGGGCGGCGGCTTCATGGTCACGGTCCGTACCTGTCCCACCTGCCACGGCGAGGGCAAGATCATCAAGGACCGCTGCCAGACCTGCAACGGCACCGGCCATGTGCGGCGCAAACGCAGCCTTAAGCTGCGCATTCCCGCCGGCATTCAGGACGGCGTGAGCCTGGTCAAGCGCGGCGAGGGCGAGCCCGGCATGCGCGGCGGTCCCGCGGGCGATCTCTACATCACCGTGACCGTCAAGCCGCACCGGCTGTTCAAGCGCGACGGAAACAACATTCTCCTGGATATGCCCATCAGCATCACCCAGGCGGCTCTGGGCGCGGAAATCGACGTGCCCACGCTGGAGAAGCCCGTGAAGCAGCGCATCCCCGAAGGCACGCAGACGGGCGCGCAGTTCCGCATCAAGGGGCAGGGCATTCCTTCCCTGAAGAACGGCCTCAAGGGCGACCTTATCCTGACCGTGCATGTGGAGGTTCCCCGCAAGCTGAACGAACGGCAGAAGGACCTGCTCCGCCAGCTGGAGCAGAGCCTGGGCGGCAAGGAATACGAAGGACGCAAAACCTTCGCCGACAAGATTAAGGAAATATTCAACAACTGACCCCAAAAGCCCAAGGCGCCAGGCGCCCTGGGCGCTTTTGGACCCAAGAAGATGCGGAGGTGCCTTACGGTGGAATGGCTGGAAGCGGTGGTGCATACCACCACCTTTGGAAGCGACCTGGTCAGCGATGAAATGATGGCGCTGGGCGCGGCGGGATGCGAAATCGTGGACCGCGCGGATGTACCCGACCCCCGCCAGCCGGGCGTGTACTGGGAATTGTATGACCCCGCCATGATCGACGCCATGCCCGACGATGTGCTGGTCAAGGCGTGGTTTGAGCGCGGGGAAAAGGAACGGGAAACGATTGATGCCGTACGCGCCCAGCTGGAGCAGCTGCGCGCGCAGGGCGGCGCGGACCTGGGCACCCTGCGCCTGGAGCTGAGCGGCGTCAAGGACGAGGACTGGTCCGAAAACTGGAAAAAGTATTACAAGCCCTTCCGCATCGGCACGCATCTGGTCGTCAAGCCCACCTGGGAGGCGTACCGGCCCATGCCCGAGGACCTGATCATCGAGCTTGACCCCGGCATGGCGTTCGGTACCGGCACGCACGAGACGACCAACATGTGCATGCAGCTGCTCGAAAAGCACCTCAAAGGCGATATGCGCGTCATGGACGTGGGCACCGGCAGCGGCATTCTGGCCATCGCGGCGGCGCGTCTGGGCGCCAGAGAGGTGCTGGCCATCGATATCGACCCCGCAGCGGTCAAGGTGGCGCGTGAAAATATCGCTTTGAATCATGTGGAGAACCGCGTGCGCGCTGTGGAGGGCGACCTGTGCAAGAGCGAGGCCATGCCCTGCGACCTGGCCGTGGCCAACATCGTGGCCGACGCCATCCGCATGCTGGCCGCGCCGCTCACCCGCCATCTGGCAAAGGGCGGGCTTTTGATCTGCTCCGGCATCATCCGCGAGCGGGAGCAGGATGTGCTGGACGCTGCGCTGGCGGCGGGCTACGCCGTGGCGGACCGTCTGGAAAAGGGCGAGTGGGTCGCGCTGGCGCTCAGAAACGAGGCGGCGTGATGCATCGCTTTTATGTGGAACGCCCCGCGGCGGCGGGGGAGAAGGCCGTGCTTTCCCCGGAGGAAAGCGCGCATGCCGCGCGCGTTTTGCGCCTGCGTCCCGGCGAGGAAATCGTGCTGCTGGATGGACAGGCGCTGTGGAGCGCGAGGCTGGAAACCGTGAACGACCGTGCGTGCGAGGCGCGCGTGCTGGAAGCGCTCCCCTCGCCGGAGCCGTGCGCGAAGGTCACGCTGATCCAGGGCCTGCCCAAGGCGGACAAGCTGGAATGGATTGCCCAAAAGGCCACGGAGCTGGGTGCATGGGCGCTGTGGCCTGTGGAGATGGCGCGATGCGTGACGCGTGGGGACAAGGCAAGCCGCCGCGAGCGCCTCTCGCGCATCGCGCTGGAGGCGGCCAAGCAGAGCGGCCGCGCGCATGTGCCGGAAGTCGCGCCTTTGCGGAGCTTCCGACAGGCGCTGGAGGCGCTGAAAAGCGACCCTCCGGACCTGCTGCTGACCGCCTGGGAGGAAGAACATGCCATGCCCATGAGCCGGGCGGTGGCCGGATTTATGGCAGAGCGCGGTTTGCCGGGCGGGGTGGCCATCGTCATCGGACCGGAGGGCGGCATTGCCCCGGAGGAATGGGAGGCCCTGCATGAGATGGGCGCGGTCAGCGTAACGCTGGGGCCGCGCATCCTGCGCACGGAGACGGCAGGCCTGTGCGCCCTGAGCGTATTGTGGGCCGCTCTGGGCGAAATGTGATAAAGGAGCGAAAGCAAACGCATGCAAAAGACCGTATGCTTTACCACGCTGGGCTGTAAGGTCAACCAATATGACAGCCAGGCGATGCTGGAGCAGTTCGAGCAGCATGGATATGCCGTGGCGCCCGCGGGCGCGCCGGCGGACGTGTATGTGGTCAATACCTGTACCGTGACCGGCACAGGGGATAAAAAGAGCCTGCAGGCCATCCGCCGCTGTCGCCGGCGCAATCCCGGCGCGGAGCTGGTGGTGACCGGCTGTCTGGCCCAGCGCATGGGCGAGGCCCTGCGCGAAACAGGCGCGAGGCTCATCCTGGGGACGCAGTACCGCGCAAGGGTGGTGGAGCTGCTGGAGCAGGCCGTGCGCGAGGGCGTGCAGATGGTGGCGGTGGAGGGCGTGAGCAACGCGCCCTACGAGCCGCTGACCATTCACAGCCACGAGGGCCATACCCGCGCCGTGATGAAGATTCAGGAGGGCTGTGATAACCATTGCACCTACTGCATCATTCCCAGCGTGCGCGGCGGCGTGCGGTCCCGGCCGCTGGAGGAGATTCGCCGGGAGGCGGAGGCGCTTTCTCAGGCGGGCTTTCAGGAGCTGGTGCTGACCGGCATTCACCTGACCAGCTATGGCCGCGACCTGCCGGGCCGCCCCTCGCTGGCAGACGCCGTGGAAGCCGCGTGCGGAGCGCCGGGCGTGCGCCGCATCCGTCTGGGTTC
Source organism: uncultured Eubacteriales bacterium (assembly GCA_944349545.1). GTDB lineage: Bacteria > Bacillota > Clostridia > Christensenellales > Aristaeellaceae > Limiplasma. The sequence goes on from CALVNG010000093.1 coordinate 3,068, forward strand.
GCTGGAACCGCGCGTGGCAACGCAGGCCTTTGTGGAGGCGCTGGGCGCTTTGCCGCAGCTGTGCCCGCAGTTCCACCTCGCGCTGCAAAGCGGCAGCGACGCGGTGCTTGCCCGCATGAAGCGCGGCTACAACACCCGCCAGTTTCTGGAGGCCGTGGCGCGCATCCGGGGCATGCGGCCCCTTGCCGCCTTCACCACGGACGTGATTGTGGGGTTTCCCGGCGAGACGGAGGCCGAATTTCAGGAAACGCTGGATTTCTGCGAACGGGTGGGCTTCAGCCGCCTGCATGTGTTTCCCTATAGCCCTCGCGAGGGTACGCCGGCCGCCGCCATGGACGGCCAGGTGGCGGAGGCGGTCAAGGCTCAGCGCGTTCACCGGCTGATTGCGCTGGGCGGCGACCTGTCGCGCCGCTACCGCGAGGGCTTCCTTGGACAGTGCGTGCCTGTGCTCCTGGAAGAGGCGCTGGCGGGTGGCGGAGCGGAGGGCTACACGCCGGAGTACGTCCATGTGTGCGTGCGGGACGGACGGCCCGGCGCGCTGGCCATGGTGCGTCTGGACACGCTTACCGAAGAAGGAATGGCGGGCACGGTTGTAGAATACCTGCCATAAGCAACAAGCAAAAGGAGAGGATTGACATGACCGATTGTCTGTTCTGCAAGATCATTGCGGGGGAGATCCCGTCCAAAAAGGTTTATGAGGATGAGGATACCTACGCCTTTCACGACATCAACCCCCAGGCGTCCACGCATGTGCTGGTGGTGAGCAAGAAGCATACCCCCGACGTGGCGCACAACGCCGACCTTAACGACCATGAGCTGGCCGCCTGCCTGCGTACCTGCGCCAGGGTGGCAAAGCAGCTGGGCCTGGAGGAGGGCGGCTACCGCATCGTCAACAACTGCGGGGAGAATGCCTGCCAGACCGTGAAGCACATGCATTACCACGTGTTGGGCGGGGAGAAGCTGTCAGAGCGCATGGCGTGACGCGCCAAAGCGCCGGCCATGAAGTTTACGTTTCGTTCAAAATAAATGGTTGACGGCTTGACGGATAAGCGCTATAATAGACGTATGGTCGCCATATGCCCTTGACACGATCAAGGCGACAGGCGAGATGAGCGAGGGGAGGGATAGCAGTGTCCGAGGTACGCATCCGCGAGAATGAATCCCTGGAAAGCGCTCTGAAGCGGTTCAAACGTCAATGTGCTCGCACAGGTGTTTTGGCAGAGGCTCGCAAGCGTGAGCATTATGAAAAGCCCAGCGTAAAACGCAAGAAAAAGGCTGAAGCTGCACGCAAGCGCAAGTACTGATTCATACGCAATCCAAAAGGGCCGTCGCGCGAAAATGACGCGGCGGCTCTTTTCGTCGTCCGAACGGAAAAGGAAGGGCGGCATGGCATCCGCCATGCCGCCCGCGCGCTAGGCCGCGGCCTTTTCTCCCGTGCCCCGCAAGCGGGCCACGATCTTTTCGCGGCGTTTTCGCCGCTTCTCCTTGAGGGCCAGACGGTCGGCCAGGTCCCTCGCGCCCACGCCGTAGACCAGGTAGAGAATCAGCCCGCTCACCAGCATGATGAACACCGTGGATGCGCACCTGCGGCCGGAAGCGTTGACGTTGTAGCCGTCGCGGCCCTCCTCGGCGCACATGTTCTGAATCACCATGGCATAGGTCTTGCCATAGCTGGAATGGAACGTGGCGGACATGTCATATTCCGTAAAGAGGGCGTTGAAGTTCAGCGCGAATACCGCCAGCACGCTTGGCAGCACAATGGGCAGCTTCACCTTGAGGAAGGTGAACAGCCCGCTTGCGCCAAGGTTGCGCGCCGCGTCCTCCAGCTCCTCGTCGATGGCGTAGAACGCCGCCTTGATCATGCGCAGGGCAAATGGTAATTTGACCACCGTATAGGCCATGATGATGAGGAACCTCACATTGTCGCGCATGTAGAGATTGGTGTTGAACACATACCACACATCCTCGGAGTTGAAGAACGTGCGGTAGGAATAGCAGATCAGAATGGTGGGCAGAAGCCAGGGGAAGAGCAGGCTGTATTCCAGCACGGTGGAGCGCTTTTTGCCGCGGTTCTTAAAGATGTAGTTGACCGCCACCACCACGATCACGCAGGCCAGTGCTGCCGCAAGGGCCGAAAGCACGAAGCTCAGCCGGATGCCGCCCACGGTGTCCGAATTGGCGAACAGACCGGAGATAGCGTCTGGGCGCGTTTTGAGCTTGCCGCGGTTGGTCATGAACTCGTAGTCCTGCGAGCCAAAGAAGTTGATGAAAGTAAAGTCGCTCAGGCTGAGTGTCTTGGAGCGAATGGCGGGATAGTTCTGGAAGGCGAAAAGAATGATCATGACCACGGGCGTCATGTAGATGATGAACAGCACATAGGCGTAGATGTGCGCAAAGACGTTGGCCACGGGGTTGGTGATCTTCTGCTTGACCAGCTTGGCCTTGGTTTTGCTGACGCTCAGGTAATGCCCCTTGCGCTCGTAGTTGGACAGCACGGTCAGCAGAATGATGGTGAACATGGCCAGCAAAATGGAAAGCAGCGCCGCGCGGGCCTGCGGGAACGCCTCGTCGGCGACGGAGGAGCCTGCCAGACGCACGATTTCGGGGTTGATGGAGTCATAGCCCAGCAGCGTGGGGGCGCTCATGGCGCACAGGCCCGTGATGAAGGTCATGACGGTGAGGGAAAACATCGTGGGAATCAGCGTGGGGAATACCACGCGAAGCAGCACCTTGAAGGGCTTGGCGCCCATGTTGCGCGCCGCCTCCACGGTGTTGTAGTCAATGCCGCGGATGGCGTTTCTCAGAAACAGCGCGTGGTTGGACGTGCAGGCAAACGTCATCGTGAACAGCACCGCGTTGAAGCCCGAGAACCAGTTGCGGTCCATATTGGGGAACATCTCATACAGCCAGGTGGTCAGAATGCCGTCGCTGTCATAGAGGAACAGGTAGCCCGTCACCAGCGCCACGCCGGAATAGATCAGCGTGGTCATGTAGCCCAGCCGCAGGATCTTCGCGCCCTTGATGTCAAAGTATTCCGTCAGAAGCACGATGCTCACGCCCACGATGTTGACCGTCACCACCAGGCACAGCGCCAGCTTGAGCGAATTCCACACGTACTTGGGCATATTGCCCGCGAAGAAGAAGCGGATGACGGCCAAGGGGTCGGTCACGCCGTCGGCGTTTTTGACGGTAAAGATCTGCGTCAACGTGTTGAGGCACGGCAGGAGCATGAAGCCGAAGAACAGATACACGAAAAACGCGATGCCAAACGTCTTGGCCAGCAGGTTTGGCTTGAACCATGAGGAAGCCTTTGCGTTCATGCGGCCGCCCCCTTAGTTTGCATCGGGCGCGGCGTCGTAGCTCATCACGTCCACGGGATGGATGCCCACAGTCACCTTTTCGCCCGGCTCGTAGATGTTGATGCCGTCGTTTTTCTCGATGGCTTTGATGGTCTGGCTGCCCACATGAATGTAGTACTTGATGTACAGGCCGTAGTATTCACGGCTTTCAATCACGCCGTCCAGCCGCAGCTCGTTTTCGTCGGCGGGGCGGTTGACGCGGATGCGCTCCAGCCTGACAAAGTGGTGCCGCGCAGGGTCCAGCTTCATCGCGGCGGATACCTCGTCCTCCAGACGGTTGATGTCGCCGATAAAGTTGCACACAAATTCGGTTTTGGAATGGTTGTACACCTCGTTCGGCGTACCGATCTGCTCAATAAAACCCTTGTTGAACACGGCGATGCGGTCCGAGAGCGTGAGCGCTTCCTCCTGGTCGTGGGTGACGTAGATGGTGGTGATGCCAAAGTCGCGCTGCATTTTTTTCAGCTCATTGCGCAGCTGCACGCGCAGTTTCGCGTCCAGGTTGCTCAGCGGTTCGTCCATGCAGATGATGGCGGGTCCCGTGACCAATGCGCGGGCGATGGCCACGCGCTGCTGCTGGCCGCCGGAAAGCTGGCTGACCGCCTTTTCCAGCTGCTCGTCGGACAGGTCCACCTTGCGGGCGATGGCGCGCACCTTATCGTCGATTTCCTGCTTTTTGAGCTTTTGCACCTTCAGGCCGAAGGCGATGTTGTTGTAGACCGTCATGGAGGGGAAAAGCGCGTAGCTCTGAAACACGATGCCGATGTTGCGCTTTTCGATGGGCACATGGGTAATATCCGCACCCTTGACGCTGACCGTGCCGGAGACCGGCTCGATAAAGCCGGTGATGGTGCGCAGCGTGGTCGTCTTTCCGCAGCCGGACGGCCCCAGAAAGGTGAAAAATTCGCCTTCGCGCACCTCCACGTTGATGTTGTGCAGCGCCTCAAAATCACCGAACTTGACCACAATGTCCTTCAGTTCGATCATGCGGCCGACAGCCCCCTTTATTGAGAATATGGATATGGCGAGCCCGATGGCTTCAGGCCCGCCACATCGCTTATTGAGAAAGATGCCTTTTCCGGCTGATGCCGGCTCAAAGCGTCACTCGCCGGCAGCCTGCGTCAGCACGGACCAGTCCAGGTTATCCCAGTCGGGCTCGGTGGGAGCGGCGCTGTTGTCGGCCCAGTAGAAGCCCAGGTTGGTCATGATGTTGGTCCATTCGCTGGAATGCTCGCCCACATATTCGGCGTAGGTCATGTCGGTGCCTTCGACGGTCTCCAGTGCGAAGTTCTTGATCGTATAGATCGCGGGGGTCTCGTCATAGATCTCGGCCACGGCGGCGGTGTTGCAGGGGAAGGAGTCAAACTCGTCCGCCCACTCGGCCTGCGTATCGGCGGAGCCGAACCACTCGGCGAAGGCGACCACAGCCTCGGTTTCCTCGGCGGTGCGGCCCTCGCGGTCCAGGATGCCCAGGTACTCGGCGATGTAGTAAGTGCCGTCAGCGATGTCTACCAGCGCCCAGTTTTCCGGCTCCAGGGTGCCCAGCAGCGGATGCTCGGAGCTGTCGGCCGCGCTGTCCACGTTGCCGTAGAGAGAGCTGGAGTAGAAGGTGGAGACCTGCACCTCACCGCGGTTCAGCGGATCAAAGCCGTAGCTGTCGCCGGTGTAGATGCCGTTCTGGCAGTAGTTCCACAGGGTCTTCCAGCCTTCCACGGAGATGCCGCCCGCGGGGGATTCGGGATCGGTGAAGGGGAAGAGCATGGCGCTGTTGATGTTGGAGTTGGTGGTGCCGCCCACCTTGCCCTG
>CALVNG010000094.1 GCA_944349545.1 uncultured Eubacteriales bacterium
GTCCCTGGCGTGGTTTCCGTGCTTTCGAACAAACTCGAAGGAAAGGAACCTGAACCATATAACCTAAGCTGGACAGCAGCTCAATTATAGCATGAATCCGTTCGTTTGCAAAGCGGTTTCCCGAAATTTTCTTTCCCGGCGCGCGTCAGGTGGGGTTTTTGATCATTCGGCGGATGTCGTCCAGGAGGCTGACCAGGCTGGGCGACTGCTTGATGGAATCCTCCACCTTGCTGATGGAAGACATCACCGTCGTGTAATGCCGCCCACCGAAGGCGTCGCCGATGCGGGTCAGGCTCAGCCCCATCATCTCGCGGGCCAGGTACATGGCGATCTGCCGGGGCACGGTGATCTCGTGGTTGCGCTTGGGGCTTTTGAGGTCCTCCACGCTCAGGCCGTAGTAGTTGGCCACGGCGTCCTGAATGCTGTCACAGGTGATCACGCGCGTTTCGGAGTGCTTGAACAGCTCGCGCAGGGCCTCGCGTGCCAGCTGCATGTCAATGGGCCGGCGGGTCAGGCTGGAATACGCCGTCAGGCGGGTCACGCTGCCCTCCAGCTCACGCACGTTGGTGTCGATCTTCTCAGCGATTAGCGCCAGGATATCGTCGCTGATGTTGAGGTGCTCAAACTCCGCCTTCTTTCGCAGGATCGCCAGCCGCGTCTCGAAATCCGGCCGCTGGATGTCCGCCACCAGCCCGCCCTCAAAGCGGCTGCACAGGCGCTCCTCCAGCTTCTGAATCTCCTTGGGCGGCTTGTCGGAGGTCATCACGATCTGCTTGCCGGCCTCGCGCAGGTGGTTGAAGGTATGGAAGAACTCCTCCTCCGTGCCGTGCTTGCCCGCGATGAACTGAATATCGTCCACCATGAGGATGTCCACGTTGCGGAATCGTTCGCGGAACTGTTGGTTCTGGTTGCTCTGCATGGCGCTGACCAGCTGGTTGGTGAAATCCTCGCTGGTGATGTATAATATGCGCATATCGGGGTAGAGCTCATGCGCGTAGTGGCCGATGGCGTGCATCAGATGCGTCTTGCCAAGGCCCACGCCGCCGTAGATGAACAGTGGGTTGTACGCCTTGGCGGGCACCTCCGCCACCGCCAGAGACACCGCATGCGCGAACCGGTTGCTGGAGCCCACCACAAAGGTGTCAAAGGTGTACTTGGGGTTGAGCAGCGCCAGCGTATCGCCCGACGTGCGGGCCTCCAGCGCCTTGAGGCGGTCCTTGAGCTCCTCGTGGCTGTAGACCTCCACCGTCAGGGCGCGGCCCGCCGCCGTGCTGACCGCCTTCTGAATCTGGCCCATGTAGCGGCTGGTGCCCATCTGCTGGACCACCGGGCTTACGCACTCCAAAAGCACGATGTCCCCCACCAGCGCACAGGGCTTAAGAGCCGTTTCAATCCAGGTGCTGTAACTGATGCGGGTCATCTCCTCCTGCAGAATCTTGCAGGCGCTTCCCCACAGCTCCTCAGCCTTCATCACGGCGCATTCAACCTTCCATTCATGTATATTATACAAAATTTGCTTTGGTCTGTTATCCACAATGGTTTCTTCCAAAGATGCAAAGAATGTGGAAAACGCCCTTGTGGAAAACCACATGCGCCGTTCCACATTTCGTGCATTATCATAGCAGATACGGACACTTTTGACAAGTCTCCCCCATTGCCGCACTTTTGCATAGGCGGGCGAATGTTGAAAACCCTCTTTCCTACCCATGGTGGCAGGGCGTCTCCTCCCCCACAAAACATGGCGCTTGACAAGTTATAAATGTATTAATATTCACTTATTATTGTATAATATTACAATTCTTAAAGAAATGATTTCCTTCTGTCATATTTTCGCGCACAAAAACAAGGACTTGATGAAGAGAATGTAGAAATATGTTGCAGAATTGGGTTGGCATCAGCCTGCAAAGACGGGAGGTATCAGGCGGCGATGGCGATTCCCGTTGGGGTGGCGGATGTGGAGCGCGTGCTCAGGCCGTGGCTTGGGACGCTTTTTTTAAGCGCCAACCCGCTGGCTTCCGAGGTGGCCGAGCATATGCGCGCCTACGCGCCCTACCGCCAGACCCTGGAAAGCCTGCGCGACGAGCTGGAGAGCCTGCTGCTGGTGAAACTCAACCGCCTGACCAGCGGCAGCCTGACCGTCATCACCGACAATTACCATACCCGCCGCCTGGGCACGGAGCAGATTGCAGCCATCACCGACGACCTGATGGGCGTGATCTTCGACAAGCTGACCCCCTTCTCCGCCAACTTCATCAAGCTCAACGACTACAGCCTGCGCGTATGCAGCCTCAATGCCCTGCGCGTGCTCTACCAGCGCTACGCCGCCTTCTATACCAAGGAAGAGTTTGATTTCATGGTGCATATGATCCGCACCATCTACCCGCCGGAGCGGTATGCCGCGTGGCTCAAGGAGTAGGCCGCGCGTTGCATTTTTGAAAGAAAAAGTGTATAGTGTGTAGTGTTTGCCTGTCTTCCCCCAACCGACGACCCGTGCGGCGCGGCTTGTCCCGCCGCCTTTGACTGCATGAACGATTTTGAACAGCAAACCCTTTTTGCCGGCCTGGAGACAAGCGTCTCTCTGCCGCCCCTGGCCGAACGCATGCGCCCCCGCACGCTTGACGAATTTGTGGGGCAGGAGCGGCTTTTGGGGCCGGGCCGGCTGCTGCGCCGCGCCATCGAGGCCGACCGGCTGCAAAGCAGCATCTTCTGGGGCCCACCCGGCTGCGGAAAGACCACGCTGGCTTCCATCATCGCCCGCATGACGGGCAGCGCCTTTGAAAAGCTCAACGCCGTGACCAGCGGCGTGGCGGACGTCCGCCAGGTGCTCAAGGAGGCGCAGGATCGCCGCCTGCGCTACGGGCGCGCCACCTACCTGCTGTTGGACGAGTGCCACCGCTGGTCCAAGGCGCAGAGTGACAGCATTTTGCCCGCCATCGAAAGCGGCCTGATCCGCTTCATCGGCTCCACGACGGAAAACCCCATGGTCAGCATGACCCCCGCCATCGTGAGCCGGTGCCGGGTGTTCCAGTTCGAGCCGCTTGGGGAGGCGGACGTGCTTCGCGCGCTGCAAAACGCCCTGCGCGACCCGGAGCGCGGCTACGGCGCAAGCGAGGTGCGCGCGGAGGACGGCGCGCTCGCCTACATCGCCCGCATGTCGGGCGGCGATGTGCGCACGGCCCTGGGCGCGCTGGAGCTGGCCTGGCTGACCACCGCCGAGGAGACCGACCCCGCGACCGGTCGCCCCTTCAAGCGCCTGACGCTGGAGACGGCCCAGGAAAGCGTGCAAAAGCCCCTGCTCAAGATGGACGAGGGGCAGTATTACGACATGCTCTCCGCCTTCATCAAGAGCATGCGCGGCAGCGACCCGGATGCGGCGCTCTTCTGGTTCAGCCGCCTGATCTACGCGGGCGTGGACCCCAGGCTCATCGTGCGGCGCATCGTGGTGCATGCCAGCGAGGATGTGGGGCTGGCCGATCCCCTGGCCATGCTGCAGGCGCAGGCCGCCGTGACGGCGCTGGAGTTCGTGGGCATGCCGGAGGCGCGCATCCCCATCGCGCAGGCCATCATCGCCGTATGCCTGGCGGAGAAGAGCAACAGCGTGTGCACGGCCATCGACGCCGCCATGGCGGACGCCCAGAAGGGCGGGCTGGCCCCCGTGCCTCCGTACCTGCGCGACCAGAGCTATGCCACGCCGCACGCGCAGACGCCGCAGTACAAATACCCCCACGATTATCCCGGCCACTTTGTCAGGCAGGCCTACATGCCGCCGGGTTACGAGCATACCGTGTACTACCGGCCCACCGGCCAGGGGCACGAGGCCAAGCTCCGCGACCGGCACGGGCGCAGATTTGGAGAAGGCCATGAAGCATGAGCTGAAACGCAAGCCCGACGTCCAGAAAACCACGATGTTTGCCATCGTGGTCAACGCCGTGCAGATCGCCGTGCTGTTTGCCTTCGTGCTCTACGTGCTCACCGCGGGGCCGGAGGCGCGCAACAGCTGGTCCCTGCAGTTTATGGTCATCGCCGGCGCGCTGATGGCGGCCTGGGGCGCCAGCGTGGACATTCAGGACGCGCTGCGCACCCGCCGGCTGGAGCGCACCATCGGTGAACTTCGGGTAACCAACGAGCAGATGGACGCGCTCAACCTGCGGCTCCGCGCCCAGCGGCACGACTTTCTCAACCACCTCCAGGTGGTCTACAGCCTGCTGGAGATGCAGGAATACGGCGAAGCCACCGCCTATCTGGAGCGCGTATACGACGAGCACCGGTCTGTTTCCTCGGTGCTGCGCACCAAGATGACGGCCTTCAACGCGCTCCTGCAGGTCAAGAGCGCGGCGTGCGAGGAGCGCGGCATCACGCTGGACATGGACATCCGCAGCACGCTGGAGGGCCTGCCCGTGCCGCCATGGGAGCTTTGCTGCATCATCGGCAACCTCATGGACAACGCCATGGACGCCGTGGAGGATGTGCCGGGAGGGCGCATCCGGCTGGCTGTATCGGAGGAACTGCGCGGCTTTGCCTTTGTGATCTCCAACAACGGCGCCCGCATCCCGGAGGAGCTGCTTGAGCGGCTGTTTGAGCCGGGGGTATCCACCAAGGGCGAGGGCCACGGGCTGGGGCTGAGCATCGTGCGCAGCACCCTGGCCGAGTACGGGGGAACCATCGCCCTGGAAACCGGCCCCGAGACCGTCTTTACCGTCACCGTGCCCCGCGAAAGCGCGGGCGCGCCGAAGCCCGCTTCCAAAGGGCGCTAACACACGAAGGGAGCGCGGGGAATCCCCCGCAGGCACATGGAACGCAGCAAGCAGCGGTTTTTGAAAAACATGGTGGGATTTTCCATGGTCACATGGATTTCCTTTGCGCTGGGCTTTATCGCCACGCCTATCTCCACACGGCTGTTCCTGCCCGCGGAGCTGGCGCGCGTGAGCATGTTCGGCACCTACACGTCGCTGTTCTGCTCGGTGTGCTACCTGGGGCTGGACCAGGCGTTCGTCCGCTTCTTCCGCGAAACCCCCGGCCGCATGACGCCGCGCGCGCTTATGACCTTCTGCCTGGCGGTGGCGCTGGGCTTCGGGGTGGTGTCCTCGGCGGTGCTGCTGGGCTTCTGGCGCTCCCTGAGCGGGGAGATCGTGGGGCAGCCGGATTTCTCCATCTTCCTGTGCCTGTGCCTTTACAGCTGCTCGCTGGTGGTTTTCCGCTTCCTGTCGCTATGCTACCGCATGGAGCAGAACGCGCTGCTCTACACCATCCAGGGCGTGGTGCACGCGCTTCTGACCAAGATCGCCTATCTGGCGGTGGGCTTCAGCCGTCCCACGGGCCGCAGCGCCATTCTGGCCCTCACGGCGCTGATGGCGGTCTTTACGGTGATCTTTCTGATTTTGCAGCGCAGCCGCCTGGACTTTTCCTTTCCGCGTCTGACCGACCGGGACGCCGTGCGCGAGCTGGGCAAATACGCCCTGCCGCTGGTGCCGCTGAGCGTGCTGAGCTGGCTGAATACCTCGGTGAGCACCCTTTCGCTCAAGCACCTTTTGGGGTATGAGGCGACGGGCATCTTCTCCAGCGCGCTGGGGCTGGCTTCCACCATCAACATCATCCAGACGGGCTTCAACACCTACTGGGCCCCCTACGTGCTGGAAAACTACCAGAGCGACGACCGCCAGCGCTTCTATACCGTGCACCGGCTCATGGCGTGCATGCTCACGCTCTTCGGGCTGGGCATCACGCTGCTTCAGTCCCCGGTGTTTTTGCTGCTGGGCAAGAGCTACCGAAGCTCGGTGGTGTTCTTCCCGTTTCTGTTCCTCTCCCCCATCTGCTACTGCCTGGGCGAAACCACGGGCATGGGCATCACCATCTCCAAAAAGACCTACTGGACCACGCTCATCTATCTGTTCTCCTCTTTGGCCAACATCGGGCTGTGCTACCTGCTCATCCCCCCGCTGGGCATTTCCGGCGCGGCCATGGCCTCGGCGCTTTCAGCCATTCTCACGCTGCTTCTGCGCACCGCGGTGGGCGAAAGGTACTACCGCGCGATTCTCAACTACCGCTGCCTGGCCCTGACCATCGTGCTGATGACGGCGGCGTCCTTTTTGAACCTGCTGCTAAGCGGCGTATGGAAATACGCGGCGCTGATTCTGGTGCTGGCGCTGGCCTGCGCGCTGTTCCATACGGAGCTTCATACCCTGTGGACCACCGCCGGGCAGGTGCTTGCCGCGCTGCGCGGCCATATCAGGAAGGAGGGGCGTCATGGGCGATAAAAAGCGCATCCTGATGATCGCGGACGCGGACAGCTTCTGGACCCGGCGGCTGATGGAGCATCTGCTCCTGCCCGCCGGCTATGAACTTGTGCTCTTTCCCATCTGGGGCGACGGCGGCAAGTACGCCGACTTCTACCGGGATAACGGCGTGACGGTCTACCACGACCGCCATGCGCTGCCCGTCATCCGCCACATTCCAAGGCTGCGCATGTGGGCGCGCATCGCCCTCAACGCGCGCAGCCTCAAGCGCCTGGGCCCGTTTGACATCGTGCACAACCACTACCTCTCCCAGCGCGACCTGGCGCTGGGGCGGCTGTTGGCGCGGCGCTTCCACGCGCACTGGGCGTGCAGCTTCTGGGGCAGCGACCTCATGCGCGCAAGCCAGCTGGCGCTTCGGCGCATGAAGCCCTATCTGCGCATCTGCGACGCCATCAGCGTGCACAGCGAGCTCAACCGCGACATGATCCGCCGCGTCTACGGCGAGGACGCCGCGTGCAAGACCACCCTGCTCTACTTCGGCCAGACCGGCTATGCGGATATCGACCGGGCGCGCGAGCGCTTCACGCCCGCCCAGTGCCGCGAGCGCTTCGGCATCGCGCCGGACCGGTTCGTGGTGTGCGTGGGATACAGCGCCTCCTCCGCCCAGCAGCAGCTGGAGGTGCTCGAAGCGCTCAAGCTCCTGCCTGTCGAACGGCTCCGGCGCATGACGCTGGTGCTGCAGCAGACCTACGGCGAAAACGACCCCGCCTACGTGGCCCGCACGCGCGAGCTGGCGGGGCGCCTGCCCTGCCAGACCGTGGTCCTTACGCAGTTTCTGGGCCCGGAGGACAGCGCCATGCTGCGCCTGTGCGCGGATGTGTTCATTCTGGCCATCCGAACCGACGCCTTTTCGGCCAGCATGCAGGAATACCTCTACGCCGGCGCGTGCGTGCTCAAGGGCGCATGGCTGGGCTATCCCCAGCTGGAGGATATGGGGATCGAGCTGGAATCCTTCCGCGACTTTGCCGATATACCCGCGCTGGTGGCGCGCGCCATGGACGGCGCGCTCACCGGCCTTGCGCCCGGGCAGCGCGCGCTCTTCCCCCGCCTCTACTCCTGGGAGGCCGTGCGGGAAAGCTGGCTGTCCCTCTACCGCTGATTACCTTCCGCCGATGGGCAGGCCCATCAGCATGTAGCGCCATACGCTGGCGCGGATGCACCAGCGGTGCCGCTGTCCTGTTCTCCTGCGTCTGTACTCGTAATCGCGCTTCATGATGAACCGGCTCCTTTCGTGTCTCTTTACTTATAAGACGCGCAAGGAGCCGGTTTGGTTTGCTCTTTTTTACAAAAATTTTACGATTGTTTTACGCCTGTCCCAGGCAGAGCTGCGCCGCTTCGTCCAGCACCTGTGCGATGTTCTCCCGGATCACCAGCGCGGCCAGGCTGTCGTAGGGTGTTTCATCCCGATTGATGAGCGCCAGAGGCACGCCCGCGCGCAGATACCCCACCAGCCCCGCCGCCGGGTGCACCACCAGCGACGTGCCGCCCACGATCAGCAAATCGCAGCCCCGCACGGCGCGCACGGCGGCTTCCAGCACGTCCTCGTCCAGCGGCTCGCCGTAGAGCACCACATCCGGCCGCACCATCCCCCCGCAGGGGCAATGCGGCGTGCCCTCCTGCGAAAGCACCCACGCAAGGTCAAACTGCCTTCCGCAGCGCATGCAGGTGTTGCGGTGCACGGAGCCGTGCAGCTCCAGCACCTTTTGGCTGCCCGCCGCCTGATGCAGCCCGTCGATGTTCTGCGTAAGCACGCAGTCCAGCTTCCCGGCAGCCTCCAGCCGGGCCAGCGCGATATGCGCCGCGTTGGGCCTGGCATCCGGATAGAGCATCACGTTTTTGTAAAACGTCCAGAACTCGTCCGGTGAGGTCAGGAAATACCGGATATGCAGCATGTCCTCGTAGCTTTTCCCCTTCGCGCCGCCATAGAG
>CALVNG010000095.1 GCA_944349545.1 uncultured Eubacteriales bacterium
ATGATTTTCTTGTTCCACCTCTTGCATTTTTCCCGTTTCTCTGATAAAATATCTAATTGGCACATCCTTGCGCTGCGCCGAGACGCAGCGCCATATGTCCAAGAGGAGGTGAATGGAATGAATAGGTACGAACTGACCTACATCATCGACACTGCGCTGGAGGAGAATGCCCGCAAGGAGCTGATCGAAAAGTTCTCCGCGCTCATCGCCCAGAACGGCGGTGAAGTCGAAAAGGTGGATGAGACCTGGGGCAAGCGCCGTCTGGCTTACGCCATCAACGACAAGCCCGAGGGCTACTACGTGCTGGTGACCTTCAAGGGTCCCTCTGAGCTGCCCCGCGAGATCGAGCGCAACATGGGCATCAGCGAGGACGTCCTGCGCTGCCTCATCATCAAGCTCGAAGAGAAGAAGCACAGCGTCAAGCCGCGTCCCGTGCGCCCCGTGGCGCCTGTGGCCGCGCCCGCCGAAGCTGCCGTGGAAGCCGCTCCCGCTGCCGCGCAGCCTGCCGAAACCCCCGCTGCTGAATAAGGATGGTGTGAGCAATGAACAAATTGACCATCATCGGCAACCTCACGCGTGATCCTGAACTGCGCACCACCTCCACGGGTGTGAACGTTTGTTCCTTTACCGTGGCGGTGAACCGCCGTCAGCGTCAGGGCGCGGAGGGCCAGCCCGAGGCGGATTTCTTCCGCGTGAGCGCCTGGCGTCAGCTGGGCGAGATCTGCCAGAAGTATCTGTCCAAGGGCCGCAAAGTCGCAGTGGTCGGTCCCGTGACGGTGAGAAGCTATACCGCCAACGACGGTTCTACCCGCTTCTCTCTGGAAGTTACGGCGGACGACGTTGAATTCCTGTCCTCCCGTTCCGAGGACGCAGCGGGCTATGCGCCCGCCGCACCGGCTCAGCCCGCCGCCGCTCCCGCGGCCGACAAGGGCTTTGAGGAAGTGGACGACGAGGACCTTCCCTTCTGACAGACGGCTATCTGGCGCCGTCTCCCTGATGATGACTCCAAAGGAGGTTTAGCCCATGTCTGAGGATCGTGCTGAAAGAAGGCCGCGTCCCCGTGGACGCAAGCCGCGCCGTAAGGTGTGCAGCTTCTGCGTGGACAAGATCGAATACATCGACTACAAAGATGTGAACCGGCTCCGCCGCTTCGTCAACGAGCGCGGCAAGATCATGCCCCGCCGCATGAGCGGCAACTGCGCCAAGCATCAGCGCCAGCTGTCCGAGGCCATCAAGCGCGCCCGTGCCATCGCCTTGATGCCCTATTCGGTGGAGTAAGCCACATCCATCCACGCGCCCGGGTTGGGCGCGTGCTTTTTTATGCTCAAATGTCCGGTGCTCCCTGCAATACAAAAGCCCCCGCGAAGCGCATGCTTCACGGGGGCCGGTTCGTCTGGTGACCCATCGGAGGCTCGAACTCCGGACACCTTGATTAAAAGTCAAGTGCTCTGCCAACTGAGCTAATGGGTCGCGCCCTTTCGGGACTCAAACGTGCAAGCTGTATGCTATCACAATTCTCAAGAAGTGTCAAGCCTTTTTCTGGCCTTATGCCGCCGTTTGCTGGCCTTATGCCGCCGTTTGCCTTCGGGGTGGGCGGCAGCACCCCTTTCTCCCACGCGCCGCCCCCGGATGCGTCCGCCGCGCACTCCAGCCGCCTCATTCGACAGATCAGACGCCCCTTGCCGCCCTTTTCATGCACCGCTCCACCACCGCATGATACGCAAGGCCCGTCATGACGCTTCCAAGGCTCCACAGGAGCCAGGAAACCGGCCCCTGCGCCAGCCCGAACCGCTTGCCCAGCACCTCCACCCAGGCGTTGAAAAGGAAGATTTCAAACGAGGCCCGTCCCAGCGCACGAAGCGGCGCAAGCGCTGCCAAGCCCCGCCCCGCCCTGGAAAATAGCCATCCCAGTCCCACGCACAGCGCGGGCGCGATCAGCACGAAGGGGTGCCAATACATACCATAAAAACCCAGCGCCTCCGGAAATCGCGCATAGCAACCGTAGACAGCCGCCAGCCCGCAGGCCCCGCCCGCCAGTGCCAGCGCATACGCGCCGCCCGTGCGTGCGCAGCGCCCGCCCGCGCCTTCCTCCCGCGCCGGAACGGCCGCCGCCATGCCCAGCACAAAGACCGGCAGGCGGGAAACCGCCATGTATGCCTCCGTGCCGATAAAGCACAGCCCGCCCGCAAAGCACGCCGCCGCCACCAGCACCGCACACCGCCGGGGATGGGATGCGCGTGCCATCAGCCCGTACACCAGCGGAGCCAGCAGCAGCGTCAGCGCCAGCGCGCTCACGTACCAGTTGATCATGACGGGGGTATCCGCAAAG
Source organism: uncultured Eubacteriales bacterium (assembly GCA_944349545.1). Lineage (GTDB taxonomy): Bacteria > Bacillota > Clostridia > Christensenellales > Aristaeellaceae > Limiplasma. The sequence continues at coordinate 2,330 of CALVNG010000095.1, forward strand.
AAGCCCAGCATCAGCAGGTTGCCCGCCGCCACGCGCACGCTTTGCACCGTGCCCAGGCCGTAGAGCGGCAGCATTACGCACAGCCACACCGCACAAAAGGGCAGGTAGGCGGGCAGCAGCCTTCGCGCCCGGCGCAGCAGGTAGCGTCCCGCGTCCGCGTCGCGGCTCAGCGAGTGATACAGGCCGAAACCGGACAGGAACAGAAACATGTCCACTCCGCCGTAGCCGATCTTCTGCACATCGTACAAAAGCCCGCCAAGGCCCAGCTGCGCGTGAAAAAACACCACCCACAGGATGGCCACGCCCTTGATTTCGTCCCGGCAGGCGCCGATTGCTTCCTGTATGCGCCGCAAAGCACACCGCTCCCCTCCGCATCGTCTGTGCTTATTAAACCATATGCGGACGGAAAAAGCAAACCGGGTTGTCAATCCCCTCCCCGCGCGCTATAATCAGGGCACACGCACAACGGAGGTATTTTGATGTACATTGCCGATCTGCATATTCATTCCAAATACTCCCGCGCCACCAGCCGCGACTGTGACGCGCCCCATCTGGACCTGTGGGCCCGGCGCAAGGGCATCCGGCTGCTGGGCACGGGCGATTTTACGCACCCGGCATGGCGGGCCGAGCTGACCGAAATGCTGGAGGAGGCGGAGGAAGGGCTCTACCGCCTCAGAGACGAATACCGCCTGCCCTGCGAAACCGCCGGCGATACGCCGCGCTTCGTCGTGTCGGGCGAGATCAGCACCATCTACAAGCGCGGCGGAAAAACGCGCAAGGTGCATCATGTCATCCTCCTGCCGGGGCTGGAAGCCGCCGAAACCCTCTCGCACCGGCTGGAGGCCATCGGCAATCTCCATTCCGACGGACGGCCCATCCTGGGGCTGGACAGCCGCGACCTGCTGGAAATCACCCTGGACTGCTGCCCGGATGCCATCTACATTCCGGCCCATATCTGGACGCCGCACTTTTCGCTCTTCGGGGCGTTTTCGGATTTTTCCACGCTGGAGGAATGCTACGGCGACCTGTCCGGGCACATTCACGCGCTGGAAACCGGCCTTTCCTCCGACCCGCCCATGAACCGCCGCCTGTCCATGCTGGACCGCTACATTCTGGTGTCCAACTCCGATGCGCATTCCCCCGCCAAGCTGGGCCGCGAGGTCAACGTGCTGGAGGGCGCGCCTTCCTACCCCGCGCTGCGGCGCGCGCTGGAAACCGGCGAGGGCCTGTACGGCACGGTCGAGTTTTACCCGGAGGAGGGCAAGTACCATCTGGACGGACACCGGCGCTGCCAATGCTGTCTGGAGCCCGCCGAAACGGCGGCGCTGGGCGGGCGCTGCCCCGTCTGCGGACGGGCGCTCACCGTCGGCGTGCTCAGCCGCGTGGAGCAGCTGGCCGACCGCGCCGCGCCCGCTTCCCTTCCCAAGCCCTTTGAAAGCCTCATTCCCCTGCCCGAGGTGCTGGCGGATTGTCTGGGCGCGGGGCCCGCGTCCAAGCGGGTGCAGGAAATGTATGGCTCGCTGATCAGGCGCCTCGGGCCGGAAATGCGCATCCTGCGCGAGCTGGCCCCCGCCGAGATCGAGCGGGAGGCGGGATTCGCCGTGGCCGAGGGCGTGCGCCGCATGCGCGCCGGGCAGGTGATCCGCAAGGCGGGCTACGACGGCGAATACGGCGTGATCTCCCTCTTTGCGCCGAGCGAAATCGAAATGCTCTCCGGGCAGACCTCGCTGCTGGACCCGGCTGCGCCCGCTGCCCGCGCCAAGCCCCGCGCACGGGCCGCCGCGCTCACCCCCGCGCCCGCACCCGAAGCCGGGCCGGGCCCCGCCCCCGCGCCCAACCCCGAGCAGGACGCCGCCATCCGCACGCAGGCCGCCTGCACGGCGGTCATCGCCGGGCCGGGCACGGGCAAAACCCGCACGCTCATTTCCCGCATCGCCTGGCTGATTGAGCACGAGGGCGTCTCCCCCGCTCAGATCACCGCCGTCACCTTCACCCGTCAGGCCGCCGCCGAAATGCTGGAACGCCTGACGGACCGCCTCGGCAAAAAGGCTGTGCGCGGGCTCACGGTGGGCACGTTCCATGCCATCTGCCTGGGCCTGGTCCCGCCGCGGCCCTTCATCAGCCGCGCGCAGGCGCTGGAAACCGTCAAAACCCTGCTTAACGAACACGGCGAGCGCCTCTCCCCCGCCGAGGCGCTTAGGCTGTTGTCGCTGTACAAAAACGGGCTGTGCAAGCGCACGCCCGCCGTTTCCGCGCTGCCCGCCTGGCTTCCCGACGCCTATGACAGCCGCCTTGGCGAGCTGGGCCTTCGGGATCTGGACGGCTTGATGCTGGAGGCGCTGGAGGTGGACGTCTCCGGCAGGCGCGGCTTTACGTACCTGCTGGTGGACGAGTTTCAGGACATCAACCCCGTGCAGCACGCGCTCATCGCGCACTGGAGCGAGGCCGGAAAAAGCCTGTTTGTCATCGGCGACCCCGATCAGGCCATCTACGGCTTCCGCGGCGCGGACGCGGACTGCTTTGCCCGCCTGCTCCGCCGGAAGCCGGACGCGCAGGTGGTGCGCCTTGCGCGGAACTACCGCTCCACGCCGCAGGTGCTGGCATTGGCCGCGCGCGTGATTTCCCAGAATCCCGGCGGGGAGCGCGTGCTGATTCCCACCCGCCCCGATGGCGCGAAGGTGCGCGCGGTTCAGGCGTCCGATTCGCTGTCGGAGGGCATCTGGATCGCCAGGGAGATTGCGCGCATGGCCGGCGGCGTGGACATGCTGGACGCGCAGCACATGGCCCGCGAAGCCGCCCGGCCGTTTTCCGATATCGCGGTGCTCTGCCGCACCCGCCGCCAGCTGGAGCAGATCGAAACCTGCCTCGCTCATGACAGCATCCCCTGCGTCATCTATGGCCGCGACGCCTTTCTGGAGGACGTGGCCGTGCAGGGCGCGCTGGGGTTTTTCGCCTCGCTGACGGACCCGCAGGACGCGCCCTCGCTCACCGCCTGCCTCACCGCGCTGTGGCGCGTCCCCGCGCCCCTGTGCCAGCGGGCGGCGACGGCCCTTTCGCAAAGCGCCGGGGAGGCGGACCGCCCGGCCTTCCTCCGGCGGGAGCTGGCGGACTTTGCGCCTCTTGCGCCCTGGCTGGACGCGGTGGAGGCGCTTTTCCCCCGCGTGGCGCGCGAAAAGCCCCGCAGGCTGCTGGACGCGTTGTGCGCCCTTGCGGGGCTGAAAGGCCGGGCCATGGAGCATTTGCTCAGCACGGCGGTGTTTTCTTCCGGCATGGGCGAGCTGCTGGATACGCTGCGTTCGGGCGAGGAGGCGGATATCCGCCGCGCGTCGGGCGCGGGGTATCAGTCCGGCGCGGTGCGGCTGATGACGCTGCACGGCGCCAAAGGGCTGGAATTTCCCGTGGTGTTCCTCGCCGGGGTCACAAAAGGGACCCTGCCGTTGGAGCGCGAAGCGCTCCCCGCCGACGCGGCGGAGGAACGCAGGCTCTATTTCGTCGGCATCACCCGCGCGCGGGAGGAGTTGATCGTCTCCTGCGGGGGCGAGCCCTCCGCCTTCTTTGCGGAGATCCCCGGCGAGCGGGAGGCCGTCCGCTCCCGCCCCCGCCCGGTGCGCATGGAGCAGCTCAGCCTGTTTTGATGCTTCCCGGCGGCCCTACAGCCGCCACACAGCCGGCGCGCCGTGCGCGCCCGCCACAATCCACTCTCCCTCGCCCAGCACGCTTTTGAGGGCCTGCCGCTCGGCGGCGGCCTTTCGAGGGTCGGTGTCCACGGAGGTCATCAGGTAGGGCGCCAGGCGGTTGAACGCCGCCTGCGCGGCGGTAAAGCCCTTGAGGTTGACGAACACATCGCCCGTCAGCGCGATGCGCTCCTTACGCTCCACCCAGATGGTTTCGCCCGCCACATGGCCGCCGAAGCCCTCCCACATTTCAAAGGACAGGCTGTGAAAATCAAACGTGCCGATGCGCTCCAGCGGGCTATGGCAGGACTCAAGCGACCCGCCCGCCACATGCAGGCGCGCCGCCATGGGCGGCCGGTAGCCCGACAGCAGCTTGCTGATGCGCACGTAGGGCGCGTGCACGGGGTTGCGCTCGCGCAGATTGGGCTCTCCTGCCCGCTCCCATTCAAAGTTTTGCAGGCATTTGCGGCTCATGTACACATCGTCGTACAGGTCCAGAAGGCCGCAGTGGTCCACATCCGCGTGGGTGATGATGGCCGTGCGCTGGCGGCTGCCGAAATGCCGGGCCAGCGTGGAAAGCGTCGCCACGGTTTCCTGCCGCATGCAGGCAAAGCCCGCATCCACGAACAGCACCTCGCCGTCCTTCTCGATCACGGTCACATTGCAGCCCGCGGGCGGCTCGGCCACGCGCATGCGCGCGCCGCAGCGGCCCTGCCAATCCGTCAGGCGCACTTCGTAGGCGTCGCCCCGGCAGGCGTCCAGCTGTGCCGCAAATTTGCCGATATATTCAAACGTCTTGTAGGGCGCCTCGTCACGGCCGTCCAGCATCTGCATCACCTGATTGGCGTTGACCATCAGATCCCGGCGGTCCTGCTGGTCAAGCCCCGCCCTGTGCCCCACTTCATTGGCGAAGTTGAGGTAAAAGGCGGTGTTGTCCAGATTTTTTTCGGCCTGATCATAGTGGATTACCCGCACGGGACACAGCGCCGATGCCTCGCGCATGAAGCGGCTCACGGCCGCTTCATCCTCCACCAGCAGACCCATGCGGAAATGCTGGTACGGCCCGCCGTTTTCCTGCGAGCTGATATAGGAGATGTTGAAGCGGAACCGGTCGATCATCTCCAGCACGGGCAGCACCTCGCCCGGCCGGTCCTTAAGTTCAAATTCCAGCAGCATCACCGTGGCCGGGCGCTGTCCGTCCGGCAGGTAGCCGATGGTCCCCAGTTCCCTTTCCACGCGGGAGAGCTGCTCCTTCGTGCCGTCCACCTCGATGAACAGGATGTGCATATCGACGGCCTTGTTGTAGCTCACGCGCGTGATATTCGCGCCCGCAGCCGCGATCAGCCGGCTCGCCCGCAAAAACGCCCCCGCACGGTCGGGCATGGTGGTGGTGAACGTCTGTCTCATGGGGCGCCGTCCTTTCTTTACCGGAAATTGGCTCCTTACGCAGCAAAGCATAACATAAGGCGGCGCCACTGGCAAGCAGGCCGCCGCACCTTTTTTGGGGATGATAAAAAATTTATGCTTCAACTTTGCAAAAACGTGGTACAATACATTCAGCACAATATCTGGTGCTGATTTGCCGGTTTTTGAAAGGATGGTATACCATGGCTTGTTCTGTTACCGTGACCAATGGCACGCTTGATCAAAAGGAAATCGACGCCTATATCGCCCGCGCCACCAAAAAGTATGGCGTGGAGCCGCGTCATATCGACATCAACGTCTGCGGGGACGAGGTTGAGCTCAATTACGACCTGGGCGAGCGTCCCTTCCATCGCATCCGCCGCATCACGGGCTATCTGGTGGGCACGCTGGACCGCTTCAACAACGCCAAGCGCGCCGAGGAGCGCGACCGCGTGAAGCACAGCCTTTCCTGATCGCATTTGGGGCTTGCCAAAGCGGGGAAATGCGCGTATAATACACGCCATGGCAGGGACCATGATCATTGGCCGCCCCGCCGCCTCAAGAGAGCAGCCGTCCGGTGCAAGGCTGCGGCGGCAGCCGCCTGTTCCGTCATGCGAGCCATGCGGCGAGGAGCCGCGCGGGCGCGCCCGATACAGCGCAGCAGAGTGAAGGCGAAAGCCTTAAGCCGGGTGGCACCGCGGAGAAACGC
>CALVNG010000096.1 GCA_944349545.1 uncultured Eubacteriales bacterium
GTATCAAGAGCAATATGGACGGGCAAAAAAGCCTGTATTCATGCGGGTTTGCGCCGTTTCGAGCGTCATTCCCACTCAATCGTCCCCACAGGCTTGGGACTCAAATCATACAGCACGCGGCACACGCCGGGGACCTCGCTGAGCACGCGGTCGGTGACGCGGTGAAGCAGCGCCCAGGGCAGCTCGGGCACGGTGGCGGTCATGGCGTCGACGGTGTTGACCGCGCGGATGATCACCGGCCAGTCAAAGACGCGCGCGCCGCCGCGCACGCCGGTGGAGCGCATGTCGGGCACGACGGTGAAGAACTGCCAGACCCTGGAGGTCAGGCCCGCGCGGTCAAATTCCTCGCGCAGGATGGCGTCGGACTCGCGCAGGGCGTTCAGGCGGTCGCGGGTGATGGCGCCCAGGCAGCGCACGCCCAGGCCGGGGCCGGGGAAGGGCTGGCGGTAGACCATGCTGTCGGGCAGGCCCAGGGCCGCGCCGACCTGGCGCACCTCGTCCTTGTAGAGCAGGCGGAGCGGCTCGACCAGGTCGAACTTGAGGTCGTCGGGCAGGCCGCCGACGTTGTGATGCGCCTTGACGCCGTGGCTTTCCACGATGTCGGGGTAAATGGTGCCCTGCGCCAGAAACTCGATGCCCTCCTGCTTGCGGGCCTCCTCCTCAAAGACGCGGATGAACTCCGCGCCGATGACCTTGCGCTTCTGCTCCGGGTCGCTCACGCCCTCCAGACGGGTGAGGAAGCGGTCCACCGCGTCCACATAGATCAGGTTGGCGCCCAGCTGGTTGCGGAACACCTCCACCACCTGCTCGCTCTCGCCCTTGCGCATCAGGCCGTGGTTGACGTGCACGCATACCAGCTGCTTGCCGATCGCGCGAATCAGCAGCGCCGCCACCACCGAGCTGTCCACGCCGCCGCTCAGGGCCAGAAGCACCTTCCTGTCGCCCACCTGGGCGCGCAGGGCCGCCACCTGTTCGTCGATAAAGGCCTGCGCCAGCTCCGGCGTGTTGATGCGCGCCATGCCGTCGGGCCGCTTGTTGCTTTCCATGAGGACCCTCTCCTTCCATCGGTTGATTTCATGGCCTATGATAGCATACCGGGGGAAAAAGCGCCAGTGCCCGGCGCGGGTTTTGCCGAAAAAAAGCGCGGGCGCAGGCGAAATCTGCCGTTGCCCTCGCGCCGGGGCTGTGTTACAATAGCTGCGTTTCATAGCGCCGCGGGCGCAGCGAGGAGGATGTTTCCCATGCCGAATTTTTCCCTGAGGGACGAGGTGGCTTTCGAGGCGGCGCAAAAGTTTGAAACGCCGTTTCATCTCTATAGCGAGCGCGGCATCCGCCGCACCGCGCGCGCGCTCCGCGACGCCTTTGGCGAAATCGAGGATTTCCGCGAGTATTTCGCGGTCAAGGCTTTGCCCACGCCCGCCATTTTGCGCATTCTCAGGGAGGAGGGCTGCGGGGTGGACTGCGCCAGCGTGACAGAACTCATGCTGGCCGACGCCTGCGGCTTTCGGGACGGGGACATCATGTTCAGCGCCAACGACGTGACCGGGGAGGAATTCGCCCTCGCCCGGCGGCTGGGCGCGTACATCAACCTGGACGACATCACCCACGTGGACACGCTGGCGAAACACGGCGGCGTGCCGGAAACGGTGTGCCTGCGCTATAACCCCGGCGGCGCCTTCCGCATCGGCAACGCCATCATGGGCGACCCCGGCGACGCCAAGTACGGCATGACGCGCGAGCAGCTGAGCCAGGCGCTTTTGCGCCTTCGGGACCTTGGGGCCGCGCGCTTCGGGGTGCACGCCTTTTTAAGCAGCAACACCACCGACCCCGCCTATTACCCCGCGCTGGCAAGGCTTCTGTTTCAGACCGGGCGCGAGCTGACGGGGGAGAGCGGCATGCCGCTGGCCTTTGTGAACCTGTCGGGCGGCATCGGCATCCCCTACCGGCCCGACCAGCCCGAAACCGACATCCGCGCCGTGGGCGAGGGCGTGGCGCGCGAGTACCGCCGCGCCTTCACGGACAACGGCATCCGCGGCGTGGCCATCAAGACCGAGCTGGGCCGCTACATGACCGGCCCCAACGGCTGGCTGGTGACGCACATCATCAACGAAAAGCGCATCCACAAGCACTACCTGGGCCTGGACGCCAGCGCCTGCGACCTGATGCGCCCCGCCATGTACGGCGCGTACCACCACATCACCATTCCCGGCAAGGAGCACCTGCCGCACGACCGGCTGGTGGACGTGACCGGCAGCCTGTGCGAAAACAACGACAAGTTCGCCGTGGACCGCATGCTGCCCCAAACCGCCATCGGCGACCTGCTGGTGATTCACGACACCGGCGCGCACGGCCTGAGCATGGGCTACAACTACAACGGCAAGCTGCGCTGCAAGGAGGTCCTCTGGCGCGAGGACGGCGGCTTCGAGCTGATTCGCCGGGCCGAAACCCCGCGCGACTACTTCGCCACCCTGGACGTGGACCCGGCCTGGGAGGCGCTTCAGGCGCGGTGGCTGAAATAGGGGCGCGGGCGGATGGTTTTTTTTGCCGCGCCCCCAACCCCCCCTCTACCTGCCGCCCAATCCGTGGTAAAATAAGGCGGTATTCAGAAACAGGGGACTTGACAGGCATGACCGGCGCAGGCTACGCTCTCGCAAGCAAGTAAGCAAGTAAGCAAGTAAGCAAGTAAGCAAGTAAGCAAGTAAGCAAGTAAGCAAGTAAGCAAGGGATAGGTCTGCCCGTTTTGAGGTAAGCTCCGAACATACGCGGCCCAAGGGCGCATTCCGCTTTTGTGAAAAAGCGGGGTGCGTCCTTTTTGTCGTGCGGTGACACGGGCGGCGGGGAAAGGAAGGACAGGCATGCAAAAACACGGAGGCATTTGGCTGGCGCTGCTGCTGGCGCTGCTGGCGGCGGCGGTCCTCGCGCCGGTCGCGGCGATGGCGGAGGGGACGTGGGATGTGGAAATTGACGAAAACAACTTCCCGGATGCGAAATTTCGGGATTATGTGCAATCCGAACTTGCCAGTGGGCGCAACTTTCTTACCAAGGACGAGATCGCCAGCGTAACGACGATAGACGTCTGCGTCCAGGACATTTCCGACCTGACGGGCATCGAGCACTTCACGGCGCTGGAAGAGTTGGACTGCTCCTACAACAATCTTACGTCGCTGGATGTGTCGCAGAACACGGAGCTGGGGTCGCTGGACTGCTCCCCCCAGACAGCGCGGCTGGGAGTGAACCGCAGCGCGGACGGAACATGGTCGGCGAACCTCGCGGCGCTGATTGGCCTGAACGTTTCCAACGTCCAAACATCCACATCGGGCGCAACCGCACAGGGCACAACCGTCACCTGGAGCGTCGGGGTGCAGCACACCGTCACCTATGACTATAATACGGGCTATAACAATCAGGCCATGAACGTGACCCTCACGCTGGTTCCGCTGGGCGTGGGCACGGGGGCGGACGTGACCGGGGTAAGCGTGAAGAACATCGCGGGCGTCATCAGCGGCGCGGAAATCACCGTAAAGCTGCCCGCCGGTTCGCCGCTGCCCACGGAGAAGGACATCGTCCTCACCCTGTCCCGCTACGCCACCATGACCAACCCCGCCACCGCCGACAGCGGCCGCACATGGACCTTCACCGTCACCTCCGAGGACGAACAGACGGTGAAGAAATACACCCTGTACATCGTCTACGGCGTCACCGTGGAAAGCGGGGAGGACGGCCACGGCACGGTCACCGCCTCGCCCAACCCCGCGCGGGAGGGCGATACCGTCACCCTCACCGTCACCCCGGACCCCGGCTACATGCTGACCGGCTGGGAAGTGGTCCTCGGCGACGTGACCGTCCGCGAGGACAATACCTTCGTGATGCCCGGCGGCGCCGTCATCCTCCGGCCCGTCTTCGCCCCGATTCCCGCCACCCCGCCCCAGACCGGCGACGGCAGCCATACCGGCCTGTGGCTGGCGCTGGCGCTCGTCAGCCTCGGCGGCCTGTGCGCGGCGGCGTGGACCGCCCGCAAGCGGCGCGGCGGCGCGCGGTAAGCGCGAAAGCCCCAAGGGCCGTGGACCCCGCGTCCACGGCCCTTTGTTGTGCCTTTTTGCACTTGCAAGAAGGCGCTTTTTTTGCTATGCTGTGTGCATCTATGCCGGGGCGCGCCCCGGCGCGGGCGAAGGAGGCGGGGGCGGTGGAGCGGCCCATGCGGGACATGCTCGCGGGCGCGGCGGACAGGCTGTCTTTGCACATGCCGGGGGCGCAGGGGCGCGGGCCGTTCGGGCCGGTGGACCCCTACCGGCTGGAAACCACCGAGCTGCCCGCGACCGACGACCTCTACGCGCCCGGCGGGGCCATCGCCCGCGCGGAGGCGCTGGCGGCGCGGTGCGCGGGCGCGGCGCACACCCTGATGCTCACCGGCGGGTCCACCGCCGGGGTGCAGGCCATGCTGCTCTACGCGGCGGGCGGCGGCGGGGCGGTGATTCTGCCCAGAAACGCGCACCTTTCCGCGCTGCACCTGTGCGCGGTGGCGGGGCTGGAGGCGGTGTTCGCCCGGCCCGCGTTCACATCGTCGGGCCTGTGCTTTACCCCGGAGGAGAGCTACCTGGAGGCGCTGGAACGCCGTCCGGATGCGCGGGCGCTGCTGGTGGTCAGGCCGGACTACTACGGCGCGCTGCACTGGCCGGCGCGCGCGGCGGCGCGGGCGCGGGCGCTGGGCATCCCCGTGCTGTGCGACGAGGCGCACGGCGCGCACCTGAACTGGGATGCGGACGTGCCCACGGCGGGCGCGCTGGGCGCGGACCTGTGGGTGCAGTCGGCGCACAAGACGCTGCCCGCGCTCAACGGCGCGGCGTGGCTGCACGCGGGGCCGGGCGTGGACGCGGCGCGCCTGCGGGCGATGCTGCGCGCGGCGCAGACCAGCAGCCCCTCCTTTGTGACGCTGCTTGCGCTGGACGACGCGCGCGCCTGGATGGAGCAATACGGCGCGCAGGCCCTCGCGCGGCTCAAGGCCGCGGCGGCGCGCTTTCACGCGCAGGCGGCGGCGCTGGGCTACGCCGACGGGCAGGACGTGCCGGGCTGGGCCTACGACCGCACGCGCGTGGTGCTCCGGGCCCCGCAGGGCGGCTATGCGCTTTCGGAGGCGCTGGCCGCGCGGGGCGTGGACGTGGAGATGAGCGACGCCTGCCGGGTGGTGTGCATCCTCTCGCCCGTGGACGGGCCGGAGCGGCTGGCGCGGCTGGCGCGGGCGCTGCGGGACATCGCGGCGGACGGGCGGCGCGAAGGGTCGGACGGGACCGGCGCGGCGCGCGGGACTGCGGAGCGCGTGGACGGAAGCGTTACAGAAGCGGGCACGTCCGGCGCGGCGTGCGGGACTGCGGCGCGCGTGGATGAAACCGGCGGAGCGGGTATGCCCGGCGCGGCGTGCGGGACTGCGGCGTGCGCGGATGAAACCGGCGCAGAAGCGGGCATGCCCGGCGCGGCGCGCGGGACTGCGGAGCGCGCGGACGGAAGCGGCGGAGCGGGCACGTCCTGCGCGGCGTGCGGGACTGCGGCGCGCGCGGGCGGCGGTGCGGAGGGGGCCCCTCCGGACGGCCTGCGGGCATGCAGGGCGGGCGGCGGGGCCGCGTGGCTGACCCCGCCCGCGCCGCCGGAGCGCGCCGTGCCGCTTCGGGAGGCGTTTTTCGCGCCGTCGGAGGCGGTGCCGCTGGAGCGCGCCGCCGGGCGCGTGAGCGCCGTGCCGGCCGGGCCGTACCCGCCGGGCGTGGCGCTGGTCACCCCCGGCGAGCGGGTGACGGAAGAGCTGGCGGCGTACCTTCGCGCGCTGGGGCCGCGCCGCGCCTTCGGCCTGGGGCCGGAGGGCACGCTAAGGTGCCTGCGCTGACGGGCGCGGGGGCATGGACCGCTTTCGCCCCTGCGGGTGCGGCCGGGCGCGGCGGCCCCGCGAAACGGCGGGGCGCACCCCGCGCAACCGGGCGGGACATCCGCCTGTGAACCGGCGAGCCGCATCCGCTCCCGCGCAACCGGGCGCGGCGGCCCCGCGAAACGGCGGGGCGCATCCTGCGCGGCCGGGCAGGACATCCGCCTGTGAACCGGCGAGCCGCATCCGCTCCCGTGCGGGCGTCGCGCGGGTCCGCGAAACGGCAGGGCGCATCCTGCGCAACCGGGCACGGGCCGGACATCCGCCCGCGAAACGGCAAGCCGCATCCGCTCCCGTGCGGGCGTTGCGCGGGTCCGCGAAACGGCAGGGCGCATCCTGCGCAACCGGGCGCGGGCGGGACATCCGCCTGTGAACCGGCGAGCCGCATCCGCTCCCGCGCGGGCGGCGCGCGGGTCCGCGAAACGGCAGGGCGCATCCTGCGGGCGCGGGCGTCGCGGCGGCCCCGCGAAACGGCGGGGCGCACCCCGCGCAACCGGGCCGGACATCCGCCCGCGAAACGGCAAGTTGTATCCGCTCCCGCGCGGGCGGCGGTTCTGCGGCCCCGCCGTCATCCCCATTCCCCGCCGCGCGAAGGGCGCGGCAGACGGCTGACTGCATACGGTAAAGGAGATCGCTATGGACATTTTCCCCTATGACGCGGTGGTATTTGATCTGGACGGCACGCTCTTTGACGCGGAGGAGGGCATCGTCTCCTCGGTGAGAAGGGCCATGGACGAGATGGGGCTGGAGGTGCCGGCGGACGCGGACCTGCGCGAGGTGGTGGGCCCGCCGCTGGCGGATTCCTTCCGGGACCTGCTGGGCGTGCCCGAGGCGCGCGTGCCCGAGGCCATGGAGCGCTACCGCCGCGATTTCAGCGCGCGGGGCATGTACCTCTACAGCGTGTACCCCAACATCCGCAGCATTCTCAAGATGCTGCGCGAGGCCGGGGTGCATGTGGGGCTGGCCACGTCCAAGCCGCTGTGGCTGGCCAGGGACATCCTGGCCTACTTCGCGCTGGACGGCGATTTCGACCGCGTGGTGGGCGAGGAGGACGGCGCGGCCAAGCTGGGCAAGGCCGAGCTGATCCGCCGCGCGCTGCCCGACCGCTACCGCCGCGCCGCCATGGTGGGCGACCGCAAGTTCGACATGGCGGGCGCGCTGGCCAACGGCATCGAGGGCATCGGCGCGGGCTACGGCTGCGGCACCGAGGAGGAGCTGATCGTGGCGGGCGCGTCGGTCGTGGCGCCGGATACCGAGGGCCTGCGCGCGATTCTCTGCCCCGGCGGGGAGATCCCGCGCGGCTTTTTCCTGACCGTCGAAGGCCCCGACGGCAGCGGCAAGACCACCCAGACCGAGCTTCTGGAAAAGCACCTGCGCCAGTTCGGCTTCAGCGTGCTGCGCACGCGCGAGCCGGGCGGCTGCGCCATCAGCGAGGACATCCGCCGCATCATCCTCGACACCGCCAACACCGAGATGTGCCCCGCCTGCGAGGCGCTGCTCTACGCCGCCGCGCGCGCCCAGCACGTCAGCCAGGTGATCCGCCCGGCGGTGGAGCGCGGCATGCTCGTGCTCTGCGACCGGTTCGTGGACAGCTCCGTGGCCTATCAGGGCGGCGGGCGCGGGCTGGGCGTGGAAACCGTGCAGCAGATCAACGACCCCGCCGTGGACGGCATGACCCCCGACGCCACGCTCTACCTGGCCATCGACCACCGGGCGGCGCTGCGCCGCCGGCTCAGCGCCTCCGAGCCCGACCGGCTGGAGCTGGAGGCGGGCGAGTTCCACGAGCGGGTGCAGAAGGCCTACGAGCGCCTGGTGCGCGACAACCGCCGCCGCTTCGTGGTGGTGGACGCCGCGCGCGGCGTGGACGAGGTCGCCAAAGACGCGCTGGACGCCGTGCTCGAGCGCCTCCTGCCCGACCGCCGGGCCTGAGGCGGGAGGAAACCGGGATGGAGAGAATCGTGGTGGGCATGTCCGGCGGGGTGGACAGCTCCGTGGCCGCGCTGCTGCTCAGGCGGCAGGGCTACGACGTGGTCGGCGTGTTCATGAAGAACTGGGACGAGAAGGACGAAAACGGCACCTGCACCGCCGC
>CALVNG010000097.1 GCA_944349545.1 uncultured Eubacteriales bacterium
AGGCGGTCCGCGCCGGTGTCGGCGTCCGTGCGGCGGATGAGCTTTCGCTGAATCTTGCCGCTGATGGTTTTGGGCAGCTCGTCCACAAATTCCACGATACGGGGATATTTGTAGGGGGCCGTCACCTGCTTGACGTGCTTTTGCAGCTCCTTTTTGAGCGCGTCGGTGGGTTCGTAGCCGCGGTTTTTCACCAGCACCACCGTCGCCTTGACCACCTGCCCGCGGTCCGGGTGCGGCACGGCTGTCACGGCGCACTCCAGCACCGCCGGATGGGTGAGCAGCGCGCTCTCCACCTCGAAGGGCCCGATGCGGTAGCCGCTGGACTTGATCACGTCGTCGCTGCGGCCGATAAAGTTATAGTAGCCGTCCACATCGCGCCAGGCCATGTCGCCGGTGTGGTACATGCCGTTATAGAAAACCGCGTCGGTCTGCTCCTGATTTCGGTAGTAGCCCAGAAACAGGCCCGCCGGGTGGCCCTTGTCCAGCCGGATGACGATCTCGCCCTCCACGCCGTCGTCCACGTCCTGGCCGTTTTCATCCACCAGGGCGATGTCGTATGCGGGCGAAGGGCGGCCGGTGCTGCCGGTCTTGGGCTCCATCCACTTGCTGGTCATGAGCAGCGGCGTGGTTTCACTTTGGCCGAAGCCCTCGTGAATCTTCACGCCCGTGTGCCGGAGGAACTGATCGTACACCTCCGGGTTAAGCGGCTCGCCCGCGCAGTTGGCCCACCTGAGGGCGCTCAGGTCGTAGGCGGCAAGGTCCTCCTTGATGAGGAAGCGATACACCGTGGGCGGCGCGCAGAAGCTGGTCACGCGATGCTTCTCCAGCATTTTGAGCAGGTCGGCGGCGATGAAGCGGTCAAAGTCGTACACAAACAGCGTCGCGCCGCAGATCCACTGGCCGTAGAGCTTGCCCCAGCCCGCCTTGGCCCAGCCGGTATCGGCTACGGCCATGTGGATGGAATCGTCCCCTACGTTGTGCCAGTAGTAGGCCGTGACCGTCTGCGCGATGGGATAGGTCCAGCTGTGCGCGGCCATCTTGGGCATGCCGGTGGTGCCGCTGGTGAAGTAGATGAGCATGATGTCGTCGTTCCCCGGCAGCTCGGCAGGCTTGTCCCACTGCTCGGAGGCGGCGGCCAGCTCGGCGTCAAAGTCCGAAAAGCCGGGCTCGTCTCCCAGTGTGAACAGCGCAGTCAGCGTATCGCACTCCGGCGCGGAGGCCAGCACGTGGCCGCGCACCTCCGGCTCCTCCACGCACAGAATGGCGCGTGCGCTGGAGGCCTGCACGCGGTAGACGATGTCCTTCTTCTGCAGCTGCGCCGTCGCGGGAATCAGCACGCAGCCCACCTTGAGCAGGCCCACCGCCGCCACCCAGAACTGCCAGCGGCGCTTGAGCATGAGAATGACGGGGTCGCCCTTTTGGAGGCCGTGCGCCTTGAACACGTTCGCCGCCTGGTTGCTCATGCGGCTGATTTCACCAAAGGTGAAGGTGCGCTCGTGCCCCTTGAGGTCGCACCAGATCAGGGCGCGCTTGTCGGGCGAGATGCGCGCGTACTCGTCCACCACATCATAGGCGAAGTGGAAATGTTCGGGCACATTGAGGATGAAGTTTTTTTCAAAATCCTCCTGGGAGGTCAGGTCGGTACGAATATATCGGTCAGCCAGCATACGGTTTCAAACTCCTTCGGAACGGGGGGATGCGATCGCCCGGACGCTTACGGGATCACGATGGCCAGAAAATGCACCGCCTCGCCGCCGACGGCCTCCATCGCGTGCGGCGTGCGCGAATCATAGTACACGCTGTCGCCGGGATGCAGGATAACGTCGTTTTTGCCGATGACGATGTGCATGGTGCCGGAGAGGATGTAGTCAAACTCCTGTCCGTCATGGCTGTTGGGGGTCAAAGTCTTGTTGTCTTCCGGGGCCACGACCACGTACATCGGCTCGATCTTGCGGCCAACGAAATTATAGGCCAGGTTGCGGTACACATACTGGTCATGACAGCTGGTTTCCTCCTGGCCCTTTCCCGCGCGCGTGACGCTGAGCACGTTGAGGCGCGGCGCCTCGCCGGTCAGGAGCTCTGTCATGTCCACATGAAATACCTCGCCGATCTTGACCAGAAAGCTGATGGGCATATCGACCTCGCCGCTTTCATATTTGCGGTATTCTTCGACAGGCACATTGAGCACTTCAGCCATCTTGTCAACGGTGTAGTCCGAAATCTCTCGCAGGTCCAGAATTCTCATGGCCACTTGCTTTACGGGATCGGACATAACGGGTGCGCCTCCTTCTTGCCCCATCTGAGCACTTTCGCGTATTATAGCACGCGGATGCGGCTGGATGCAACAGAAAAAGCCCGGAACTTCTCCTCAGCGGCGGGGCGCGTGGCTTAGCTCCTCAGGTTTTTCAGCGCATCCGGGTTGCTGGAAAAGACGGCTCCGACGGTTTGGCAGGTCTCAAGGGCCGGACAGCCGCCGCAGGTGTCCACGCCCTTTTCCTGCGCGCAGCGGCGGATGGCGCAGAGGCTTTCGCAGAAAACGGTCTTTGCCCCGTCGCCGCGGCAGCCCTCGCAGTTGATGTGCTCGGGCAGAATGGGCGCGCGGTTCAGCTCGCTCCACAGCCTCGCGGTACGCTCGCGTAGCGGCTGGTCGTCATGAATCGTAGCAAGATAGGCGTCGCACGTCTCGCAGTCCAGCCCGCAACAGGCGATTTTGTTTTTCATGGCCTAAACACCTCCCAGCCGGCTGTTTATTCCTCCTGCTGCCCCGCCGCGGCCATCACGCTGCGAAGGCCCGCCACGCTTTCCACCGGCAGGGAAAACATCACCGTATGCGCGGGGCTGTTTACCCCGGCATGGTCCATGACGGCGCGCATGATGCGGCTGCGGTCGCCCGCGGCGGTCAGGATCAGCAGCATCTCCTTTTCCTCGGCGATGGACAGGCCGAAAAACTGGCTGTTCCCGCCCGGATGCGTGCCCTTGGCATGCACCACCGTGCCGCCCGCCGCGCCCGCCGCGCGAGCCGCGTCCATCACGGTATCCACATGGCCGCGGTTGACAATGGCGATGATCAGTTCATACAGAAACGCAGCGGGCATATCCGTCACCTCTCCCATGATGATGTCCTGTCCCTCCGTGAGGCTGCGCAGGCTGCTTGCGCCCGCCACGCTGCCCACCGGCGTCGTGAAGGCGATGCCCGCGCCGGGCATATCCAGCCCCATCTCGCGCACCAGACGGCCCATCAGCCGCCCGGCCTTTTCGCGCGAGGTCATGGCCCACAGGAGCGTCTTTTCCGTCTCCTCCAGGCCCAGAATCCCAAGCAGCTTTTTGCCGGCCGTTCCCCGGCATGGCAGGCTGTGAACCGTTTTGACGCCCCTCTCGCCGAGAAAGTCCAGGAACGCTTCCCCGTCCTCCCGTCTGACGATCAGGTTCACAAGACACAGGTCGTGCATGATGCATCCTCCCCCATGCGGCCATGGAACGCGCCGCTCATTCGATAATCTCCTCCGCCTCAGGCTGCGGCGCAGGCGTCTGCGCCTTTCGCTGCCTGCATTTGAACGCCAATCCCAGCACCTGAATCGTGATCAGCGGCGTCATGGCCACCATGGCGACCACGCCGAAGGCGTCCGTGGCCATGTCCCCTCCCACGGCGGCGCACGCGCCCATGGCCATGGGCAATAGGAACGTGGCCGTCATCGGGCCGGAAGCCACGCCGCCGGAGTCAAAGGCGATGGAGGTGAAGATCGGCGGCACAAAGGGCATCAGCACAAGCGCCACGGCATAGCCCGGCGCCAGCAGCCACAGGATGGGCACGCCGGTCAAAATGCGCAGCATTGCCAGCCCCACCGACACCGATACGCCCACCGACAGGCTCAGCCCCAGCGCCCGCTGGGGGATGGCGCCCGCGGTCAGCTCGTACACCTGCCGGCTCAGCACATGCACCGCCGGCTCGGCCTCCACCACGAAATAACCCATCAGCATGCCCAGCGGCACCAGCAGCCAGCGCTGTTCCATGCCCGCCAGGGCCTGTCCCAGGTAGTTGCCCATGGGCATGAACCCCACGTTCACCCCCGTCAGAAACAGCGTCAGCCCCACATACGTATACAAAAGCCCCGCCGTGATGCGCAGCACCTCGCGCCCGGGCAGGTGCAAAATGGTGAGCTGGCTTCCGACGAAGAACGCCGCAATAGGCGCAAGAGCGATGGCCACCTCCCGCAGATAATCGGGTAGGGCATGGGCGAACTGGCGGGTCATCTCCAGCGTGTCCGCCGCATTGAGCAGCGTGGCGTCCGCCCCATAGGCCGCGCCGTCCGGCTGGTAGATCAGCCCCAGCAGCATCACCGCCAGAATGGGACCTACAGAGCTGAGCGCCACCAGGCCGAAGCTGTCGTTTTCCGCATTGGGGTCGCTGCGGATGGCGCTCACGCCCACGCCCAGCGACAGGATAAAGGGCACCGTCATGGGACCGGTAGTCACGCCGCCGGCGTCAAAGGCCACGGCCAGAAATGCCCCCGGCACAAACTGCGCCAGCACAAACACCAGCGCGTAGCACCCCAGCAGCAGCCACGCCATGCGGATGCGCAGCAAAATGCGCAGAAGCGCCAGCACCAGAAACACGCCCACGCCCAGCGCTACCGATACAATCAGCGTCAGGTCCGGCACGCCGGGCACCTGATGGGCCAGCACCTGCAAATCCGGCTCCGATATGGTCACGATCACGCCGACCAGAAAGGAGCACAAAAGCACCACCCACAGCTTTTTGCTGCGGGTCATGGCTGCGCCCACGTGCTCGCCGATGGGGATCATGGCCAGGTCCGTGCCCAGCGTGAACAATCCCATGCCCACCACCAGCAGCACCGCGCCCGCCAGAAACGCCAGCATCGCGCCCGAGGGCGCAGGCACCGCCAGCAGGCCCAGCGCAATCACGATAGCCGTGATCGGCAGGACCGAACGCAGTGACTCCTTCCATTTTTCAATCAGCGCGCCGCGATGGCGCGCATGGCGCATCCGATCCAGCCTTCCTTTCAGTCGTCGTTGATTTCCAGCACGCATTGCTTCACCCCTTTGACGTTGTCGCTACGGGTTCGCCCAGGCCGCCCATCCACCGCGCCACCAGCAGGCCGGCCAGCAGCGCGGCAAACTGCGCCCAGAGCATTCCCCCGCTTCCAAAGCCGGGAAACACCAGTGCGACCGACACCAGCAAAAATCCCAGCACCGCATAACAGGTATATCCCCTCGCGTGGTCAAACAACCACTGCACCGCCTTCATGGAGGCCAGCGCCGAGGCCGCAAAGCCCAGCGCGACCAGCACAAGCAGGCCGGGCTGCGGATACGCCAGCGCCTCCAGATACGCCTGATACCATCCCAGATTCATCAGGATAAACGATGTGGACAGGCCCGGCACCACCGTGCCCACGCCCTCCACCAGCCCTACCGCCAGCGCCCGCAGAGGCGTGAGCGATAGTGCCCGCTCCGCCCCCTGCGCCCTCAGAAGCACCATGGGCAGGGCGAGCAAAATACCGCCTGCCAGCGCGCCCAGCCACCGCCTGTGAAAGCGCCCGCCCTCCTCGGCCTGCGCCAGCAGATCGGGTACGCCGCCCAGAATAAATCCCGTGAAAAGGCATAGCATGGGCTTTTCATACAGCCGCAGGGCAGCGCCCAGACCTCTGGCCCCCAGCAGCAGTCCCGCGGCGCCGCCCAGCGCCAGCGGCGCCAGAAACAGCAGCTTTTGCCGCGTATCGTGGAAAATGCCCAGCACCGCATCCAGCATGGGCCGGTAAAGGCCGAAGCTGACCGCCATCACCCCGCCGCTTACGCCCGGAAGCACGCAGCCAATTCCCATCAGCAACCCCGCCAGCGCGTTTTTCCAAAAGCCCCCCTGCCGCCTCATGCGCACCGCCGCCTTTCCGCTTTGCGTTCAGACGAGCCTATGCGCACCTCACGCAGCCTATACCGAGTATAGCATGCCCCGTCAGAAGACGCAACCGGCAAAGAAAAAGGAAGGGGCAGGCCCCTCCTCCAGGTTGCTGACAAAGTGCGGGGTGCAGGGGCCTCAGGCCCCTGCCGGGGTTTGGGGCAGAGCCCCAAAGCCTTATGCCGCAGCATGTTTCGCGAGCGTTGCGAGCGCCCGTAGGGCGCAAGAAACGCGGCTTTTCCCAAAGCCAGTGGTTTTTCAACGGTCTGAGGAAGGGGCAGGCCCCTCCTCCGTCATTCCCTCCGCCGGGTCACCGGCACCCACACCTCATAGCGCGTGTGAAGCGGATTCGGTTCCAGGTACACCTCGATATCCGGCCCGTCGGCGTATTCGTAGCCGGAGCCAGGCAGCCATTCGGTCACGATGCGTCTCTCCAGCTCCTGAATGGAGCGGCCTGTGCCTTCGCCGGAAAACACGGCCCAGGTGGCGGCGGGCACGAGATACGTCTCAAACGGACCGGCCTCGGCCTGAGAGGCAACGGCGATCCAATATCGCCACGCTTCTCCCCCGGCGCAGGCGCTGATGCCCAGCAGGCCACTGGGTTCCCCGTCCATCCGCGCGGCCAGGGCGGCCACGGTGCCGTCGCGCGCAGCTTCGTCCCACATGAGAGGAACTTCACGGAAGTTGTTTTCGATCTCGCGGTCCAGCGGACGGGAAATACCCACCACGCGGAAAGCGGCTCTGGTTTCGATGCGATACTGCATATCTTGCCCTCCTTGTATGGTCAGGCGGAATACCATTCTGGGATAGCACTTGACCGTCACACCTCCGGAACGGACCTGCGAGGGCGCAACCCCGTGCACGGCCCGGAACGCCCGGTTGAACGCCGTAGGCGATTCGTAGCCGTAACGGGCTGCGATGTCGATGACCTTATCCCGCCCGCTTTGCAGGTCCGCCGCGGCCAGGGACATCCTGCGCCGGCGCGTGTATTCGCCCAGGGGCACCCCCGCCAGATAGGTGAACATCCGCTGAAAATGATAGGCCGAGCAGCAGGCGATGCGCCCCAGCCGCTCGCAGTCGATCTTCCCCGTGAGGTTCCGTTCGATTTCGTCCATGGCCCGGTTCCAGCGTTCCATCCATTCTTCCATGCGGCTGTTTTTTCCCCCTTTCGATGGACAGTGTAGCACAATCAAACGCGCCCGTCCTCTCCCGCTCTGCCCCAAAAAGAGAGCGGGGCGGCACCTTTCTGTGCCGCCCCGCGAACGGGTTTTGAATTACTTGGCGTACTCCGCCGCGCTGGTGCCGGCGATGCGGCCAAACACGATGAAGTCGGCCACGGCGTTGCCGCCCAGACGGTTGGCGCCGTGCACGCCGCCGGTAACCTCGCCCGCGGCGTACAGGCCGGGGATGGCCTCGCCCGCCTCGGTGAGCACTTCGGTGGCGGTGTTGATCTTCAGGCCGCCCATGGTGTGGTGGATGCCCGCCGTCACCTTGATGGCATAGTAGGGAGCGGTGTTGAGGGGATTGGCAAAGCTGGTGCGGCCGAACTCCTCATCGGTCTT
>CALVNG010000098.1 GCA_944349545.1 uncultured Eubacteriales bacterium
TACGCCATGGGCGCGGCGCGCTACCGCGAGCTGTGTCCGACGCCTTGAAAATCAAGGATTATGCATTATTCATTCGGATATGCAGAAAAAAGTTGAATATTTATGCATTTAATGCTTGACATCCTGCATAATCGGTTGTATACTATGCACGTTCCCCAACGAACGAGCGATTGAATGGAGGCAACCATCATGAAAAAGATTATGGCTATTGCGCTGACGCTTGCGCTGACTTTGACCGCCGCCGCCGCGTGCGCGGAAACCCTGACCATGGCGACCAACGCTTCCTTCCCGCCGTATGAATACGTCGAGGGCGATGCGGTTGTGGGCATTGATCCCGAAATCGCCGCCGCCGTTTGCGAGAAGATGGGCTATGACCTTGAGATCGTGGACACCGAGTTCGACTCCCTGATCTCCGGCGTGGCCAGCGGCAAGTACGACTTTGTCATGGCCGGCATGACCGTGACCGACGAGCGCAAGCAGATGGTCAGCTTCTCCGACACCTATGCCACCGGCGTGCAGGTGATCATCGTCAAGGAAGACAGCCCCATCACCAGCGTTGACGACCTTCTGGCGGACGGCGCCAACTACACCGTCGGCACGCAGAACGCCACCACCGGCTACATCTACGCCATGAGCGACATCGAGGACGCCGGCAAGGGCACCGTGGCCGCGTTCCCCAACGGCAACGAGGCTGTGATGGCGCTGGTCAACGGCAAGATCGACTGCGTCATCATCGACAACGAGCCCGCCAAGGCGTATGTGGAAGCCAACGAGGGCCTGAAGATCCTCGATAGCACCTACGTGGTGGAGGACTATGCGGCCTGCTTCGCCAAGGACAACACCGAGCTGGTCGAGAAGTTCAACGCGGCCCTGGAAGAGCTGACCGCCGACGGCACCATTCCGGCGATCATCGAGAAGTATATCCCGGCCGAATAATCCAACCGGATGCATCGGGGGAGCGGCAGCGCCGCCCCCCTTTCTTCGCACCAAAGACTGATGGGAGGCTGAGCGCGTGACGCTTCTGACAGACCTTGCGGCGTGGTTTGACGGCGTAAAGGCCGAATTTATCCTCAACTTCATCGACAAAAGCCGTTGGCGGATGCTGCTGACCGGCCTTGGCAATACGCTGCTGATCGCCTTTCTGGCCTGCCTGATCGGCATAGCGCTGGGCGTGGTGGTGGCCATCCTGCGCACCACCTGGGACAATGCCGGCGCCACCATGCGAAAGGGACCGGCGCGCTTTGTGTTTTCGCTTCTCAACCGGCTGTGCCTGATCTATACCACCATCATCCGCGGCACGCCCATGGTCATCCAGCTGCTGATCATGTACTACATCATCTTTGCCACGTCGGACAACGGCGTGATGGTGGCGACGCTGGCCTTCGGCATCAACAGCGGCGCGTACGTGTCCGAGATTTTCCGCTCCGGCATCATGAGCATCGACAAGGGCCAGATGGAGGCGGGACGCAGCCTGGGTCTGAACTACCTCAAGACCATGTGGTTCGTCATCGCGCCCCAGGTCCTCAAAAACGTGCTGCCCACGCTGGCCAACGAGTTCATCACGCTCCTGAAGGAGACGTCCGTGGCGGGCTACGTGGCCGTCAGCGATCTGACCTTCGCGGGCAACCGCATCCGCGGTGTCACCTATTCGCCGTTTATGCCGCTGATCGCCGTGGCGATCATCTATCTGATCTTGGTCATGTTCCTCACGCGCATGGTGGGTAAGCTGGAAAGGAGGCTGCGTCAGGGTGATAACCGTTAAGGGACTGAAAAAATCCTTTGGGCAGCTCGAGGTCCTCAAGGGCATTGACCAGCACATCACCCCTGGTGAAAAGGTCGTTATCATCGGCCCCAGCGGCTCGGGCAAGAGCACGTTCCTTCGCTGCCTGAACCTGCTGGAACGGCCCACCGAAGGGCAGATTCTCTTTGAGGGCACCGACATCACCGATCCCAAGTGCGACATCAATCTCATTCGCCGCCGCATGGGCATGGTGTTCCAGCAGTTCAACCTCTTTCCGCATCTGACCGTGATGCAGAACCTGACCCTGGCCCCCATTCAGACCGGCCAGATGTCCAAGGCGGAGGCGACCGAGAAGGCCACCCGGCTTCTGGCGCGCGTGGGCCTTTTGGAAAAGGCCTCCGTATATCCCAAGCAGCTCTCCGGCGGCCAGCAGCAGCGCATCGCCATCGTGCGCGCGCTGTGCATGAACCCCGACGTGATGCTCTTTGACGAGCCGACCAGCGCCCTGGACCCCGAAATGGTGGGCGAGGTGCTGGACGTGATGAAACAGCTCGCTGCCGAGGGCATGACTATGGTGGTTGTCACCCACGAGATGGGCTTTGCCCGCGAGGTGGGCGACCGCGTGCTGTTCATGGACGAGGGGCGCGTGCTGGAGGAAGGCACGCCCAAGGAGATCTTCGAGAATCCCCAAAACCCCCGCACGCAGGACTTTTTGCGCAAGGTGCTGTGACGCGGAGGGGAATATGCGCGGACGGGAGGCCGGTTGGCCTCCCGTCCGCCTGCTTTTTCTCATTCCTCCACGGTGAAGATCTCCTCGATGGAAACGCCGAAGACCTGCGCGATCTTCCATGCCAGCGCCAGCGAGGGGTTGTAGCGGCCCTTTTCAAGGTTGCCGATGGTCTCCCGGCGCACGCCCACGCGCTGCGCCAGCTCCTCCTGCTTCATATCGTGCTTTGCGCGGAACTCCCGGATGCGGGTCTTAATCATCCCTCAGCCCCCATTTTTCCCAAAAGTCGTAACAGGCCGTGGAGAGGGCGTGTACGACGACCGACACCGCCCACCCGGCGGCGAAGGCGTTCATCAGCGCCTCGCGCGCGGGCACGCCCATGGCGATCACCTGGACGAGCGCCGCGACGGCTACGGCGGCCATGCCCAGGCAGAAGGCGCGCGCGGCGGAGCGGTTCATGTACGCCTCCACCATCTCGTCCGAGCGGACGAAGAAATATTCAAAGTCCACCGCGAAGGCGAAGAAGGCCAGAAAGAGCCGCTCGTCCGTGAACACCCCGATGAAGCCAAGGAAGGAAAGCAGGCCCAGCAGCCCGTAGAGATAGCCTTTTCGTTTCATAAACGCCCTCCAATGTGATATATTTCGCACTTTGCGTTATAAATATATCACATATCCGGAACCGGGTCAATCCCCGGCCGAATCTTTTGCCGCCCATCCGGCGGGCGGGCCCTTCTTCGCCAAAAAACATGAAAAATTCCCCACAAAAAAGAGTTTACAACTTGCGTTGGGCTGTGCTATAATTCAAAAGTTGGAGTATGCCGGGAGCCGTGGGCGGCTGCATGCGCTCAAAAGGCGCGTGACCACGGGCCGGGCGGAAACATCATCACTGACAAAGCGCGGCCCCATGAGGCCGTGCGGGGGCTTGGGATGCGCTTCGCTCTCTCTACGCGGACGCGTCCAACTTCAAGAGCCCCTTCGGCTCAAGAGAGCACATTACATGGAGGTGTAACCACACATGGCACGTATTGCGGGCGTAGACCTGCCCAGGGAAAAGCGTGTGGAGATCGGCCTGACCTACATCTTCGGCATCGGCTTGGCCACGTCCAAGCAGATCCTCGCCGAGACCGAGATCAACCCCGATACCCGCGTCAAGGACCTCAGCGAAAACGAAGTCAGCAAGCTTCGTGAGTACATCGAGCATCACGTCAAGGTCGAGGGCGACCTTCGCCGTGAGGTGTCCCTCAACATCAAGCGCCTGGTGGAGATCGGCTGCTATCGCGGCGTGCGCCACCGCCGCAACCTGCCCGTCCGCGGACAGAACACCAAGAACAACGCGCGCACCCGCAAGGGCCCCAAGCGCACCATCGCGGGCAAGAAGAAGGCCACCCGTTAACCAGACGCAAAGTATGCTGATGCAGCATGGAGGGATGAACAAACATGGCACCCAAGCAAAAGCTTAAGAAGGTAACGCGCAAGCGCCGTGAGAAGAAGCTCGTCGAGCGTGGCGCCGCGCATATCCGTTCTTCCTTTAACAATACCATCGTTACCCTGACCGACACCAACGGCAACGCCCTCAGCTGGGCCAGCGCCGGCGGCCTGGGCTTCCGCGGAAGCAAGAAGTCCACGCCCTTTGCCGCGCAGATGGCCGCCGAGACCGCCGCGAAGGCCGCCATGGAGTTTGGCCTCAAGACCGTCGAGGTCTATGTCAAGGGCCCCGGTTCCGGGCGTGAGGCCGCCATCCGCAGCCTGCAGGCCGCGGGTCTGGAAGTGAACATGATCAAAGACGTTACACCCATTCCGCACAACGGATGCCGTCCGCCCAAGCGTAGAAGAGTGTAAGGATTTCGAGGAGGTACAATCAACATGGCAAGATATACCGATTCCGTGTGCCGTATGTGCCGCCGCGAGGGCACCAAGCTCTTCCTCAAGGGCGAGAAGTGCTTCTCGTCCAAGTGCGCGCAGCAGAACCGCCCCACCCCTCCGGGCCAGCATGGACAGGCCCGGCAGCGCAAGGCGAGCGAGTACGGCCTCCAGCTTCGTGAAAAGCAGAAAGCCCGCCGTGCCTACGGCCTGATGGAAGGCCAGTTCAAGCGCACCTTTGTCCGCGCCACCGGCATGAAGGGCATCACCGGCGACAACCTGCTCCAGCTCCTTGAGCTGCGCCTGGACAATGTCGTCTATCGCAGCGGTCTGGCCGCCAGCCGCGCGCAGGCCCGTCAGCTCGTCTGCCACGGCCTGATGACCGTCAACGGCAGGAAGGTGGACATCCCCTCTTACACCGTGAAGCAGGGCGATGTGATCGGCGTCAAGTCCACCAAGAAGGACATCGCCATCTTCAAGGCCGCCAAGGAAGGCTCCGGCCGCGTGGTGCCCAAGTGGCTGACCACCGACCTGGAAAACCTCACCGCCACCGTCGCCGCCCTGCCGCAACGCGATGATGTCGATTTGACCCTGCAGGAAAACATGATCGTCGAGTTCTACTCTCGTTAGGATGAGGCGTTCCTCCCTCAACCCATTGGCTTAAAACAGGAGGGTAAAACGAATGATCGAAATCGAAAAGGCGCGCATCGACTGTGCGGAGCTCAGCCCGGATGGCACCTACGGCAGGTTTGTCGTGGAGCCCTTGGAGCGCGGCTTTGGCAACACGCTGGGCAATGCCCTGCGCCGCGTGCTGCTTAGCTCGCTGCCCGGCGTGGCCGTGACCAGCATCAAGATCGAGGGCATTCAGCATGAGTTTTCCACCGTGCCCGGCGTCACCGAGGACGTGAGCGAGCTCATCCTGAACCTCAAGACCTTGTCGGCCAAGCTGTATTCCGATCAGCCCAAAACCGTCATGCTCGATGTAAAGGGCCCCGCCGAGGTCAAGGCCAAGGATATCGCCATTGATGACGAGCTTGAGTTCATCGATCCGGAGATGCATATCGCCACCCTCAACGAGGACGCCCACCTGCAAATGACGCTGACCATCGACAAGGGCCGCGGGTACGTGAGCGCGGAAAAGAACAAGTACCCCAACATGCCCATCGGGGTCATTCCGATCGACTCCATCTTCACCCCCATCCGCAAGGTCAACTACACGGTGACCGATACCCGCGTGGGCCAGATCACCGACTATGACAAGCTGACGTTGGAGGTGTGGACCAACGGCAGCGTTCAGCCTGACGAGGCCATCAGCCTTGCCGCCAAGATTCTCACCGAGCACCTGACCCTGTTCGTCGGCCTGACCGATCAGGTGACCACCATTTCCTTCACCGATCAGGAAGACGACAAGAAGGAAAAGGTGCTCGAGATGACCATCGAGGAGCTGGACCTGAGCGTTCGCGCCTATAACTGTCTCAAGCGCGCGGGTATCAACACCGTGGCGGAGCTGGTGCAGCGCAACCAGGAGGACATGATGAAGGTGCGCAACCTCGGCCGCAAGAGCCTTGAGGAAGTGGAGCAGAAGCTCGAAGCGCTCAATCTGTCCCTGCGCCCCAGCGACGAATAACCGACCGATTCCCTAAAAGGAGGATAACATACCATGGCACAACGGAAACTGGGCCGTACTGCCGATCAGCGCAAGGCGCTTTTGCGCAATCAGGTGACCAACCTGATTTGGTATGGCCGCATCGAGACGACCGAGGCCCGCGCCAAGGAAGTGCGCCGCGCCGCCGAGCGCCTGATCACGCTTGCGGTCAACGAGTGCGATAACAACGTGGAAGTGACCAAGGAAACCCACAATGACAAGGGCCAGCTCGTAACCCTGAATGTGGTCAACGACGCTCCCAGCAAGCTGCATGCCCGCCGTCTGATGATGAGCTACCTTTATGAGCTCAAGGATGTGCAGCGCAAGGACGAGGACAAGGCCGACTGGAAGGAACGCACCAAGGACGTCAAGTATCCTGTGGTGGAGAAGCTCTTCCGCGAATATGGCCCCAAGTTCAAAAAGCGCAACGAGGAAAAGAAGTGCGCCGGTGGCTACACCCGCATTTACAAGCTCGGACCCCGTCGCGGCGACGCTGCCGAGATGTGCGTGATCGAGATCATCTGATGCGCTGGCTTTGCAAAGGCCCCGCCTGAAACGGCGGGGCTTTTTGCACACTTGTGTGGTTGGCGGGCATGGGGTATAATGGGAATATCTGACCAAAGGAGGGCGGGAGATGCAAAAGCGGGAACGGCGCCTCACCGCGCTGCTGCTGGGATGTCTGGCGCTGGTTTCGGCGGCTGTAACCGCCTGGGTGTACCTCAAGGAACAGCCGCAGAGGATCGCGGCGTTTGAGACGCGCTTCCTGGATGTGAGCGGGATGGGCTTTGAAGCCGGTGAAGGGCTGTCAGCGGAGGCCCTGCCCGATACGCTGACCCTCCGCTGGGAGGCGGGGGAGGACGTGGAGCGGAGCGCCGTTTCTGCCGGCATACCGCTGGAGCCGGGCGTGCGCGAGGCCACGCTGACGGTCTATGCCTCCGGCGCGCAGAACGCGCTGGCGAAGGCGCGCCGGGGCTATCAGATATGGCTGGAATGGGCGTGCCTGTCGCAGACGGACGGGCGCGTAATCGACGCCGCGCGCATCGAACTGCCGCTGGAGAGCGATCAGGAACGCGCCCGCGCCTGTGCTGTCAGCGTGCGCGCGGAGTCGGATGAGCTTTGCCAGGTGCGGGCAAGCGTATTGGTGACCCCTCTTGAGGGGGAAATGGATGCCGGATATCTCACGCTGGCGGACTGGGAGGTGAGCATGCGGTGAACACAATCGCGGATGCTGACCGTCTCTCACCCCGCCGCGCCGCCCTGGTACTCGCCGTGCTGCTGGCGGTGGGGCTTGCGCTGCGCAGCGCGGCCATTTTGCCCTATGCCATGGGACCCAACACCTATTCCGATGACAACGGCTATCTCACCAGCGGCGTCACCTTCGCGCGCACGGGCTACATCGCCTACGCGGACCCCGGCCTGCAAACCACGGCCATCGGTCCGGGCATGCCGCTTCTGCTGGGCGGGCTGATCGCC
>CALVNG010000099.1 GCA_944349545.1 uncultured Eubacteriales bacterium
AGGCCTACCTTGCGCATGATGCGGTAGCGCTCGCGGTCCTCGTAGCCCTCGGTAATCTGCTTGTAGTAGATGATGAGAATCATGGCCATGGTGAACAGCAGGCCCAGAAACAGACCCACGAATAGCAGGCCGCCGTAGAGCGTCATCAGGTTTTCCCGCAGCTCCCCGCGCTCGGCTACGCTGGTAAAGCCGTTTTCCTGAGCGCCGTCCCGCAAAAGCGCGGCGACGGTCCGGGAGAGTTCCGGCGAGGCGGGGGAGAGATAGAAGCTCATGGTGGTAAAGATGCCGGTGGCATGACTGCCATAGGCAGCCCGCTGCTGGTCGTCCAGACGGCGCAGGGTGTCCATGCTGTCCACCACCAGGCAGTAGTAATCGTAGATGCTCGCCAGCGCCTGCCCCGCACCCAGCCCGTCGTCTATGCGCGCTTTGATGGCGAAGGTTTCGTCCAGCAGGCGCAGGGTATCGCCCGCAAAACTGCCGCGGGTGCATTCCAGCAGTATTTCGCCGGGCGCGAGGGTTTCGTTTCGGCCCAGCATGCGGTTGTAGTCCTCCAGCGGCATTGCCTGGAAGGTGGCGGGGTTGCCGAAGAGAGCGTCGTTTTCGGTGAAGGAGACGACGCTCGCAAAACCGTCCGCGGTGGGCAGGGCCGAGAAGGAGAGGTAGCGGTAGGTCCAGGTGTCCTCGCGCGAGGCGCCCGCCTGCCGGAGCGTCTCATCCACGGCGGCCTCCAGCGCGGACACATCCGCGGAGGCGGTCCGCACGTCGATGTCCGAGCGCAGGCGGCTGTTGAGGGTGTCCTCCATGCCCAGCCACAGGGATAGCGTGGAAAACACCATCACCAGCACCATCGTGGACAGGATGCACACGTTGGCAAGCCCCACGGCGTTCTGCTTCATGCGGTAAATCATGCCGGATACGCTGATGAAGTGGTCCGGCTGGTAATAATAGCGACGGTTCTTGCGCAGAACCTTGAGCAGCGTGATACTGCCGGAGGTGAAGAGCAGGTAGGTGCCCGCGATTACCAGCAGCACCGCCACAAAGAAGAACAGAATCATCGCGCCCGCATCCTTGACGGTCGCGCTGAGCCAGTAGCCCGTGCCCAGCGAGGCGAGCCCCAGCAGGCCCAGCAGCCAGCGGGCTTTGGGTTCACGCTCGCCGACCTCCGCGCTGCGAAGCAGCTCCACGGGTCGGGCAAAGTAGACCTGCCGCACGGAGTTGACGAGGATCAGGACGAAGGTGAGGCTGATCAGCACGGCCGTATATCGCATGGCCCCGGGCGAGAGGGCGAAGGTGAGCGAGGCGGTCTGCCCCACCAGCCGGGAGAGCGCCAGATGCATCAGCTTGTCCAGGAGCACGCCTGCCGCCAGGCCAAGCGCTAGGCTGATGACGAGCATCAGCGCCGTTTCCCACAGAATCAGGCGGGCCAGATGCCGCTTTTCCATGCCCAGGATGTTGTACAGGCCAAATTCCTTTTTGCGCCGGCGCATGAGAAAGCTGTTGGTGTAAAACAAAAATACCACACTGAACACGGATGTGACCACGATGCCCAGCTGCAGCGAAAAGGCCAGCGTGCCCGAATAATCGGTGGAAGCGTTTTGCAGGGAGCCCATGATGTACATCATGGCCGTGGTCAGCACGGCGGTGAGAATATAGGGATAGTAGATGCTGCGGTTTTTGCGGATGCCGCTGAGGGCCAGCCGCGGAAAGAAACCTTTACGCATGGCGGGCGCCTCCCGTAGCGATGACGGTGAGGGTGTCGCTGATGCGCTGGTAAAGCTCCTCCGCGCCGCCCAGCCCGCGGTAGAGCTGATGGAATACCTCGCCGTCCTTGATGAACATTACGCGCGCCGCGTGGCTGGCCGCCTTGACCGAATGCGTAACCATGAGGATGGTCTGGCCGTCCTCGTTGATTTCGCCAAAGAGGCGCAGAAGGCCGTCGGTGGCGCGGCTGTCCAGCGCGCCGGTGGGTTCGTCGGCCAGGATGAGCTGAGGCCTGGTGATGAGGGCGCGGGCCACCGCGGCGCGCTGCTTCTGGCCGCCGCTGACCTCATAGGGAAATTTGGAGAGAATGCCGCCGATGCCCAGCTTCTGGGCGATGGGGCCGAGACGGTTTTCCATCTCGCGGTAGGGGCAGCCCGCCAGCACCAGCGGCAGAAAGATGTTGTCGCGGATGGAGAAGGTGTCCAGCAGGTTGAAGTCCTGAAAGACAAAGCCCAGGTTGTCGCGGCGGAAGGCGGAAAGCTCCTTTTCCGAGATGGTGGAGAGCAGCTTTCCGTTCAAGCGCACCTCGCCGCGGGTGGGCTTGTCCAGCGCGGCCAGAATGTTGAGCAGCGTGGTTTTGCCGCTTCCGCTCTCGCCCATGATGGCCACATATTCGCCCTTCTCCACGGAGAAGGTCACGTCGGTCAGCGCCTGCACCTGGCTGGCGCCAAAGCGTGTGGTATAAATCTTCTGTAAATGGTCCACTTCCAGCATTGCCATGAGGCATACCTCCTTTGCTTCGAGACAGAGTATACCTTACGGCGGAGCGCGGACGCCATGGATTTGCCTTACAGTTTGCCCCTGCAGCTTACGTTTTTGTCATCCCGGGTTATTCTGCCCGCATGTGCAGGCTCTCCAGCCCGATGGTTACCCGCGTGCCGCGGCCCGGTTCGGACGCAATGGAAATGGTATGACCGAGCTGGTCCAACACGCGCTTGGAAAGATACAGCCCCAGCCCCGTGGCGCGCTTGTCCCTGCGGCCGTTGAGCCCGGTATAGCCGTGGTCGAACACGCGCGGCAGGTCCTCCGGGGCGATGCCGATCCCCGTATCCTCCACGATGATGGCGTGGGCGGCCTCGTCGCAGCGCAGCGTCACGCTGCCCCGGCGGGTGTACTTGACCGCGTTGCTGAGCACCTGCTCGAGCACAAAGGCAAGCCACTTTTCATCCGTGAGGGCGCGAAGCGTCGTTTCCTGATAGTTCAGGCGCAGCTTTTTTTCGATGAACAGGGGCGCGAAGCGGCGCACCGAGGCGCGCATCACGGCGTTCACGTCGCACTCGCGCAGGGTGAAATCGGTCGTGGGGCCGGTGAGGCGCTGGTAGCCAAGCAGCATTTCCACGTACTGCTCCACCTTGAACAACTCCGCTGTCAGCTGGTCCGAGGCCGGGCCGGGCTCGCTCTGGAGCAGCATGCGCATGGCCGCCAGCGGCACCTTGATCTGATGTGCCCACAGGGCGATGCAGGCCTCGCGGTCGCGTCGGTCGCGGTCGTGGGCGTCGGCCTGGCCCGCGCTCTGGTCGATGGCGCAAAGAAGCAGCGCGCGCCAGTCCTCCTCCAAAAGCCCATGCGGGGCGGGAAGAACCGTGGCGGCGTAGAGGCAGCCGTCCAGCAGGCTTTGCAGCTCGCGGTGGCGGCGCGCGTAGCGCGGCAGGTCCACGCAAAGGGCGAGCAGCCCGCCCGCCAGCACCAGCGCGCCGGCGTAGACGACCCCCGCCAGCGGTGCGCCTGCGAGGAAGCACACCAGCGCGTACACCGCCGGGCACGCTGCCGCCAGCACAAGATGCGCCAGGCGGTCGCGCGCGTAGCGAAGGAGAAGCGGACCCCAGCGAAGCGTATTCATTCGATCAGATACCCCATGCCCTTTCTGGTCTTGATCAGGTCCTCCGCGCCCACGGCGGCCAGCTTGCGGCGCAGGCGCGTAATGTTCACGCTCAGGGTGTTTTCGTCCACGAAGGCGTCGGTTTCCCACAGGCGCGCCATGAGCGCGTCGCGGCTGACGATTTTGCCCTTGTTTTCCATGAGCACGGTCAGGATGCGGTTTTCGTTGCGCGTCAGTTCCGCGCGCTGCCCCCGGCAGGTGACCGCCCCGTCGGATGCGTTGAGCATCAGGTCGCCGCAGGTCAGCAGGGCGCTTTGCCCCGCGAAGGCATACGCGCGGCGCAGAAGCGCCTGCACCTTGGCCAGGAGGACGCTGAGATCAAAGGGTTTGGAGACGAAATCGTCCGCGCCCGCGTCCAGCGCGCGCAGGATGTTGAGGTTATCGCCCGCAGAGGAGATGAACAGAATCGGCGCGGTGCTGATTTTGCGGATCTCGGCGCACCAGTGGTAGCCGTCGAAAAACGGAAGGGCGATGTCCATCAGCACCAGCTGGGGGTCCAAGGCGGCAAACTCGCGCAGCACGTTCTGAAAATCCTCTATCCCGCGCGCTTCCATCCCCCAGCGGCCCATATAGGCGCACAGGGTTTCGGTAATGACGGGGTCATCCTCGACGATCAAGATACGGTACATGATGTTCCCTCCCGCGCCTATGATACCACGGCGGAGGCGAGGCGTAAAGGAGGGGCGCAGCGCTTGCCTTTTGGAAGAGAAAATGGTATACTGACAACGTTTGGAAAACAAACCATGTCGGAGGGGAGAAACCTAAAGATGAGGAAGATCATTCGCCGGGGCGCCGGTCTGGGAGCGCTGCTGGCCGTGCTGGTACTGGTGTACACGGGGCTTGTGCTGGCTGTCTATACCTTCCCCGACGAGTGGGTGGCCGGAAAGGTGGATGAGGCCATCGCCGCCATCAATAAGGAAGTCAATTACTGGGGTTGCTATGGCAACTATTTCTGGCATTCGGATTATGGGATCACGGACAATATATCGGATGGCGTCATCTACACGGCGCTGCTGCGAAACGGACGCAGCGTGGTGGACGCGGCCATGCACACCGAATATGCCCGTTACTGGCACGGCTATGCCGTGCTGCTGCGGCCGCTGATGGCGCTGGCGGGCATCAGCGGAGTACGCTATTTTAACATGATGCTGCTCATGGGGCTGCTGCTGGGCTGCTACGCGCGCATGCGGAAGCTTCTGGGCGTGCGGGTCGCTGTGGCGTTTGCCGTGGGCCTGCTGATGGGGTTTTTCCTGATCGCGCCGTTTTGTCAGCACTACATGACCGTCTTCTGCCTGACGCTGCTTGGCTGTTACGTGCAGCTGCGCTGGCCCAAAGCCGTTCGCGCCCGGCTGCCGGAGTTTTTCCTGATGCTGGGGTCGCTGGTCTGCTTTGCGGACCTGCTGACCTTCCCTGTTCTGGCGCTGGGATATCCGCTTTTGTGCTGTCAGCTTCTGCAACTGCGCGAGGGCGTGGATGCGCGTCGGCTGTGGATGTATACCATCGGGCTTTCAGCAGCTTGGGCCGCGGGCTACGCCCTGACCTGGGCAGGCAAGGGGTTGGTGGGCACGCTGCTCACGGACCAGAACGTCATGCAGGAGATCCTGTCGCAGAGCATATGGCGCATGACCGGCATACTGGATGAAAACAGATTCGACCCTATGACCCCGATCGGCGCGGTGCAAATCAATTTGGCAACCTTCTTTTCACGATCAAACACGCTGTTGCTGGCATTGATGCTGCTTTGGCAGGGTGTGCGCGCGCTGCGGGCGCGAGCGGGAGTGAAGCGATGGCTTCATGGCCTGCCGGTGGCGGCGGTGGCGCTGTATCCGTTCGTGTGGTACCTCGTGGTGCAGAATCACAGCAACATCCATTACTGGATGACCTACAGGCTGCTGTCCATCACGGTGTTTGGCCTTTGCGCATTTCTGCTGGCGGCGGCTCCGGAGACGGGAGGAAAACAGCCCCTAAAGCTATAAAAGCCGGAATACCTCCGCCTGCCGCTCTCCGCGATAACCGCGAACCAGGCATCCATGAAAACCGGGAACCACGGCTTGACAAACCTCCTGCCCCTGTGTATCATAAATGATTGGATATACGCACCTGATGAAAACGGAAAGGGGGCGGCAGGCGTGCACTTTCGGCTGGACGGCGCGGCGGTGTACCATGGGGGCAAGCTCATGCGGGCGGATGTATCCGTGGACGGAGGCCGCATTGCCAGTGTTTCCAATCTGCACGAGGCGGACGCGTTGCCTTTAACGGGCAAATTGTTGATACCGGGTCTTGTTGATGTTCATGTGCATCTTCGGGAGCCGGGCTTTTTTTATAAGGAGGGCGTGAAAAGCGGCACGCTGGCCGCGGCGCGCGGCGGGTACACCGATGTGTGCGCCATGCCCAACCTGAATCCTCCGCCCGATACGCCCGAGCACCTGGAGGAGGAGCTTTCCGCCATCCGCCGGGACGCGGCGGTGCGGGTGCATCCCTACGGGTGCATTACGCTGGGGCAGCGCGGGCGCGGCGAGCTGTGCGACTTTGCGGCGCTCCGGCCACATGCCGTGGCCTTTTCCGACGACGGGCGCGGGGTGCAGGGGGAAAGCGTCATGCGTGAGGCCATGCGCCGCGTGAAGGCCGCGGGCGGACTGATCGCCGCGCACTGCGAGGACGAAAGCCTGCTGCACGGCGGCTGCGTCCACGAGGGCGAATACGCGCGGCAGCACGGACTTCAGGGCATCTCGAGCGAGAGCGAATGGCGGCAGGTGGAGCGCGACTTGCGCCTGGCGGAGGAAACCGGCTGCCCGTATCACGTGTGCCACGTGTCCACGAAGGAGAGCGTGGCGCTCATCCGCCAGGCCAGGGCGCGGGGCATGGATGTGACGTGCGAGACGGCGCCACATTATCTGCTCCTGTGCGATACGCAGCTGGAGAATGACGGACGGTTCAAGATGAACCCGCCCATCCGCTCCGCAGCCGACCGCGATGCGCTGGTGGAGGGCCTTTTGGACGGCACCATCGACATCCTCGCCACCGACCATGCGCCCCACAGCGCCGAGGAAAAGGCGCGCGGGCTGGAAAAGAGCCTGATGGGCGTGGTGGGGTTGGAATGTGCGTTCCCGGTATTGTATACGGGGCTGGTGCTGACGGGCCGCGTGCCGCTGACAACGGTGCTGCGCGCCATGACGGACGCGCCGCGCGCGCGCTTCCATCTGCCCCCGGCTCGTATTGAGCCCGGCGCGGGCGACTTTGCGATCTTTGATCTGGACGAACCCTTTGTCATCGACCCGGAGAGCTTCCTGTCCAAGGGGCGCGCCACGCCCTTTGCGGGCTGGCGGGTGCGGGGCAAATGCATCGAGACCTATGTGGGAGGGAATTGCGTATGGCGGCAGCGGTAAAGCGGCGCATGCTGGTGATGGAAAACGGCAGCGTGCACGAGGGAACGGGCTTTGGCTCCATGAACGACGCGGTGTGCGAGCTGGTGTTCAACACCTCCATGGTGGGTTATCAGGAAATCGTGACCGACCCCAGCTACACCGCGCAGACGGTGGTGATGACCTACCCGCTCATCGGCAACTATGGCATCACCGACGAGGACAATGAAACCCGCGTGCCCACCATGGGCGGGCTGGTGGTGCGCGAGTACTGCGACATGCCCAGCAACTTCCGCTACACCAAGACGCTGGGCGAAATTCTGGAGGAAAACGGCATCCCCGGCCTGCAGGGCGTGGACACGCGGCGCATCGGCCGGATGATCCGCAACGAGGGCAGCCAGCGCGCGCTCATCTGCGA
>CALVNG010000100.1 GCA_944349545.1 uncultured Eubacteriales bacterium
GTGAAATAGATCAGCGCCGCCGTCTCGACCGCCGCGCAGGCGATCATCACCGCGATGGCGCGCTGGCCGCCCCTGCGCCCCAGCGCCCACGCCAGCGGCGCTAACAGCATGGGGATAACGGCCAGAATCAGCAAAAGCAAAGAACCGTTCATGCCCACACCTCCTTACACCAGCCCCGCCGCCACCTGGCCCAGATACCCGGCCAGCGGCGCGGAGGCAAACACCAGAATCAGCATGACGATCACCAGCAAAATCAGCGGCAGCTGCATGCGCCAGCCGGGGTCCAGGCGCTTGCCCTCAAGCCCCGAATCCGGGCTGAGCGGAAGCGCGTAGGCCGACACCGCGGGCGCGAGCATGTAGATGGAGGTGAGCACCGCCGAGAGGATCAGCACCGCGACGGCCGCAATGCCCAGCGCGCCGCAGTCCAGCGCGGCCGTGGCCAGCGCCCATTTGCTCTGGAAGCCCACAAAGGGCGGGATGCCCACCAGCTCGACGCCGCAGAACAGGAACACCGCCATGGTGAAGGGCATCACGCGGCTCATGCCGCGCATCTCCCCGACATAGCGCTTGCCGGTGCGGATCATCATCGCGCCCACGCAGCTGAACAGGCAGATCTTCATGATGGCGTGGTATACCATGTGCATCAGGCCGCCCTGCAGGCCCTCGGGGGTCAGCATAAGCGCGCCCAGAAGGACGTAGCTTAAGTTGCTCATGGTGGAGTAGGCCAGCCGGCGCTTCATGTGACGCTCGCGCACCGCCATGGCGCTGCCGAACACGATGCTGAACATGGCGATGATCAGGCACACCGCCTGCGCCCAGGTGCCGCGCATCAGGTCCGCGCCGAAGCAGTAGTGGCTGAGACGGATGACCGCGAAAGCGCCCGCCTTGACCACCGCCACCGCATGCAGCAGGGCCGTGACCGGGGTGGGGGCCACGCTGGCCGCGGGCAGCCAGTCATGGAAGGGGAAGATGGCCGCCTTGACGCCAAAGCCCAAAAAGCCCAGCACAAACATGGGAAGGAGCAGCGCCATCGGCGCGTTTTTGAGCGCCGGGATGCCGCCGGCGACGAAGTTGGAGTTGCCGGTGAAGTGCATCACCGTCGCCAGCGCGAGGAAGGCCATCGCCGCGCCGCCCAGCGAGTAGTAAACATACTTGCGGCCCGCGTAGATGGCCTGCGGCTTCATGCCGTGCATGACCAAAAACAGCGTGGCCAGGGTCAGCAGCTCGTAGAAGATGTAGAGGGTCATCAGGTCCTCGGCGAAGGCGATGCCCAGCGTGACCGCATAGCTGAGCAGGTAGAAGCCGAAGAAGTGGTTCTCCCCGCCCTCGTGGGCCATGTACTCAAAGGCGTACAGCGTGGAAAGCGGCCACAGGAAGGCCACCAGCCCGCCAAAGACGCGCCCCAGCCCGTCGAGCTTGAAGCTGATGGAGAGCAGGTCGGACAGCCGGAGCAGCGTGATGGGATGCGCGCCCGGCGTGAGCACGCACCACGCGACGCAGGCGGAGGTGGCGAGCGTGGCGGTCATGGTCAGCGCGTGACAGGCCCGCACGTCGCGGGGCCGCCAGATGAACAGCGCGACCGCGCCCAAAACGGGCAGCAGAATGGAAATCAACAGCATATTTCGGCCCGCCTCTCTTTTACAGCACAGCCGCCGCAACGGCGCTCACAGCGGTTTCCACCAGCGAAGGGCACAGGCCCAGGATCAGCGTCAGCGCCGCCAGCACCACCAGCGGCCAGAGCATGGAGGCCCCCAGCTCGCAGCAGGAGGTCTCCGGCGCCGCCTCGCCGCTCGCGTGGCCGGGGAAGAAGCCGTTGATGCTCACCGGCAGCAGGTAGCCGGCCGTCAGCAGCGCGGACACCAGCAGCACCACCGGACCAAGCCAGCCAAAGACGGCCACGCCGCTGCTCATAGCGCCCTGCGCCAGCTGCCACTTGCTGAAGAAGCCGCACAGCGGGGGCACGCCCACCAGGCTCACGCCCGCGAGGGTGAAGCACCACAGGGTAGCCGGCATGCGCTTGCCGATGCCGCGCAGGTCGCCAACGTCGGTCAGGCCGGTCTTGAGGATGATGCCGCCGGCGCAGAGGAAGAGGAGGTTTTTCATGACGGAGTGGAAGTACACATGCAGCATCGCGCCCCGGAAGGCCGTTTCGTTGAGCAGGAACAGGCCGAAGAGCACATAGCTG
Organism: uncultured Eubacteriales bacterium; assembly: GCA_944349545.1. Classification (GTDB taxonomy): domain Bacteria; phylum Bacillota; class Clostridia; order Christensenellales; family Aristaeellaceae; genus Limiplasma. The sequence goes on from CALVNG010000100.1 coordinate 2,186, forward strand.
ACCTGCGACACGCTGGAATAGGCCAGGCGCTTTTTGAGGAGCGTCACCTTGAGGGCCATCATCGAGCCCATGAACACCGTGATCAGCGCCAGCATCATTAGCGCCGTCTGCACCCAGGTGCCGCGCAGGAAGTCCGCGCCCGTCACGTAGTAGATCACGCGAATGATGCACAGCACGCCCGCCTTGGTGATCACGCCGCTGAGCACCGCGCTGGCCGGGGCCGGAGCGATGGGGTGGGCTGTGGGCAGCCAGCCGTGCATGGGGAACATACCGGCCTTGGTGCCAAAGCCGATCACCGTGATGAGCAGCACCCACAGAAGCAGCGGACCCTGGGCGGCCACCGCGTCGGGCGAGAGCGTGCCGCCGGCGACGAACAGGGGGGTCTCGGCGTTGGCGGTGAAGAAGAAGATGCCCAGCAGACCCATCATCGCGCCCGCGATGGAATACAGCAGGTACTTCATGCCCGCCGCCACGGCTTCCCTGGTCAGGCTGTGCAAAACCAGCGCCACGCTCAGCAGGGTCATCAGCTCAAAGCACAGGTACATCGTGACCAGCGTGCCCGCGAAGCACAGCCCCAGAAGCGCGCTCAGGGTCAGCAGGTAGAAGGTGTAGAACCGCCGCTGCGCGCCCTCGTGGGCCATGTAGCCGAAGCTGAACGCGCCCGAGAGCAGCCACATGCCGCTCATCAGGAGGCTGAACAGCCGCGACAGCCCATCCGAAGCCGCCACCACCGGCAGGTCCTGGGAGATGGTGAACAAGGTCACGCTGCCATCGCCCGTCAGGCACAGGGCCACGGTGATGAGAAAGCTCGCGATCAGCGCGGCCAGCACGAAGCGGTCGCGCGCCTTGTCCGGCCTGATCGCGGGCAGAAACCAGCACAGAAGCGCGCACAGCGCGGGGAACAACGGGGTCAAAATCAACAGGACCGCCTGCATCTTGACATCCTCCTCACTCAAACATCATAAGGCCGTTGGTGATGGCCGTGACAATCGGCTGCGCCATCAGGCCCACCAGCAGGTTCAGCGCCACAAAGCCCCACATGGCCGCGCCGGAAAGCGGGCTGCGCTCCGGCGCGGGGGCCTGGAAGCCCTCGCGCGGCGGACGGTAGAGCGTGATGACGGTCTTCATGAAGTACAGCACGTTGAGCAGCGTGCTCACCGCCAGCGCGGCCAGCAGCACCCACATGTGGATGCCGCCCCGGTAGAGCGCGGCGTTGCTCAGGTACAGCTTGCTGATGAAGCCGCCCAGCACCGGGATGCCCACCAGGCTCATGGCCGCCACGCTGAAGCATACGCCCGCGGCGGGATTGCGGAAGCCGGCGCCCCTGAGGTCTGAGAAGCGCTTGCTGTTGCCCGATGCGTCGGCCAGGCCGGAGGAGGAGACGAACAGCGCGCTCTTGGCGCAGGCGTGCATGAGCATGTGGTAGATGGCCGCCACAAAGCCCATCCCCGTGCCAAGGCCCAGGCCGGCGTAGATGTAGCCGATCTGTGCCACGGAGCTGAAGGCCACCATGCGCCGCAGGTCATGGCTGAAGATGGCGTTGACGCTGCCGATGATCATGCCCGCCACGCCAAAGACGAACATCAGGTCCATCACATGGCTGCTGGTGACCAGCCCCATGCCGATGACGCGGTAGAAGATCTTGATGAGCAGGAAGATATAGGCCTTGCTGACGATGCTGGAGAGCACCGCGCTGGACGTGGGTGTGGAATAGCCGTAGGCGTCCGGCAGCCAGGTATGGAAGGGATACAGGGCGCTTTTGATGCCCAGGCCCACGAAGAACAGGCCCATGATGACGGTGATGGGCGTGGCGTACTCGCCCGAGGCGGAAAGCTCCACGAGCGAATCGTGGATGTTTTCCATGAGCAGATGGCCGGTCAGGTTATAGGTGATGGTGATGGCGATGAGCGTAAGACCGGAGCCCAGCAGGCTCATGATCATGTAGCGCATGGCCGAGACCATCGTGCGGCCGTTCTGCCGCGACATGATGAGCGCGCAGGCCGTGAGCGTCATGATCTCAATGAACACGTAGGCGGTGAAAAGGTCGTTGGTGTAGAGCATGCTCATCATGGCGGCCAGCACCAGATCCAGCATGACGCACACGATATTGACCTTCTTGTGGTCCACCTGCTCGTTGAGCTTGCGCATGCCGCCCAGGACGCTGAGCAGCATGATCAGGCTGAAGACCACCGCAAGGGTGGATTCCAGCACGCCCGCGCGCAGCTCGTTGCCCCAGGGAGCGGGGAAGTGGCCCATCCAGTAGACGTAGCTTTCGCCGTAGCCCCACATGAAGATGGTCAGCCACAGGTTGAGCGCCGCGACCACCGCGGCAAGCCCCGCCGTCACCCACTTGGCTGCGCGGCCTGGCAGCATCGCGCTGAAGATGCCCGACACCATGCACAGCATGATGGAGAAGAAGGGGACGTTCTGTACAAATTGCATATCAGTCGTCCTCTCCCTTCATCATAAGCGTGATGCGGTCGATATCCAGCGTGTGGTAGCGGCGGTAGAGGCGCACGGTGAGCGAGAGCATCAGCGCCGTTACGCTCACGCTGACCACGATGCCCGTCAGCACCAGACCCGCGGGAATGGGGTTGATGTAGTACTGGGCGGAGGTGATCCCATCGGTCAGGATGGGCGCGGTGCGGCCCTCAATGTAGCCCACGGAGGTGAGCAGCAGGTAGATGGCCGTGTCCATGATGTTGAAGCCGATGATCTTTTTGATCAGATTGCGCTGGAGCAGAAGCGTGGTAAAGCCGATGGCGAACAAAAGCACCGCCACGATTTCCTCCAGGTGCTCCTGGATGATGGTAAGCATCGTTTACATGCCCCCCTTGCGAAACAGCGTGTAAAACGCGTACATCGTGCACATGACGATCAGGCCCACGCAGATGTTCAGCGGCAGGATGAAGCCGGAGGAGAGGATGGCGCCGGGCGTGCCCAGCGGGATGCCGCTTTCGATGTGGTTGGCGCCGGTGTAGAAGGAATAGCTCTTGAGGCCGGCATAGGTCATCAGGGCCAGGAAGGTGATCCAGCGGAAGGTGCGGTAGGTGAAGAAGCGCTCGGTCTTCTGGAAGCCGAAGGCGTTGAGGTAGAGGATCAGGCCCGCGCCCATCACCGCGCCGCCGCTGAAGCCGCCGCCGGGGCTGAGGTGGCCGTTTAAGACGATGTACATGCCGTAGAGCAGAATCACCGGGACCAGCACCTTGGCGGCCAGCTGGAGGATGGCGTCGTTCTTGGGCTCATGGTGCCGGTCGTCCCATTCGGCCTCCAGCATGGCGGCCGTGGGCTTCTCATCGGGGCCGTGGTCGCCCAGCTTGAGCAGCAAAAGCACGCTGCACGCCGCCACGAACAGCACCGTCGATTCGCCGAAGGTATCAAAGGCACGGTAGTCCAGGATCATGCCGGCCACAAAGTTGATGGCGCCGGTCTCCTCGATGCCCTTTTCGATGTAGCGCTGCGAAACTTCATTATTATAGGGATTGTCCGCCTCGCCGAAGGGGGGCAGGGCCACCACGGTGCTCATCAGGAAGAAGATGATGAAGCACAAAACCAGCACCGCCGAGAGGCGGTAGAGCCGGTTGATGAGCTTGGCGCCCTTGTGACGGGACCACTCGTGCACGCGCGCGTAGTAGGTACGCTCCTCTTCCACCAGCCGTGTGCGCTGCTCGTCGGCGCGCTTTTCCGCATGGGCATACAGCTCGCCGCCCGGCTCCTGAGGCGCGGCCTGGTCCATGCTCTGCTCGATTTCGCCGTCCAGCACGCTCTCGTCGCCGGCTTCCCAGTTGACAAAGCGCTCCCACAGCGAGGGGCGGGAATCATTTCCGGTCATTCGGCTCGTCCTCCTTCCGGGGCTTGATGGCGTGGATCTTCTTGAGCACGATGAAGAACAGGATGCTGGTAACGCCCGCACCCACGGCCGCTTCGGTGATGGCCAGGTCGGGCGATTGCAGAAGCATCCACATGATGCTCATCAGCACGCTGTAGGCCATGTAGATGACCACGCTCACCAGCAGGTTGCGGGTGAGACAGGTGGCGATGGCGCAGATGAGCAGGAATCCGAGGACAACCACGGTAAACAGACTGTTCATAGGTCGATCATCTCCATTTCCTGCTCAGGATGTTCGTTGGTGGTCAGCTCCAGGCGCGCGATCAGATGGCTGCCGGTGGGGCTGGTCAGCCACAGGAACAGCGCCGTCAGCAGATATTTCAGGATGACCCAGCCGTCGTTCTGGGAAATGCACAGGCCGGTGAGCACCAGAAGCATGCCCAGCGAATCCCCCATGGAGGCGGCGTGCATGCGGTTGAGCACATAGCGGAAACGGTACTGCGATACCACCCCCACCAGCAGCACAAACAGCCCGGCCAGCATCAAAACGGCCGTCAACACGAAGCGGAACCAGTCAAGCATCGGAGCGGGCCTCCTTTTCCTTCTTTTCGCGCTGCTCCAGAGCGACGCCCATGTAGACCTTGCACAACACCACCACAGCCAGAAAGCCCAGCAGCGCGTAGATGAGCGCGACGTCCACCAGGTATCCCTCGCCCAGCATGGCGGCCAGGATGCAGATCATGGTCATGGTGAGCGTACAGATCATGTTGATGGAAACGATGCGGTCGGCAATGCGCGGGCCCTGAATGGCGCGAAACAGGCAAAACAGCGTCAGCACGCTCAGACATACCAGAACAGCCATGTAAAACGCATGATAGGCGTCAGCGAGATTCATGCCTCTTCCTCCTTTGTCTTTTGCATTTTTTCAAGCGCCTGGGAAAACGACGTGTCGTCAATGCCTTCCATGAACTGCGTATCCAGGCAGTGAACGGTCAGGCGGTCGCCTTCGCTGTGCACGGTGATGGTGCCGGGCGTAAGCGTGATGGAATCCGCCAGCGCGCTTTTGAACCCGCCCTTGAGCGGCGTGCGGAAGGTGACCAGATGGGGCTTGACCTCGAGCTTCGGGGCAAACACGATGCGCGTCAGCGCCAGGTTGCACTTGACGATTTCTGTCAGAAGCAGCCCGATATAGCGCAGCGCGGCAGGGATCAGCCGCGCCGCGGCCCAGTCCTTTTTGGGACTGTAGCCCAGAAACGCGCAGCAGAAGGCGTACAGCACGCCGGAGAGCACCGCGCCGAAAGCGGCGATCTCCCATGTCAGGCGGCCGTTAAAGACCACCCATAGCAAGAAGAACACGAAAAACATACGTTGGACCTCCTCC
>CALVNG010000101.1 GCA_944349545.1 uncultured Eubacteriales bacterium
TCGGGCTTTTCCGCCTTCCTGGGCTCCAGCGTCGCTTTGGGCGCTGCGGGTTCCGCATCGGGGACCGATTCATCGGGCTTTTCCGTCTTCCTGGGTTCCAGCGTCGCTTTGGGCGTTGCGGGTTCCGCATCGGGGGCCGATTCGGATGTCGGTTTCTTCGGCCCTTCCGCGGCGGCAGGATAAACCGGGTTCGTTTCCGCCAGCGCCGGCAGCAAGGCCCCGGCCAGCAGGCAGGTCAATACCACGAGGGCTATCGCCAACTTCTTCATACGCAACCTCCTCATGCTTTATCAGATGCGCTCAGCGCTGCATCCAGCCTTCCAGCCGGGCCGCCAGCGCCGGGTAGGCATATTGTTCCACCTCGCCTGCGTTTTTCGACGAGAGCAGGGGCTTTCCCTGCTTCCAGCGGCACGCCAGTTCCGTCATATAGGCGTCCAGCGCCGCCTCGTCCGCCGCGCCGGAGGCCTGCTCCACGCACAGGCCCATGCCGGTTTCCTCCAGCACCCGCTTGACGCCGCTGCCCGGCAGATCGCCCGACATGCAGCAGACGATGGGTTTCTCCATCATCATATATTCAAACAGCTTGCCCGTCAGAATCCCGCGCTGGGCGGCCATGTGCCACGAGGCCATCAGCAGGATATCCGCACTCCGCTGCAGGGCGATGGATTGCTCGCGCGAAACCAGGCCATGGTCCTCCACCAGGTCCCCCATGCCGCACGCGGCGGCCTGACGGCGCATCAGGGCGCTTTCGCCGCCTGCGTACACCAGCGTCACCTGGCTGCGCGCCAGCTGACCACGTTTGATCAGCGCGGCCAGCGCGCGAAACATCGGGGTCAGGTCGCGGTCGCCCACGCCCTTGCGCCCCATGCTGAGCATGCCGCAATAGACCACGCGCAGCCTGCCTGTATGCGCGGTCGCGTCCGCCACGGGGGGCAGGTCCTCGCGGTCGAAGCCGTTGGACAGAACATGCCCGATATCCTCGAAACCCATCATTTCCAGAAACCCCTGCGACGCGGCGCACAGCACGTCGGCCTCGCGCCTGAGCATGCGCAGGTAACGTGCCTTTTTTCCCTTCTGCCAGGCAAAGGCCGTACCCACCTCGTCGCGGAAATCCGCGATCCAGCGGCGGGCCAGGCCGCGACGCTTGGCCGCGCGGGCGATCTCATGCACGCTCCAGGGCGCGTAGGTGGAAAGCACCACGTCGTACGTGCCGGTCAGCTCGTCCAGGGCAGCGATGGCACGGCGGCGAAAGCTCCGGTCCGCCTGCCAGCGCAGCCAGCGGTAGACCGCATCCTTGACGGCGTGCAGCGCACCCCCGCGTGAGGCGGCCGCGGACGGCTGCGCAGCGGGCGGACGTGTTGCCGCGGACGCTGCGGCCGAGCGGGCGCGCCGGTCCCGGAGGGGGTTCCATTCCCGGATGACATGTACCTGCTTGAGAGCCATCAGGTCGCGCGCGAGGGTGGGGTCCCGGCGGTCGTTCATGCCGGGTCCGCACAAAACGGTGACCTCATGGCCCATACGGCTCAGGTATTTGGCCAGCTTGCTGGGCCGGACCGCCCCCATGGCGTTCTGCGGGGCGAAGAAATAGCTGATGATCAGGATGCGCATACCCACGCAGCGCCCCCTCCTTTCCATGCGTTTCAGGCCTGTTTGGGAAACAGCTTGGGTAGCAGCGAGGCGCTGCAGTAGCCCTCGTCCCAGCGGCGCTTGGCCGCCCGGCGCATGGCCTCGGCTTCCTCGCGGGGCAGGGCCGCAAAGCGGTTAAGCGCCTCCAACACGCCCTCCTCGCCCTTCTCAGGGGCATAGAGGAAGCCCACGTCCGGCGTGACCAGTTCGGGAATGCCGCCCACGCGCGGCGCGATGACCGGGATACCATGACGCATGGCTTCCATGATGGACACGGGCACGCCTTCCTTTTTGCTGGTGTTGATGAACACGTCGAAGGGACGCATATCGTAGAGGCGCTGCACGTGCGCTCCGTCCAGCTCGCCCAGCAGCTCGCAGATCACGTTTTCCTTGGGGTCCAGCAGCTCGGAGGCCAAGGTCCGCACCTTTGCCTCTTCCGCTCCCGCGCCGACATGCGTCCAGCACAGCGGCCCGCCCTGCCAGCGCGAAAGCGCGCGCACCAGCACATCCACCTGCTTGATGGGATTGAACATGGCGCAACTGACCACGCGCAGCACGCCCTGCGTATACAGCGGCGGCTCGCGCAGGCGGTCCACCGGCATGCCGGCAGAGCCCATGGCCAGCACATGAACCTTTCGCTCGTCCACATGGCCGCGCATGTAGCTCATGAACTGGGCGCGGGCGGTGCGGCTGATCAAGTACAGCCCGTCCGCCTCGGCGGCGATGCGCCGCTTCATCATATAGGGATTCTTGGCAAAGCGCTCCGTGTCCACGTCATAGGCGTGGCCGCGGATCACACAGCGCACGCGTGGATGCTTCCGTTTGGAGAGCGCGGCGGCATAGCCGTCAAAGCTCATCCAGCAGGAATACAGCGTGGTGTGCGTCTCCACCGCGCCGTGCATGAGCCGCTCCGTCCAGTAGTGCATCTTCAGCCCCCGCTGCGCAAAAGCCAGCAGCCGCAGCACATTGCCCGGCGTCAGCGCGCCGTCCCTGCGCATGTGCTTTAGCTCGCGCCACACATCCGCCGTAAACGGCGTTTTCAGCAGGGCGCGCAGCACCGCCAAGCCCGGCCTGACCGCGGTGAAGGGCCGCTCGCCCCGCTCATCGCCCGGCATGAGGGTGCGCACGCCATAATAGCTGACCATCATCACCCGGTCAAAATGGGACATCAGCCAGGGCAATTCCTGCATCATGAAGGGATTCTGCCGGCCATCCGCCGAAATGGCGCAGTTGCTCAGATAAATCAGCGTTCCGGACACTTGATTCCCACCCTTTCCAGCACCTGGGCCAGCACGCCCCGCCAGGACATGTGGCTTTCCGCATAGGCGCGCATCCGCGCGGGCGTCTCCTCATCGGCCTGCGCGCGCCGGGCAAAGGCCACAAGCGCCGCGAGGTCGACGGGGCTTTCGTCGTTGGCCAGGCGCAGGCAGAAGGCGGGGTCCTCCGGCAGGGAGGGATCGTCCACCGCATAGGCGAAGGGCAGGCCCCGCGCCATGTATTCCCGCAGCTTGAGCGTCATGCTGCGGTACTGCCCCTTGCGGTAGAGGCCCAGCCCGCCGATGCCGATATCGCACTGCGCCGCCACCCGGTCCAGCGCCTCGCCGTGCAGCTCGCCATGAAAGACGACGCGGTCCGCCACGCCCCGCTCCTGCGCCAGCCGTTTCCACGCGGCCAGCGAGCCGTCGCCCTCGCCGCCAACCATGTGTACCGTGACCGGCTCGCCGCCCCTGTAGCGGGCCAGCGCCTCGATCAGCCGGTCATAGCCCTGCCACACCGACATGCTGGCCAGCGCGAGCATGCCGACATCCCGCGCGCCCCTGCGCGGGGCATGCAGGGGCAGGCGGCTCACGTCCACGCCGTTCAAGATGTTCATGGCGGGACGACCGTTGAGCGTTCCCTCGCAGGGGTCCCCGATGAGGGCGTAGAGGTCGATCATCGGCTCCAGACGGCGGAACACGTGCGCGTTATAGGCAAAGACCGGCATGCGCAGGAGCGAGGAGCGCTTGCCGTTTTCAAACGGATAGGTCGGATGCTCCACCACCAGCCGCGCGCCCCGCGCCTTCACGGCGGCCAGCGCCCCCGGCGCGTTATGAAACACCCGCATGAAGCGCATGTACACCACGTCAAAGCGCCTGAGGGCCGCCGCTTTTTTCAAGGCGTCCATCAGGTCCACGTACAGCAGCGTCTTTTCGTACCCCGGCAGGCCCGTCAGCCGGGCGGGACGGAGCAGCGTACGCTCGCCCTCCCCCACCAGCCACAAGCCCTCATGGTTCCAGCCGATCAGCCGCGCCTCATGCCCCATGGCCCGCACGGCGGCCATCTGCCCGTCGAACTTGATCTTGAGGTTATCGCCCTTCTCCAGCGGGTAACGCATCAGAAACAGCACCGACGCCACGGCCGCATCCCCCTTCCGTCATGGCTCGCGCCCATCCAGCAGATCGCGGTAGAGCGCGGTCATCTGGCAAAGCACCGCCTCCAGGCTGTAGCGGCGCATCTCCCGGCGGTTGCGCTCGCCCATGCGCGCGCGCAGGGCCGGGTCCGCCAGAAGGCGCGCGATCTCCTGCGTAAACCCGCGCACATCGCGCGGCGGGCGCAGAAAGCCGCCCTCGCCGGGGGCGATCAGGTCGTTGTTGCCGCGCACGTCGCTGACCACGCAGGGCAGTCCCGCGGCCATGGCCTCCATCTGCGCCACGGGCAGTCCCTCCTGCAGGGAAGGGAACACGAACACATCCGCGGCGGCCAGCAGCGCCGGGATGTCCTTGCGAAAGCCCAGAAAATGCACGCGTTTCTCCATGCCCAGCGCGCGGGCCTGCTTTTCCAGCGCGGGCTGCCGATCCCCCACGCCGCAGAACACCACATGCGCCCCCTCGATGGGCGCGGCGGCGGCGATCACGGTTTCGTGGTTCTTGCGCTCGCTGTGCTCGCCCACGGTGATGAGCACGCTCTCCTCCGGGCCGATGCCCAGCCCGGCGCGCACCGCGGCACGGTCCACCGGCCCGCGGAAGCGCGCAAGGTCCACGCCCACGCCGCTGACCAGTGCCACGCGTGCGGCGGCGAAGCGCTTCGCGCGGGCGTAGTCCTCGCCGTTGATGGTGATGAGCAGGTCGGTCCAGCGGCTGAGCAGGCGCTCGGCGGGATAAAACAGCAGCCAGTTTTTCAGCGGTGCGCCGGTGAAAAAGTGAAACCCGTGCGCCGTATAGGCCACGCGCGTGCCGCGCTTGCGCGCCGCGCGCGCCGCCAGGCGGCCCACCAGCCCGCCCACGGGCGTGTTGCAGTGGATGAGCGCGTAGTCCTCCGCGTCGATCAGCTGTTTCAGGCGGCGACAGACCTCGCGGTTGGCCGCGGAAAAGGGCGAGCGGGAAAAGGGCAGCTCCACCCAACGGTCGCAGTAGGGCACCTGCGGATGGGGATCGGGCGTATCATTGGCGCAGCACAGGTGCACCTCGTAGCCCTGCTCCTGGAACCAGCGCATATAGGGCAGGTGAAACACCAGCACGTGCATGCGCAGCACCGTGGCCACAAACAGCACCTTTTTGCTCATGCGCCCACCTCGGTCCGGCGGATGGTCTCGGCAAAGGAGAGCTCCTCCTCCGGCCGGAACGCTTCGCTCATGCTCTGGTCATAGGTCAGCGTGCCAAACACCTTGCCCACCAGCCCCACGCGCGGGGCCAGCGCGCGGATCGGCGCGGCCAGGCCGGGCGCCAGCCTCACCCGCCGCCCATGACAGGCGGCAATTTCCCGCACCATGTCGCAGGTAGACACATAGTCGCGGTTCTGCGGGAAGTACAGCCCGCCCGCCCCGCTTTCCGCCAGCCTCTCCACAAAGGCGCAGAGGGTGTCGATATAGAGCATGCTGCGCTCGTTTTGGACGCGGGGGAACAGCGGCAGGCTCCTCGCCAGCGCCGAAAGCCGGGGATAGTTGCCCCGGCAGCCCCGGCCGTAGATCATGGGCGGCCGGAGCACGGCCACATGGAAGGCATCGTCCGCCAGGGCGCACAGGTCCTGTTCCGCCTTGCACTTGCTCACGCCATAATAGGTGTTGGGCGCGGGCAGGGTCTGGCTGGTGATGCGCCCGCAGTTCAGGCCGTAGACGCTCATGCTGCTGAAGAATATGAACTGCCTCACGCCCTGCGCCTTGGCCGCCTCGGCCACCTCCAGCGCCAGCGCATGGTTGACCCGGTCGTAGAGCGCCTCGTCGCCGGGCTGCTCCCTTCTGTGCGCCAGCCCCGCCACGTGGATGACGCAGCCGCAACCCAAAAAGGCGCTTGCATCCCAAGCGCCGTGCAGGTTCAGCTCCTCCACCTCAAACCGCTCCGGCCGGCGGCTGAGCCAGGCGTTCAGGTGCGTGCCGATGTAGCTGCCCGCCCCGGTAATGATTACCCGCGTCATGGCTTGTCCTCCCTGCCGCCGATGGGATAGCTTTTTCCCTCGCGTCCCTCGGCGATGCCCTGACGGTTGACGACCTTGACCAGCGTGAGCAGGAAGCACTTGAGGTCAAAGCCGAAGCTGATGTTATGGGCATATTCGGCGTCGCGCCGCGCCTTCTTCTCCAGGTCGCGGCTAAGGTAATCCCGGCCGTTGACCTGCGCCCAGCCGCTCAGGCCGGGCCGGATCTGGCTGGCCCCGAAGCGGTCGCGCCAGGCCATCAGGTCCTCCTGATTCCAAAGTGCGGGCCGGGGACCGATGAGCGACATATCGCCCTTAAGGATGTTCCACAGCTGGGGCAGCTCATCCAGGCTGCTCATGCGCAGAATGCGCCCCACGCGGGTAATGTAGCCTTTGGAGCCGCGCAGGTCATTGGTGGGCACGTCGCGGGGCGCGTCCACGCGCATGGTGCGGAACTTGTAGATTTCAAACAGCTTGCGGTCCTTGCCGAAGCGCTTCTGCTTGAACACCACGGGGCCGGGGCTGTCCAGGCGGATGGCCAGGGCGATCAGCGCCAGCAACGGGCTGAGCACCACCAGCCCGACGGCCGAAAGAACCACGTCCAGGGCGCGCTTGATATATCGTTCGTACATCGGCTCAAACTCCCGTCTCTTGCTGATGGGTCCTCTCCCGCTCCTGGCGCGCCTCGATGATGCGGTTGGCGGCGTTGAGGTAGGCCAGGCAGCTGGCCTCGATGATATCGGTGGATACGCCCTTGCCCAGCATGGTCACGCCCTCGTTGCTCACGCGCACGGTGACCTCGCCCAGCGCGTCCTCGCCCTCGGTGACGGCGCGCAGCTGGTAGCTCTCCAGCTTGCATTTGAAGCCGGTGATCTGGTCCACCGCATGGAAGCACGCTTCGACCGGGCCATCGCCGCAGTCCGCGCGGGTGATGATATCCGTGCCCCGCTGGAGGCTGACGGTGGCGGTGGCGGTCATGCGGTTGCCGCTGAAAATCTGGAAGGAATGGATGCGATACATGCCGTGCGAGCCATGCATCTGCTCGCGGCAGATGGCCATGACATCGCGCTCGGTGATGTCCTTCTTGCGGTCGGCCAGCTCCTTGAACTTTTCAAAGGCGCGGTCCAGCTCGTGCTCGGTCAGCTCAAAGCCCAGCTCCTGCGCGTGCTCACGCAGGGCATGCCGGCC
>CALVNG010000102.1 GCA_944349545.1 uncultured Eubacteriales bacterium
GACGCCATCATCGCCGGCATGAGCCCCACCGAGGAGCGCAAGGCCACCCTGGATTTCAGCGACCCCTACCGCACCAACAAGCTGGTCGTGGTCATGAAGAAGGACAGCCCTTACGCCTCCGCCACCAGCCTGGAGGATTTGAGCGGCGCCAGCATCACCGGCCAGCTCAACACCTTCCACTACACCGTGATCGATCAGATCCCCGGCGTGAACAAGGCCATGGCCATGGAGACCTTCCCCGCCATGATCGTGGCCGTGCAGAGCGGCGCGGTGGACGGGTACGTGGCTGAGGAGGACGGCGCGCAGGCCGATACCGCCGCCAACCCGGACCTGATCTATGTCAAGTTCGATGAGGGCAAGGGCTTTGAAGCCTCCGAGGCCGATACCTCCATCGCCGTGGGCCTTGCCAAGGGCAGCGACCTGCTGGCTCCCATCAACGAGATTCTGGCCGGCATCGACGACGCCACCCGCGACGAGCTCATGGCCGGCGCCAAGGAGCGCCAGCCCCTCAACCAGTAACCGCGTGGGGGAACGCGCCGCATCCGGCGCGTTCCCCTTGGCATGTCTGCTTTTCGCTGTCACCAAAGGAGTTGCCCGCATGTCATCATTACCAACCACCTTTTTCGGCTGGGTCGGCTTTATTCTGGACAAGTACGGCACGCTGTTTCTCAGCGGCGTGGGCGTCACGCTGCTGGTGGCCATCACCGGCACGGTTATCGGCTTTGTGATCGGCCTGCTGGTGGCCATTCTGCGCACCATTCCCGTCGCCCCGCGCGACCCGTGGTACAGGCGCATGCCCCTCAGGGTGCTTTCCGCGCTGCTGAACGTGTATATCGAGGTGTTCCGCGGCACGCCCATGATCGTGCAGGCCATGGTCATCTACTACGGCAGCATGCAGATGGGCCTGCGCATGCCCGTGCTGGTGGCGGCGGTGCTGATCGTATCGGTCAATACCGGCGCGTACATGGCCGAAATCGTGCGCGGCGGCATCATCAGCGTGGACAAGGGCCAGAAGGAGGCAGCCTGCGCCATCGGCATGACGCACTGGCAGAGCATGGTGCATGTGGTTCTGCCGCAGGCCGTGCGCAACATCATGCCCTCCATCGGCAACGAGTTCGTGGTCAATATCAAGGACTCCAGCGTGCTCAATGTGATTTCCGTCAACGAGCTGTTCTTCATGAGCAAGTCCGCCGCGGGCACGTATCTGCGCTACTTTGAGGTATTCTTCATCACCGCATGCATCTATCTGGCGCTGACCTTCACGGTCACGCGGCTGCTTCGCCTGCTGGAGCGCAAAATGGACGGCAAGACCAACTATATCATCTACGGTTCCCAGAGCGATTCCAAGGCGTCCATCGTGGTGCCCAAAGAAGGAGGCGTGCCCAATGACTGATGCGCCCATTTTGAGCGTCAGCCACCTCAAAAAGAGCTTCGGCGAGCACGAGGTGCTGCGCGATATCTCCTTTGACGTCAGCCAGGGCGACGTGGTCAGCATCATCGGCGCCAGCGGCAGCGGCAAGAGCACGCTGCTTCGGTGCATCAACTTTCTGGAGCAGCCCACCGCCGGCACCATCCTCTTTCAGGGCAAAAACGCCGAAACCCAGTGGAGCCGCGCCCAGTACCACGCCAGGGTGGGCATGGTGTTCCAGAGCTTCAACCTGTTCGGCAACATGAGCGTGCTCAAAAACTGCGTGGTGGGGCAGATGAAGGTGCTGGGCCGCGCCCGCCGCGAGGCCGAGGAAAAGGCCCTGATGTATCTGGAAAAGGTGGGCATGGCCCCCTACCGCGACGCGCGCCCGGCCCAGCTTTCCGGCGGGCAGCAGCAGCGCGTGGCCATCGCCCGCGCCCTGGCCATGGACCCGGAGGTGCTCCTCTTTGACGAGCCCACCAGCGCCCTGGACCCCGAAATGGTGGGCGAGGTGCTGGGCGTGATGCGCGATCTGGCCGCGTCGGGCCTGACCATGCTGGTGGTCACGCATGAGATGGCCTTCGCCCGCGACGTCAGCCGCCGCGTCATCTTCATGGACGCGGGCGTAATCGCCGAGGACGGCGCGCCGCAGGACATCTTCGTCCATCCCCGGCAGGCCCGCACCAGGGAGTTTTTGAGCCGGATCTTGCAGAAGTGATCCGCCTGCCGCCGGAAAGCCCGGTTCGTTCCGACGGCGGGCCCCTGCGTCAGAGCGTCTAACCCGCCGTCCTGCCTATGGCAAATATCAGGGCATACCAGCATCGGGTATCTGACAGGGAAAATGGCACAGGCGCTTGCTGGAAAGCAGGCAGGAGACGAAATCGCCCGTTTTGTGGAAAGTTTATAACAGCCGATGGACGCGCACCGCTGTGGGAAAAGCGGTATGGTCCCTTTTTCTGCCCGCAGAGCCCTGTCAAAACCGATCGGATAAAATTTGTAAATCTCTTCCCCGGCGGCGCAAAGAAAACGCGCCGCCCCACTTGCGCCCATATCAAAACAATGGTATACTGTCCAATGGTGCCCTTTGAGAAATATGGCTATGCTACGACGGCATCTCGTGCATGCCCCAGGAGGAAAACGCATGGAACATACGGTGGAAAAACTGTCCAGCAACAAAGTCAAGATATCGTTCAAGGCGCCCGCCGCCGATTTTGAAGAGGCCGTCGAGAAGGCCTACCTGAAAATGCGCGGTCAGATCAGCGTGCCGGGCTTCCGCAAGGGCAAGGCTCCGCGCAAGCTGATCGAGCGGATGTACGGCGCCGGCGTTTTCTATGAGGATGCGCTGGAAATTCTCTTCCCCGATGCGTACATGAGCGCCGTCAAGGACAATGACCTCAAGCCCGTGGGCCGTCCCGAGCTGGACGTGCAGGAGATGGAGGCCGGCAAGGACCTCGCCTTCTCCTGCGAGGTGTTCGTATTCCCCGACGTCAAGCTGGGTCAGTACAAGGGCGTGGAAGTGGCCCGCCGCGTGCATAAGGTGACCGCTGATGAGGTGGACGCCCGTATCGAGCAGGAGCGCAAGCGCGTGGCCCGCAGCGTGGACGTGACCGACCGCGCGCTGGAAAACGGCGACAAGGCCGAGCTGGACTACGCCGGCACGGTGGATGGCGTGGCGTTTGCCGGCGGCACCGCCGAGCATCAGACGCTGCTCATCGGCTCCGGCAACTTCATCCCCGGCTTCGAGGAGCAGATGGTGGGCATGACCGTCGGCGAGGAGCGCGACCTACACGTCACCTTCCCCGACCAGTACCACGCCGAGGACCTCAAGGGCAAGGAAGCGGTGTTCCATGTGAAGCTGCACGCCATCACGCGCGAGGAGCTGCCCGATGCGGATGACGAGTTCGCCGCCGAGGTCAGCGACTTCGACACCCTGGCCGAGTATCGCGCCGACCTGGAGAAAAAGCTGCAGGAGGCCGCCGACGCCCAGGCCGGGGAAGCCGCCCGCCAGACGCTGGTGGACAGCGTGGTCCGCGCCGCCGAGTGCGACGTGCCCGCCCCCATGGTGGAGGAAAAGCTCGACGACATGATGCAGCAGATGGGCTGGCGCATGCAGCAGCAGGGCTTCAGCATGGAGCAGTACCTCAAGCTGATCGGCCAGACCGAGCAGCAGATGCGCGACATGTACCGCTCCGAGGCCCTCAACAACGTCAAGACCGAGCTGGTGATCGACGAGATCATCAAGGCCGAAAATATCGAGGCCACCGACGAGGACGTCAACAAGCTGCTGGAGGACTATACCGCCGCCATGAACCAGACGGTGGAGCAGCTTAGGGAGAGCTTCAGCGCCGAGCAGCTGGACTTCTTCAAGCACCGCGCCTGCATGAACAAGGCCCTTGACCTTCTCTGGGACAACGCCAAGGTGACCGATGAGGACGCCGACGCCAAGTCCGAAACCGCAGACGGCGAAGCAGCCGCTCCCGCGGAAGCCTGACGAATAATGCGCGCATCGTATGCATATGCTTTGAAGGTATAGCTTGCGATGCGCGCGCTTTTCAAAACAAAAGCGCACGAAGGAGTGAACGATATGAGCCTGATACCCATGGTTATCGAACAGACCAACCGCGGCGAACGCTCGTTTGATATCTACTCCCGCCTGCTGAAAGACCGTATCGTTTTTCTGGGCGGCGAAATCGACGACGACGTAGCGAACCTCGTGGTGGCCCAGCTGCTGTTTCTGGAAATGGAGAATCCCGATTCGGACATTTCCCTCTACATCAACAGCCCCGGCGGTAGCGTGACGGCCGGCATGGCCATCTTCGATACCATGAATTATATCAAGTGCGATGTGCGTACGGTGTGCATCGGCATGGCGGCCAGCATGGGCGCGTTTTTGCTCATGGCCGGGCAGAAGGGCAAGCGCCTTGCCCTGCCCAACAGCGAAATCATGATCCATCAGCCCCTGGGCGGGGCCAGCGGCCAGGCCACCGACGTGGCCATCCGCGCCGAATGGCTGGTCAAGACCAAGGAAAAGATGACCCGCCTCATGGCCGAAATGACCGGCCAGCCCATTGAGCGCGTGAAGCAGGACGTGGAGCGCGACTATTTCATGAGCGCCGAGGAAGGTCAGAAATACGGCATCATCGACGAAATCTACCGTCCGCGCAACGCCAAGTAATTCCCCGATTTCAACAATGAGGTGACAGCATGCCGGGTGACGATTTCAACCCCCGCATCCCCAAGCTCAAGCGCTGCAGCTTCTGCGGCAAAACCAGCGAGCAGGTGCGCCGTATGGTGGCCGGCCCCAACGTGCAGATTTGCAGCGAATGCATCCTGCTGTGCCAGGAAATCATCAGCGATGACTTCAACGCAGGCGTTTCCATCAGCAGCGCCGAAATCCCGCGCCCCCGCGAAATCAAGGAGGTGCTGGACCAGTACGTCATCGGCCAGGAGGACGCCAAGCGCGCCCTGAGCGTGGCGGTCTACAACCACTACAAACGCATCGACGCAGCGCCCGCCACGGGGGATGTGGAATTGCAAAAAAGCAACATCCTCATGGTCGGCCCCACCGGCTGCGGCAAAACGTTTCTTGCACAGACGCTGGCAAAGCTTTTGCGCGTGCCCTTCGCCATCGCCGACGCCACCAGCCTCACCGAGGCGGGCTATGTGGGCGAGGATGTGGAAAACATCCTCCTGCGCCTGATTCAGAACGCGGATTATGACATCCCGCTGGCCCAGCGCGGCATCATCTACATCGACGAGATCGACAAGATCGCCCGCAAGAGTGAAAACCCCTCCATCACCCGCGACGTGAGCGGCGAGGGCGTGCAGCAGACGCTTTTGAAGATTCTGGAGGGCACCATCGCCAGCGTGCCGCCCCAGGGCGGACGCAAGCATCCGCACCAGGAGTTCATCCAGATCGACACCACCAACATCCTCTTCATCTGCGGCGGCGCGTTTGACGGGCTGGCGCCCATCATCGAAAACCGCATCGGCAAAAAGGCGCTGGGTTTTGGGAGCGAACTGAAGAGCAAGCAGGAGGAAAACATCAACGCCACGCTCAAGCAGCTCCGCCCCGAGGACCTGATCAAGTTTGGCCTGATTCCGGAGTTTGTGGGCCGCCTGCCCATCGTGGTCACGCTGGACCAGCTGGACGAGGATCAGCTGGTGCGCATCCTGACCGAGCCGAAAAACGCGTTGGTGCGGCAGTACAGCTATCTGATGGATCTGGACGGCGTGGAGCTCAGGTTCGAGCCCGCGGCGCTCACGCACATCGCCAGGCAGGCCATCGAGCGCAAGAGCGGCGCGCGAGGCCTCAGGGCCATCGTGGAAGGCCTTTTGATGGACGCGATGTTTGACCTGCCCTCCCGTGAGGACGTGAAGCAGTGCATCATCACGGAAAAATGCGCGCTTGGCAAGGAAAAGCCCAAGCTGGTCCTGGCTGACGGCGCGCAGCCCAAAAAGCTGCGGCGGCCGGCCTCGGAAAAGAAGCCGCCCAAGCCTGCGCCCAACGAGAGCAGCGTATCCTGAAAACATGCAGAAAAGCGAGACGAACATTCGTCCCGCTTTGTTCATACGAAAGGGACGGCGAAAGATGGAAAAGCAGGATGAGGCGAGCCAAACCATCCGACAGGTTGCCCGGGCCTTTCAGGGCTGTGCCTCCCTCCGGGCCGTTGTGCTGGGCGGGTCAAGGGCTACGGGCAGCGCAACGGAACGATCGGATATCGACATTGGCCTGTATTATGATCGGGACAAGGCGGATTTTGCCCAATACAATGCCATTGCGGCCCGGCTGGACGACGGACACAGGGACGGCCTTATCTGCATGGAAGGCGGATGGGGCCGGTGGGTCAACTGCGGCGGGTGGCTGGTTGTAAACGGCTATGCCGTGGACATCATCCTGCGGGACTGGCAAAGGGTGCAAACCGCCGTGGAGGAAACCGACAGAGGAATATGTACCTGCCATTACCAGCCGGGACATCCCCACGCGTTTCTCAATGTGATGTACCGGGGCGAACTGGCTTGCTGCAGGGTGCTCCATGCGCGGGACGAGGCGTTTTTTCGGGAAAAGCGGCAGGCGGAAAGCTATCCCCCCGCACTGAAGAAGCGGCTTATGGAAACCTTTCTGTTCGAGGCGGATTTTTCCTGTACGCTTGCTGAAAAGTGCGTTGCCAGCGGCGACGCGGGCTATTTGGCAGGGCAGATGTTCCGGGCGGTTTCAGCCATGCACCAGGTGCTGTTTGCCCTGAACGAGACGTGGCTGCTGAATGAAAAGAAAGCCGCTCAGCGCGCGGAAAGCCTGCCCGCCGTTCCCGCCGGATACGCTGAAAAGGTGAACGGCGTCTTTACGGCGGCCGACCCCATAGCCGCAGTAACCCGGTTGCGGGCGCTTTGCGGCGAAGTGAGCGCCCTGGCTGCGCAGGGAACGGCTACTTAACACCATGCAAAGTGAAGCCAAAACAAGAAGGCCGCCGCGAGTTCCCGCTGCCTGTGCGTTGGGAATCGCGGCGGCTCTTTGCTTGCGTCACCTTGCGGCGTCGCCGGGCTGGGTACGGTCCAGGATGCCGCGGATGAACGCCCTGGCCCGCTGCAAATCACCTTCGTCAGGCTTTCCCTTGCCGGTGCCGCCAAACAGTCTGAACGGACCGAACGTATTGTACCCCCGGCAGCCGAATTCGCCCAGCAGCGCGCAGTCCTTCTCCTGCGCGACGCGGGCGATTTCCTTTGCGCC
>CALVNG010000103.1 GCA_944349545.1 uncultured Eubacteriales bacterium
CCCGACTTCGCCGTGGTGCACGCGCAGATTGCCGACTCGCAGGGCAACGCCTTCTTTGAAGGCCCCAAGTACGAGGACGTGCTCCTCTCCCGCGCATCCCAAAAGGTGATCGTGACCGCCGAGCGCATCGTGGGCGACGGGTATTTTTCCGGCGGCGAGCGCAAGGCGGACATTCCGCATTTTCTGACCGCCGCCGTGGTGCATGCGCCGCGCGGCGCGGCCCCCGGAGCGTGCTATGGCTGCTATGAGCCGGACGGCGCGCTGATCCGCGCGTTTCTGGAGCTCAAGGACGCGGAAGCGCTGGACCGCTTCCTTTTGGAAGGGGGGAGGCGGCTGTGATCCGTCCCTGCGATATGATGACGGTGGCCATGGCGCGCCTCATCCATGACGGCGACACGGTCTTTCACGGCGTATCCTCGCACATGCCCATGATCGCCACCTTGCTCGCCAAGCGCCTGCACGCGCCAAACGCCGTACACCTCAACATCCCCGGCGGAGTGGACCCCGTCAAACCCGCCCTGCGCGAGTTTACCAGCGCGGGCGGGGAGCTGTGGGAGACGGCCTGCGCGGGTTTTCCGCTGATGGAGGTATTTGACCTGAGCATGCGCGGCGGGCTGGACGTGGCGTTTCTCAGCGGCGTGCAGTTCGACGACCGGGGCAACGTCAACGCCTCCGTCATCGGCCCCTACGACAAGCCCAAGGTCCGCCTGCCCGGCGGCGCGGGCAGCGCCGTGCTCATCCCCACGGCCAAACGCGCCGTCATCTGGCGCACCAAGCACGACCGCCGCACCTTCGCCCGCGAGGTGGATTTTGTGACCGCGCAGGGCAACGTGAGCGAGATCGTCACCCCCCTGTGCGTGCTGACCATGTATCAGGGCCAGCTGATTCTCAAGAGCGTTCACCCCTATACCACCATCGACGAGGTGGCGGAGAACACCGCCTTTCCCATTCGCTATTTTTCCATCGAAACCACCCCGCCGCCCACCGCGGAGGAGATGCGAGCGCTTTGCGCGATCGACCCGCTGGATCTGCGAAACATCGAGTTTCGCTGACACGGACCCGAAACCGGAACCAAAAAGGCACTTTTGATAGAGAAAGGAAGTCTTGCACATGCCCCGTTACGACACCTATTTCCTCATGAAGGAAGCCGATGTGGCCGACTATGTTCAGACCAAGTACCCCGGTCACTTTGACAAGGACGCGGCGCTGACCGTCAAGGAGATCGGCGACGGCAACCTCAACTACGTGTTCCGCGTGGTGGAGGAGAAGACCGGCAAGTCCATCATCGTCAAGCAGGCGGGCGAGGCGCTGCGCATTTCGGCGGAGATGAAGGTTTCCACCGACCGCAACCGCATTGAAAGCGAGATTCTGCAGATTCAGGACAAGTACGCCCCCGGCCTGGTGCCCAAGATCTACGGCTATGATACCGTGATGTGCGCCTGCGCCATGGAGGACCTGTCCGACCATGCGCTGATGCGCTACGCGCTCATGCGGCACGAGACGTTCCCGCGCTTTGCCGAGGACATCTCCACCTACATGGTCAACACCTTGCTCAAGACCACCGACGTGGCCATGGAGCACAAGGAAAAGAAGGCCATGGTCAAGAGCTTCATCAACCCCGAGCTGTGCGAGATCACCGAGGATCTGGTGCTGACCGAGCCGTACAACGATTGCAACCACCGCAACAACGTCTTCCCGCCCATCGCCGACTTCGTGCGCCGCGAGCTCTATGAGGACGACGCGCTCAAGCTGGCCGTGGCCAAGCTCAAGTTCGAGTTCATGAACAACGCGCAGTCCCTCATCCATGGCGATCTGCACACCGGCTCCATCTTCGTCAAGCAGGATTCCACCCGCGTCTTTGACCCCGAATTCGCCTTCTACGGCCCCATGGGCTACGACATCGGCAACGTGGTCGCCAACCTGATCTTCGCCTGGGACAACGGCCGCGCCGCCGGGGCGGACGAATTCTGCGACTGGGCGCTCAAGGCCATCGAGGAGACGGTGGACCTGTTCTGCGAGAAATTCCTCAAGTGCTTTGACGAGTGCGTGACGGACCTCATGGCCAAGACCCCCGGCTTCAAGGAGTTCTACCTGGATTCCATCCTGTCCGACACCGCCGCCTACGCCGGCACCGAGCTCATCCGCCGCACCGTGGGCATGGCCAACGTCAAGGACGTGACCACCATCGCCGACGAAGCCAAGCGCGCCCATGCCGAGAAGGTCAACATCCTCTGCGGCAAGGACTACATCATGAACCGCACGGCCTTCAAGACCGGCGCCGATTTCGTCGCCGCCGTCAAGCGCGCCGATGAAGCGGCCAAGTAAGGGAGGAAACCGCCATGGCTGACAAGAGCATCATGAGCTACGAGACCGTCGCGCTGGATGACGAGAAGAGCGCGCTGGTCATCCTGGACCAGACCAAGCTGCCCTACGAGGTGGAGATCCTCAGCCTCACCGACCAGAAGGACATCTGGAACGCCATCTACCTTCTGCAGGTGCGCGGCGCGCCCGCCATCGGCGTGGCCGCGGGCTTCGGCGTGTATCTGGCCGCCAAGCAGATTCAGGCCGACACCTGGGACGAATTCTATCCCCAGTTCAAGGCCGCCAAGGATTACCTCAACTCCTCCCGTCCCACCGCCGTCAACCTCTCCTGGGCGCTCAACCGCATGGAGCAGGTGGTGCTGGACAACAGGGACAAGAGCGTTCCCGAGCTCAAGGAGCTTCTGCACAGGGAGAGCGTGGCCATCAAGGACGAGGACGTGTGGATGTGCCGCCAGATCGGCGAGTACGGCCTGACCCTCATCAAGGACGGCGACGGCATCCTCACCCACTGCAACGCCGGCCAGCTGGCCACCTCCAAGTACGGCACCGCGCTGGCCCCCATCCATCTGGGCCGCGAGCGCGGCATGAACTTCCGCGTCTATACGGACGAAACCCGCCCGCTCCTGCAGGGCGCGCGTCTGTCCGCCTTTGAGATGCAGGCCGACGGCGTGGACACCACCGTCATCTGCGACAACATGGCCTCTCAGGTCATGAAGAACGGCTGGGTCAACGCCGTGTTCGTCGGCTGCGACCGCGTGGCCGCCAACGGCGACGCCTGCAACAAGATCGGCACCTCCGGCGTGGCGATTCTGGCCAAGTACTACGGCATCCCCTTCTATGTGCTGGGCCCCACCTCCACCATCGACATGTCCATCGCCCGCGGCGAGGACATCACCATCGAGCAGCGCCCCGCCGAGGAAGTGACCGAGATGTGGTACAAGCGCCGCATGGCGCCCGAGGGCGTGAAGGTCTACAACCCCGCCTTCGACTTTGCCGACAACGAGCTCATCGCCGGCATCGTGACCGAGTACGGCATCGCCCGTCCGCCCTACAATGAGAGCCTCAAGGAGATCTTCAAAAAGAAGGCCGAGGCCGAAGCTGCCAAGAAGAAGTAAGAAACTGCGCCGGGGCGCCCGCCCCGGCCACCCCCCGAAGGGAGGGGCGTTATGAACGAAAAGGAACTGCGCGCCGCGGTGGAGCGGCTGGTGCTTTGCGAGCTGGCCAAGACGGGCCAGCGCTACGTGCCGGTGATGTCCTCCAACCGCCATGTGCACCTGTGCCAGGCGGATGTGGAGAAGCTCTTCGGCGCGGGATACCAGCTGACCAAAATGCGCGATCTGGTCCAGCCCGGGCAGTTCGCCTGCAACGAGCGCGTGACCATCGAAACCGAAAAGGGCAAGATGGCGCTGCGCGTGGTGGGCCCGGCCCGCAAGGAAACGCAGATTGAGCTGTCCTTCACCGACGCGGTGAAGCTGGGTCTCAAGCCCCCCATCCGCATGTCGGGCGACCTTGCGGGCAGCCCCGGCTGCACGCTGGCAAACGGCGACAGCCGCGTGACGGTCCCCCGCGGGGTGATCGTGGCCGAGCGCCATCTGCACCTGGCCCCGGACGAGGCCGAAGCCTTCGGCGTGAAGGACGGCGACGTGGTCAGCCTCGTGGTGGAGGGACCGCGCCCCGGCACGCTGGATGGCGTGATCGTGCGCAGCGGCAAGGGGCATCTCATGGAGGCACACATCGACAAGGACGAGGCCAACGCCTGCGCCCTCTCCGACGGGCAGCTTTGCCGCGTGATCCGAAAGGAGGACGGGCCTGCCGTGTCGAATAAGAGGGACATATGCGCCTGTGCGCCGCCCCCGCCGCCCCCCGCACCCAAGCGGCAGACACTTTTGGACCTGAGCGCCGAAAGCCGCCGCCTGGTCACCGAGGATGATGTGCGCACGGCTGCGCGTGACGGCTACAAGATCATCCGTTATGCGCCCGACGCCATCCTGACACCCCTGGCCCGTGACGCGGCCTCGGAGAGGGGCATCGAACTGGTACCCGTGATATAACGACCGCCGGGCCGATGGGCCGGGCATCTGTGAGGGAACGAACATGGCATTGACGGAACAGCAAATCAGGCAGATTACGGACGAGATTGTGCGCAGTCTCTCCGGCGCCATCCGGGCCGAGGCCGCCGCGCCTGCGCCCGCGCCCAAGCCGCAGCCGGTCGAAAGCGGCCGCTGGCTGTGCGATACCGCCGAGGAAGCGGTTCAGAACGCCAAGGCCGCTCAGGCCAAGCTGGCAGACATGACGCTGGAAAAGCGCGGCGAACTGATCGCCGCCATGCGCAAGGCGGGCATCGACAACGCCGAGTATCTGGCGCGGCTGGCACATGAGGAAACGGGCTACGGCCACGTGGAGGACAAGATTCAGAAGAACCTGCTGGTCAGCCGCCGCACGCCGGGCATTGAGGACCTTCAAACCCGCTGCGAAACCGGCGACAAGGGCATGATGCTCATCGAGCAGGCGCCCTTCGGGGTCATCGGTTCGATCACCCCGTCCACCAACCCCACCTCCACCGTTATCAACAATTCCATCAGCATGATCGCTGCGGGCAACGCCGTGGTCTTTAATCCCCATCCGGCGGCCAGGCATGCCTCGCAGGAGGCCATGCGCCTGATGGTGGAGGCCATCGTGTCGGCGGGCGGCCCGGCGGCGCTGATCACCACGGTCAAGGAGCCCACGCTGGAAACCGGCCAGGCGATCATGACCCATCCGGATATCCCGCTTTTGAGCATCACCGGCGGCGAGGCCGTGGTGCGCGTGGCCATGAAGACCGGCAAGAAGGTCATCGCGGCCGGCCCCGGCAACCCGCCCGTCATCGTGGACGATACGGCGGACCTGCCCGACGCGGCCCGGCGCATCGTGGACGGCGCGAGCTTTGACAACAACGTGCTGTGCATCGCCGAAAAAGAGGTATTCGCCTTTACCAACATCGCCGACCGCCTCATGAGCGAGATGGAACGCTGCGGCGCGGTGCGCATCTACGGCGCGGACATCGACAAGGTGCTCAAGACCACGCTCATCAACAAGGACGGCAGGTACGTCATCAACCGCAAGTATGTGGGCCATGACGCGGCGGTCATCCTGCGCGACAGCGGCGTGAGCTTCACCGGCAATCCGCGGCTGATCATCGCCGAGACGGACCGCAACCATCCCTTCGTCATGACCGAGATGCTCATGCCCGTGCTGCCCATCGTGCGCGTGAGCAACATCGACGAGGCCGTCGAGGAGGCCTTCCGCGCCGAGCAGGGCTGCAAGCATTCCGCCATGATCCATTCCACCAACGTGCACAACATGAGCAAGGCGGCCCGCAAGCTCAACACCACCATCTTTGTCAAGAATTCCTCCAGCTTCTCCGGCCTGGGCTTTGACGGCGAGGGCTACACCACCATGACCATCGCCACCCCCACCGGCGAGGGCGTCACCAGCGCGCGGTCCTTCACCAGGCTTCGCCGCTGCGTGCTCTACGGCGATTTCCGCATCTGCTGATCCCCGCCCGGCGGGCAGAGGGGAGGTTAGGACCGGTATGAACATCGTTGAACAGGTGCGCTTGTCAGGCGTGGTCGGCGCGGGCGGCGCGGGGTTCCCCACGCATGTGAAGCTGGGCGCCAGGGCCGAGTACGTCATCGCCAACGGCGCCGAATGCGAGCCGCTTCTGCGCGTGGACCAGCTGCTCATGCAGCGGCGCGCGGACCGCGTGGTGCGCGGCATGGAGCTGGCCATGCAGGCCACGGGCGCCAAGCAGGGCGTCATCGCCACCAAGGCGCACTACGAAGGCGCGGTCAAGGCGCTCAAGGCTGCGCTGGGGAACCGAAAGGACATCACTTTGCACCTGATGGACAGCTACTACCCCTCCGGGGATGAAAAGTCCATCATCTATGAGGTCACGGGCCGCGTGGTGCCCAGCGCCAGGCTGCCCGCGGATGTGGGCTGCGTGGTGAGCAACGTGGCTACGCTGTGCAACATCGCCGACGCGGCCGAGGGCCGCCCGGTGGTGGACAAGGACGTGACCGTGGGCGGCGACGTGCCTCATCCCCTCACCGTGACCGTTCCCGTGGGCACCCCGATGCGCGAGGTGCTCGCGCTGTCGGGCTTCACGGGCACCAAAGAGGACTACGCGCTCATCGTGGGCGGGCCCTGCATGGGCAAGCTCGAGGGGGACTGGGACGCGCCGGTGACCAAGACGACGGGCGGGCTCCTCATGCTCAGGCGCACGCATCTTCTGATCGCGCGCCGTACGCAAAGCCCCGAGCGGCTGCTCAAGATCGCGCGGGCGGTGTGCTGCCAGTGCAGCCAGTGCACGCAGATGTGCCCACGAAACGCCCTTGGCCTGCATGTGGAGCCGCACAAGGCCATGCGTGCCATCACCACCGGCAACGGCGCGCTGCTGGGCAATGCCCGCTCGGTGCTGGCCTGCTCCAGCTGCGGCGTGTGCACCAACTACGCCTGCCATATGGGACTTTCGCCCTCGGAGGTCATGGCGCAGCTCAAGGACGAGCTGGGGCGTGCGGGCATCCGGCCGGAGCCGGAGACGGACATTCGCGTGGACCCGTTCATCGTGCAAAAGCGCGTGCCGGTCAAGCGGCTGATCGCGCGCATGGGCCTGAGCGCATTCGATGTCCCGGCCCCGTACACGGACGTGGGACTGCGGCCCAAACGGGTCCTGCTGCCGCTTCGCCAGCACGTGGGCAAGCCCGCCGAGGCCACGGTGAAGCCCGGCGACCGGGTGCGCCGCGGCGA
>CALVNG010000104.1 GCA_944349545.1 uncultured Eubacteriales bacterium
AGCCAGATCCGCTCCTATGTGTTCCAGCCCTACACCATGGTCAAGGACCACCGCACCGGCTTTGAGAGCGGCAACGTCGACGACGTGATGGACGGCAACCTCGACGGCTTCATCACCGCCTATCTGAAAATGCAGTGATCATGGGAGGAAAGCGCATGCCGCATGACCCAAGCTCCGCCGCGCGGCCCCGCCGCGCTGCGTTTTTCCGCTGCTTTCTCGCTTCCCTCCTGCTGGTGCTGGTCGCCGCCGGGGCTTCCGTGTACCTCAACGCGGTGGACGGGCAGCTCCTTGAAACCGCCCTGCTGGAAAATGTGGATTACGCCGCGCTGGGCATGGACGCAGCCAGCGTAAGCAGCTTTGCGGACGAAACCATCCTCTTTCTCACCGACGCGCAGGACAGCTGGGAGCCCAGCATCACCGTTGCGGGCTTTCCGGCCAGCCGCTTCATTCCCCAGAGCTTCCGCGACCACATGGTCACGGTCAAGGGCTGGGTGAGCGCCGCTTCCACGCTGCTTGTGTGCGGCGCGGCGGCGGCGGTCCTGCTGCTTGCCTGGGCGCTGGCCACCTCCGGCCGCCGGGGCGGCTTCTCTATGCAGGGGTATTATGCGGGAACGCTTTTGCCGCTGCTGCTCATCGCCGGGGTGGGCCTGTGGGCCAGCCTGGATTTTAGCGGCATGTGGGAGATGCTGCACCGCACGCTCATCCCCGACGGCATCTTCCCCGCGGACGAGCTGGTGATGCGCCTGTTTCCGGAATCGCTGTTTTCGGCGTACCTGCCGCCTGTTTTGCTGATGCTGGTGCTGATGCTGGCGGCGGTGCTGGTGTTGCCCCTGATTCTTTCGCCGGTGAGCGCGCGCATCGCGCAGTCGCGCGCCGAGTCCGCCGGCGGCGCAAACCGCTAAGGAGGCCCTTTCCCGTGCAGACGCAACGCGAGATGGAAGAAAAGCTGGAAGCCTTGCAAAGCAAGGCTTCCGTTCGCATTTTGGCTATGGAATCCAGCTGCGACGAAACCGCGGCGGCCATCGTGGAAAACGGGCGGAAGATCATCAGCAGCGTCATCTTTTCCCAGGTGGACACGCATGCGCTCTATGGCGGCGTGGTGCCGGAGATCGCCAGCCGCGCGCACATGGACGCCTGCGACCGCGTGATCGACCAGGCGCTCAAAGAGGCGGATATGTCCCTTTCGGACGTGGACGCGCTGGCCGTAACCTACGGGCCGGGGCTGGTGGGCGCGCTGCTCACCGGGGTCAACTGCATGAAGGGGCTGAGCTATACCACACGCCTGCCGCTGATTCCCGTCAACCACATCGAGGGGCATGTCAGCGCCAACTTCCTGACCACGCCGGACCTGGAGCCGCCGTTTCTGTGCCTGGTGGTGAGCGGCGGGCACAGCCACCTCACGCGCGTGAACGCCTACGGCGACTACACCCTGCTTGGCCAGACCGTGGACGACGCGGCGGGCGAGGCATTCGACAAGGCCGCGCGCGTGCTGGGGCTCAACTACCCCGGCGGGCCGCTGCTTTCCAAACTGGCCGAGGGCGGGGACGGCACCTACCTTCCCCTGCCCCATCCCCACCCGGACGGGCGGTACGATTTCAGCTTTTCGGGCCTCAAGACCGCCTTTCTCAACGCCTGCCACAAGATGGAGCAGAAGGGGGAAGCCCTGCCCCGCGCCGACCTGGCCGCCAGCTTTGAGCGCGCGGTGGTGGATACGCTCTGCGAGCGCGCCATGCTGGCCCTGGAGGACAGCGGCCTGCATACGCTGTGCCTGGCGGGCGGTGTGAGCGCCAACCGCCGCCTGCGCGCGCAGATGAAGGCACTCTCGGCCGAGCGGGGTTTCCGCCTGTGCATGCCGGAGCTGTGGCTGTGCACCGACAACGCCGCCATGATCGGCTCGGCGGCCTATTACCGCCTGCGCAAGGGCGCGCTGGCGCTGCTTTCACTCAACGCCGTGCCGTCTTTGGAGCTGGTATGAAGGCGGTTTATTCCACCGGAAGGAGGCCTTGCCCATGTGGCGTAACCGGATCAAAAGCGTCTTGCAGCTTGCGGGAACGGTAGCCGTTTGCGTGGTTCTGGGTTTTTCCCTGCTGCTGGCGGCCTGTGCCCTGCCCCTTGCTCCCATGGTTTCCAACATGGCGCCCTCCGCCTATACCATTGATCGGGAGGGAATCTATCCGCAGGTGAGCACCCTCAACGGCATAGGGCAGCTGGATAATTATACAGACGCGCTGATGCTCATGACAGCCGCCTGCGATTATGAGGGGCCGCTCGTGCAGCGAGCGCTTCTTTGCATGCACGCTGATACCGGTGCAGGCCCCTATTTTTCCCTTTATCCCATCTATGGCGGCGAACAGGAGCGTCCCGCCGTGCAGTACGTGGATTATGCCCGTTACTGGCACGGGTACCTCGCGTGGCTCAAGCCGCTGCTCTGCGTATTTCGCTATGATCAGATCCGCATTGTTTACAGGGCGGTGCAGCTTCTGCTGGGAACGGGCATAGTCTTTCTCATGTTCAGACGCGGTCTGGGACGGTACCTGCTGCCGTGGCTGCTTTCCATCCTGCTGCTTTCTCCCTCGCTCATCTTCCAGTCGCTGCAATTCTCTTCCGTGAACATGATCATGCTGGCGGCGATGCTTCTGCTGCTGTTTTTTGCAAACTGGTTCAAAAAGGGGTTTCGTCTGCCCCTCTTCTTTGCCTGCATCGGCTGCGCCACCTCTTATGTCGATCTGCTGACGGCCCCGCTGATGACGCTGGGCTTTCCGCTTGCGCTGCAGCTGTGCCTTTGCGGGCAATCGTGCGCGCGCATCAGCGCGCGGAAGTTCCTGACGCTGTGCCTGTGCTGGGCGGTAGGCTATGGCGGCATGTGGGCCGGCAAGTGGATGCTGACCGCTCTGCTGGTGAGTCCGTCCATTTTCCTCAATGCAATCAGCGCCATAAAAATGCACTCCCCCCTATTGAACGAATCCGGCGCGGGGTCCAGCTATGCGGACGTGCTGGCCCGCAATCTGCACTATATAAAGGATAGTCCGCTGCTCTATGCCGTTTTTGTCCTGGACGCGCTGTACCTGGCGCTGGCGCTCCTGCGGCGGCCATCCGGCAATGCCGTGCGCAACGCCGCCCTGTTTCTGGCAGCGGCCCTGCTGCCCTTTGGCTGGTACCTGTTTACCGGCAATCACAGCTACATCCATTCGTTCTTTACCTACCGGTCGCTGGGGGTGACGTTTTTTGCCTCCTCGTGCCTGTTTGTCTCGCTCGGCTCACGCCGCAGCATACTCCGTTTTCCGTCAGAGGGAAAAAAGCACAAAAAAGCAACAACGACCGCCGCACCCTGACGAGTGCGGCGGCCTTCTTTTTTATTACCTTTATTGCCCGTTCAGCTCCGCGATCAGCCCGTTCATGTCCAGCTTACCCTTCATGTAGCTGCTTGCGGGCGTCCAACCGCCCACATACCCGCATTTCGGGAAGATCAGGTAGGGGGCGACCTCCGTGCGGTAGCGTTCGAGCTGTTCCCGGCTGTAGTAGTGCCCGTCGGCCTCCCCGGCGTCGCGCAGGCGGATGAGCTCATCGATCACGCTCTGGGCTTCGTTTTGCTCCTTCTGCGCCTCGATGTCGCGGTCGAGGCTGGCGCGCAGCAGGGCAGTATAGTCATATTCCTCGTACAGCGCCGGGGCAAATTCCGGGGCGGTGCGCGCCATGGCCGCGCGGATGTAGTCGGCGGCCTCGTCCGCCTTATCGGTCCGGGCGTTCATGACCCAGACCTCCAGCCGCATGGGCACCTTTCGCTCCATCCCGACGGAAAACAGCGTCTCGTTCCCCAGCGGATGATTGGCCGCGTCGCTGACCAGCATGTACAGCCTGGTGGAGCCTTCATTATAGAGGGGCTTGAGGTTGTCGTTAAGCAGCGCCGTCAGTTCGTCGATCTGCCCAACCCCGTCACGGAAGGCGTCGGTATCATAATCGACGTTCCCCTCCGCGTCCGCAAATTCCCCGGCATATTGATCGATGAAGCTCGAAAGCAGCAAAACGCCCGCCTGACCGTTCAGCATGCCATCGAAAAAGAGGGTACCACGCCGCGTTTCCGCCTCCAGCGCAAAATACTTCTGCGCAAGGGCGTAGAGCTCCGCACAGGTATGCGGCTCGTCCGCCTCCGTAAGCCCCAGCTTTTCCCCCAGGCCGTAGGGGTCCCCATCCAGCCACTGCATGCTGTAACGGGCGCCCATGTACCAGCCCATCGTGGGCACGCCCATCATGCGGCCGTCTACCGTGACCGCCCCGCGCACGGCGGGATAGAGCTTCTCCTCCCCGAACAGCTCCGTCAGGTCCATGAGCAGCCCGGCCTCGTCCAGCTCCCGAAGGGTGAACTCGTCCGTCGTAACGCGGGCCACATCCCAATCGGTGGTGAAGAGCAGCTCCCGCAGGTTGGTGTCGATGCCGTTGTCAAGATACTCGGCGGGGATCATCTCCAGGCTTCGGTCCGGGTACTGCGCCAGATAATCCTCGTTTACGAACCAGCCGTCATTGAGCACGCACAGCGCGCCGCCGTCCTGCGCCAGCGCAGGCAGGGCGCCCGTCAGCAGGCACAGGCACAGCGCAATGCAAAGTCCACGTTTTTTCATTGGGCATCTCCTTTCCTATCGGGCGTGACCGTCACGACCCATTCGTCCCTGAGCCATGTGTTGTCGGGGTCCTCGCGCAGCCATTCGCCCTCGGGCGTGACCTCCCAGTTGGCGATGGAGAGGATCACGTCATAGCTCTCTGCGCGCTCAATGCCGCCCTCGCGGCCCGCGAACTCAAAGTAGAAGCGAATGGTGCCGTCCGGCTGGGGAACCTGATCGTAGCCGACGCTGTCCGGCTCGCCGTTTTCATCCAGCACGCCGTCCGCCACGCATTTGGCCAGGATGAGCCTGGCTCCCCGCTCCTTCGCCAGCTCGGCGTAGCTGGGCGCGTCGTCGGGCACGGTGTAGTCCTTGCCGTAGTGCAGGGGATAGCCCGCGGGCTCATAGATGCCCGAATTTTCGTCAATCAGCACGATGTTGGCCCCCTCCGCCGCGCGGATGACGCCGCTGCCGTAGATCGTGCCGTCCTTGTAGATCACGTCGTCCAGCGTATAGACCACATCGCCCAGCCGCGTGCTCTCGCCCGAGGGCGCGATATCGCCCGCGAGCAGCGCTTCCTTGCGTTCCTCGCCGCCGAACCACCCCGCCAGGTCGGCCGTGCGGCTCTCGTACACCGCCAGCGCGATGCCGCACAGGAGCGCCAGCACCAGCGCTGCGATCAGCGCCGTGCGCAGCGCGCGCGGCCGCGCGGCCGGGGCCGCATCAAGATTTTTGAGCGTATGCCTCACGCGCGCCTCCAGATGGACCGGGTCCGGATCATATGCGCGCCGCCACTCGGATTGTTTCATTCGATGTCCTCCTTCAAAAGCTCCCTCAGGCGTCCGCGGGCCATGTGCAGCCGGGAGGTGACAGTTCCTTTGGGAACGCGCAGCAGCCGCGAAAGCTCCGAAACGTCGTACCCCTCCATGTAGTGCAGCACCGTCACGGTGCGCAGCTTCGGGGGCAGGGCGTCCAGCGCGTCGCGCAGGGCCGCGGCATTCCTGTCGGGCGCGGGCCTCTCCGGCACGCTCTCCACGGGCACCATGCGCTTTTGCCTGCGCTGGATGTTGACGCATTCGCGCATCAGAATCCGCATGAGCCACGTGTCAAAGAACTCCTCCCGGCGAAGGGACGAGCGCTTCTGCCAGGCCCTGAGCACCGCCTCGGACACCGCGTCCAGGCAGTCCTGCTCCCCTTGAAGGTAGCTCCTGGCCACGCGGTACATTTTTTCCCGCGCGTCCAGGACGCGGCCCTCAAAGTCCTCCCTTGTCACAGGCTTCCCCTCCTTCCGGTCAAGCGCGCTTTCACCCATTAGACGCGCGGCGGGGACGTTTGATTGAGTGGCGAAAAAAAAGTTGCGGCGCGACTGGTTCAGTCGCGCCGCGCTTGTGGCTTAGTGGAATGGCTTACGCCTTGCCGTTGCAGCCCAGAACGTTGACGATCTTGTGGCGCACCATCTGACGGATGCCATCGCGCGCGTCGGTCAGATACTGGCGGGGATCGAAGTGGTCGGGATGCTCGGCCAGGTGCTTGCGGATCTCGCCGGTGAAGGCCAGGCGCAGGTCGCTGTCGATGTTGATCTTGCAGACGGCCATGCTGGCAGCCTTGCGCAGCATCTCCTCGGGCACGCCCTGCGCGCCGGGCATGTTGCCGCCGTACTGGTTGATCATGTCCACATAGCTGGGGATGACGCTGCTGGCGCCGTGGAGCACGATGGGGAAGCCGGGCAGGCGCTTGGAGACTTCCTCCAGGATGTCAAAGCGCAGCTTGGGCTCGCCCTTGAACTTGAAGGCGCCGTGGCTGGTGCCGATGGCGATGGCCAGGCTGTCGCAGCCGGTGCGGGTGGCGAACTCCTCGACCTCTTCGGGGCGGGTGTAGCTGGAGTCCTCGGCGGAGACCTTCACGTCGTCCTCCACGCCGGCCAGACGGCCAAGCTCTGCCTCGACGGTCACGTTGCGGTCGTGCGCGTACTCGACGACCTTGCGGGTCAGGGCGATGTTCTCCTCGAAGGGCAGGTGGCTGCCGTCGATCATGACGCTGGTGAAGCCGCCGTCGATGCAGCTCTTGCAGGTCTCGAAGTCGGGGCCGTGGTCCAGATGCACCACGATGGGCAGGTCGGTATCCGCGATGGCGGCCTCAATCATCTTCATGAGGTAGACATGCTTGGCATACTTGCGCGCGCCCGCACTCACCTGCAAAATGAGGGGGGCGTTTTCCATCTTCGCGCCCTCGGTGATGCCCTGGATGATTTCCATGTTGTTGACGTTGAAGGC
>CALVNG010000105.1 GCA_944349545.1 uncultured Eubacteriales bacterium
GGCGACAAGATGGCCGGCCGCCACGGCAACAAGGGCGTGGTCAGCCGGATTCTCCGCGAGGAGGATATGCCCTTCATGCCCGACGGCACCCCCCTGCAGATCGTTTTGAACCCGCTGGGCGTGCCCTCGCGCATGAACCTGGGCCAGGTGCTGGAGGTCCATCTGGGCATGGCCGCCAAGGCCCTGGGCTGGCACGTGGCCACCCCCGTCTTTGACGGCGCGACCGAGGAGGATATCGAGGAGCTGCTGGTGAAGGCCGGCAAGCGCCCCGACGGCAAGACCATCCTCTACGACGGCCGCACCGGCGAGCCCTTTGAAAACCCGGTCACGGTCGGCTACATGTACTTCCTCAAGCTCCACCATCTGGTGGACGACAAGATGCACGCCCGCTCCGTGGGCCCCTACTCGCTGGTGACCCAGCAGCCCCTGGGCGGCAAGGCCCAGTTCGGCGGCCAGCGCTTCGGCGAGATGGAGGTCTGGGCGCTGGAGGCCTACGGCGCCGCCAACACGCTGCAGGAGATTTTGACCGTGAAGAGCGACGACATCGTGGGCCGCGTCAAGACCTACGAGGCCATCGTCAAGGGCACCAACATCCCCGCTCCCGGCGTGCCGGAGAGCTTCAAGGTGCTCATCAAGGAGCTTAAGTCCCTTGCCCTGGACATCAAGGTGCTGGACCGCGACAAGAACGAAATCATCATCCGCGAGCTGGACGACGACGATCTGGACATGGATACCACGCCCGCCGCGCGCCTGGACGAGGGCGCGGGAGAGGGCGAGCAGCCCGCCGCCGCGCAGGTGGAGGAGACCCCCGACGCGGGCGAGGAGGATGTGGAGGTCGATTTCAGCATGGACGACGAGCTGGATGACTTCGACATGGACCTGGGCGACGACGACCTGGCCGCCATCGACCTGGACGATGAAGACGAGAAGCCGGAGGACGGCGAGTGATCCGTTCCCCCCTGACAGACCGAAAGGGAGTGCCGCGTTTTGTTTGACCTGACCAATCTCGATTCCATCCAGATCGGCATGGCGTCCACCGAGCAGATTCTGGAGTGGAGCTACGGCGAGGTAACCAAGCCCGAAACCATCAACTACCGCACCTTAAAGCCCGAGCGCGACGGCCTCTACTGCGAGCGCATCTTCGGGCCCACCAAGGACTGGGAGTGCAACTGCGGCAAGTACAAGCGCATCAAGTTCAAGGACAAGAACAAGATCTGCGACAAGTGCGGCGTGCAGGTGACCCGCTCCAAGGTGCGCCGCGAGCGCATGGGCCACATCCAGCTGGCCGCGCCGGTGAGCCATATCTGGTACTTCAAGGGCATCCCCAGCCGCATGGGCATGCTTTTGGACATCAGCCCCCGCACGCTGGAAAAGGTGCTCTACTTTGCCAACTTCATCGTGCTCGACCCCGGCGACCCCAACGAGACGGGATTGAAAAAGCACGAGCTGATCACCGACGCCAGGTACCGCGAGATCGAGGCGCGCTGCGGCGCGGGGAGCTTCCGCGCAGGCATGGGCGCCGAGGCGGTCAAGGAAATGCTGATGGAGCTGGATCTGGACGCCATCAGCGAGAAGCTCAAGAAGGAGATCGCCGAGCTGGCCGAGAAGGAGCGCGACCGCGACACCGAGGGCCAGAAGCGCGCCCGCGCGGTCAAGCGGCTGGAGGTGGTGGAGGCCTTCCGCCTGAGCCACAACAAGCCCGAGTGGATGATCCTGGACGTGATCCCGGTCATGCCGCCGGACCTTCGCCCCATGGTGCAGCTGGACGGCGGGCGCTTCGCCACCAGCGACCTGAACGACCTCTACCGCCGCGTCATCAACCGAAACAACCGCTTAAAGCGCCTCCTTGAGCTGGGCGCGCCGGACATCATCGTCCGCAACGAAAAGCGCATGCTGCAGGAGGCCGTGGACGCGCTCATCGACAACGGCCGCCGCGGCCGCCCCGTGACCGGCCCCGGCAACCGGGCGCTGAAATCCCTGTCCGACTTCCTGCGCGGCAAGCAGGGCCGCTTCCGCCAGAACCTGCTGGGCAAGCGCGTGGACTACTCCGGCCGCTCGGTCATCGTGGTGGGCCCGGAGCTCAAGCTCTACCAGTGCGGCCTGCCCAAGGAAATGGCCCTCGAGCTGTTCAAGCCCTTCGTGATCGAGCGGCTGGTGACGCTCAAGAAGGCGCACCACGGCAAGAACGCCAAGCGCATGGTCGAAAAGGGCCGCCCGGAGGTATGGGACATTCTGGAGGAGGTCATCAAGGAGCATCCGGTGCTGCTCAACCGCGCGCCCACGCTGCACCGCCTGGGCATTCAGGCCTTTGAGCCGATGCTGGTGGAGGGCAAGGCGCTCAAGCTGCACCCGCTGGTATGCACCGCCTACAACGCCGACTTTGACGGCGACCAGATGGCCATTCACGTGCCGCTTTCGATGGAGGCGCAGGCCGAGGCCCGCTTCCTGATGCTCGCGCACAACAACATTTTGAAGCCCCAGGACGGAAAGCCCGTCATGTCGCCTTCGCAGGACATGGTCATCGGCTGCTACTACCTGACCATCGACCGGCCCGACGGCAAGGGCGCGGGCCGCGTGTTCTCCAGCCCCGACGAGGCCATGATGGCCTATCAGCTGGGCCAGCTGAGCCTGCAGGCCCCCATCAAGGTACGGGTGGAGCGCGAATTTGGCGGCGTGAAGGGCCGCAAGATCATCGACTGCACGCTGGGCCTGCTGCTGTTTAACGAGGTGATCCCGCAGGACATCGGCAGAAAGCCCCGCACGTGTCTGGACGAGATGTTTGCGCTGGAGATCGACAGCCTGGTGGGCAAGAAGGAGCTGGGCAAGATCGTAGACGAGGTCTACCTCAAGCACGGCATCCACGAGACGGCGCAGGTGCTGGACAACATCAAGAACCTCGGCTTCAAGTACTCCACCCGCGGCGCGGTCACGGTGTCGGTCAGCGACATCATCGTGCCGCCAGAAAAGAGCCAGATCCTCAAGGAAGCCGACGATCAGGTGGCCGAGATCAACAGCCTGTACCGCATGGGTATGCTCTCCGAGGACGAGCGCTACGCCAAGGTCGTCGACATCTGGAATGCCACCACCGCCAACCTGCGCGGACGCATTCTGCCCGGCCTTGACAAGTTCAATCCCATCCGCATGATGACCGATTCCGGCGCCCGCGGCAGCGCGGCGCAGGTCAGCCAGCTGGCCGGCATGCGCGGCCTGATGGCCTCCCCCAGCGGCAAGACGCTTGAATTGCCCATCCGCGCGAACTTCCGCGAGGGCCTCAAGGTGCTGGAGTTCTTCCTCAGCTCCCATGGCAGCCGCAAGTCCCTGGCCGATACCGCGCTTCGTACCGCCGACTCGGGCTACCTGACCCGCCGTCTGGTGGACGTGTCGCAGGAGGTGATCGTGCGCGAGCCCGATTGCTTCGCCGCCCGCGGCGAAAAGGTGCGCGGCATCACCGTGCAGGAGATCACCATCGGCAATCAGGTCATTGAGAGCCTCGAGGACCGCCTGCTGGGCCGCGTGGCCGCCGAGGACATCGTCGATCCCACCACGGGCGAGATCATCGTCGCCCTGAACGAAACCATCACCAACGATCAGGCCAAGGCCATCACCCGCGCGGGCATCAAAAAGGCCCAGGTGCGCAGCGTCCTCACCTGCCGCAACGAAACCGGCGTGTGCGCCCGCTGCTACGGCGCGAACCTCGCCACCGGCGGCGCCGTGGATGTGGGCGAGGCGGTCGGCATCATCGCCGCGCAGGCCATCGGCGAGCCGGGCACGCAGCTCACCATGCGGACCTTCCACACCGGCGGCATCGCCAGCGGCGACGACATCACGCAGGGCCTTCCCCGCGTGGAGGAGCTCTTCGAGGCCCGCAAGCCCAAGCGCGACGCCATCCTCACCGAGATCAGCGGCCGCGTGAGCCTGGGCGAAAACAAGAAGAAGCGCGAGGTCACCGTCACCAGCGAGGACGATCCCTCCGAGACCAAGGTATACCAGATCAACTACGGCAGCCGCCTCAAGGTGCAGGACGGCCAGCACGTCGAGGCCGGCGCGGAGCTGATCGAAGGCTCCATCAACCCCCACGACCTGCTGCGCATTCTGGGCGTGAAGGCCGTGCAGGACTACCTGCTGCGCGAGGTTTTGAGCGTGTACCGCCAGCAGGGCGTGAACATCTCCGACAAGCACATCGAGATCATCGTCAAGCAGATGCTGCGCAAGGTCCGCGTGGAGGACAGCGGCGACACGCTGCTTTTGCCCGGCTCCCTCGTGGACATCTACCGCTTTGAGGAGGCCAACCGCCAGACCATCGAGAACGGCGGCCGCCCCGCCATCGCCAAGCGCGTGCTGCTGGGCATCACCAAGGCCAGCCTCGCCACCGAGAGCTTCCTCTCCGCCGCCTCCTTCCAGGAGACCACCCGCGTGCTCACCGACGCCGCCATCAAGGGCAAGGTGGACCCGCTGCTGGGCCTGAAGGAGAACGTCATCATCGGCAAGCTGATTCCCGCCGGTACCGGCATGAGGCGGTACAAGGATATCGAGCTGGTGGAGAACTTCTAAGCGGAAACAAAAGAAAACGGCCCCGGCCGCCCTTCCAGTTTTGCGGAGGGGCGGCTGTTTTAGCAGAAAATGAAGAATCGTAAGATAGAAGGATAAGCGCAGCCGGAAAAAACGGAGGAGGTATCAGCAGATGATGAAAAGATATGCTGCGTTTTTGCGTGGCATCAATATAAGCGGAAAAAACAAGGTGCCGATGGCGGATTTGAAGAAGGGCTTTGAAAGCCTTGATTTTGGAGAGGTTAAAACATATCTGAACAGCGGCAATGTGGTTTTTTCGAGCGATGAAAAGGATAGGGGATCGTTGACGAAGAAAATTGAGGGAATGATCGAAAATCAGTTCGCTTTGAAGATTCCTGTTTTTGTTATATCGAAAGAAAACCTTGAGGACATCCTGCACAACGCCCCAGATTGGTGGGGAAATGAAAATAAAGAGATCTATGACAATTTGATTTTTATTCTGCCGCCCGCCACATTCGCAGAAGTATACGGCGAGCTTGGCGAACCGAAAAAGGAATTGGAACAGATTAAGGAATACAAAGAAGCAATCTTCTGGTCTTTCAGCAGGAAGGATTATCAAAGGACAAACTGGTGGTCTAAAACGGCAAGCGCGAATATCAGCGGCAAATTAACGATCAGAACGGCCAATACCATTAGAAAGATCGCTGAAATGTAAAGCCTGCGGTTTGGGCGGGGTGCGTTTTTGTGGGTTCGCAAATAGCGGTTGACAACTCGCCTACAAATTTGATAAACTAAATATTGGAATTATGTGTTGAAGGGGAAGGGACAAAATGGGCAGAAACAAAGCGGCGTTTGTCTGCACACTTGCGGCACTTGCGGTACTGGCCATGCTGCTGCCACTGACGGCGCAGGCGGATGTTATTTTTCCGGATGATTATGGCAGCGGCTATATTACGTTTACTGCTGGTTCACCCCTTACCATTACGCTGGATGCGCCGCATTATTCTTCCGTTGGGAGCAAGCTCACCTACAACTGGAAATGGGACGATTATACGGGCGAGGAGCCGATTTCTACGACAAGCGTTCCATCAGTAACCGTTATGCCAACTGCTGCCGACCATCAAAGAAGGATAGCCGTTGACGTTTTGGAAGATGGAAATGAACGAGGCGGGATCAGCTTTGACTTTGTGTTGTTCGATAGCTCCATACCTCATCCGATTGTTACGCAGGAACATGGGTTTATGGAATACTCCCTGTTTCAGGGCGAGAGCGTAACGCTGACGGTTCCCGCAGCTAAGGCGGACGTAAGCGGAAAAACGCTTGTTTACGAGTGGTTCAGGGAGTTGCCCGACGGCGGCGAGGAGCTTATGCAGGCAACCAGCGCCAATCAGTTGACGATTACAAACGATGGGTCAGAGCATCAGGATTCCTGGTCTGGCTATTTCTGCCGTGTTCTCTATCAGGGCGAGGAGAAAAGCGCGATAAATTATCAACTCTATTTTAGCGTCAATTTTTACTTTTACGAAAAAGAGAAATATCAGATTGTTGCAAAGGAAAACTTGGAAAAGGTGCCGAAAAGCATTCAGGACAACCTTGGAAATATGACCGTAGCCCAGTTGGAGATGTATGTCTTTGACGAGCTGAACACGGAAAGCAAGCTGAACATAAAAAAAGAAGACGCCAAGCTGTACGATGTTACGTTGCAGACGCAGGTGGGCGATAAGTGGGTTCCGGTCACAGAGGACAATTTTCCCACGGAGGGGCTGCTGGTGATATTGCCCTATCCCGAAGGGACAGATCGCTGGCATTATGAATTCATCGTTGCCCATATGTTTGAGGAGGAGATCAACGGGCAAAAGCCCGGTGATATTGAATATCCGTATGTGGAAAAGACCTCCGAGGGGTTGAGGGTGCGGCTGAACGGCCTTTCCCCCGTGATGGTCGCATGGAAGCGGATGAGCGAGGCGCCTGCCGCGAGCGTGCCGCTGACGGGCGATTCAACGCCGCTTGAGGTGATTTCCGCACTGCTGGCAGCCTCGGCCTGTGCGATGATCCTGCTGGGAGGCAGGCTTCGCAGAAGGAAAGCATAAATAAGGAGTGGACTTTCTTTCCCAAGCATGCATGCATGTTTGGGATTTTTGTGCGCCCGAACACAAACGCAAGCCTGCGCTTTGGCGGGTCACGTTTTTTCTTGTGCAAAAACAGCGTTCCATGCTATAATAAACTGTTGCGTTGTATGCCTTTTCCGCATGTGGACGCAGATTCATCAAGGGGTGAACCGAATGACCAACCATTACGACGCGCGAAACATTCAGGTGCTGGA
>CALVNG010000106.1 GCA_944349545.1 uncultured Eubacteriales bacterium
CGTTGGCGTTGCGGTGGGCTCAGGTATTGGCGTCGCGGTGGGTTCCGGCGTGGGGGCCTCGGTTGGCGCAGGCGTCGCGCTGGGGCAATGGGTCGCCGGGCAGCGTTCACTTTGCCGGTAAGGCCAGCCCTTAAAGCCAAACTGTGAGGACGGCGTGCCTGCCAGGGCAACGGCCCGGGTCAAAAGGCAAAATGTCAGCAAAAGCACCGTCAACTTGCGTTTTCCGTTCATAGGACACCTCCAGTATGTTTTG
This sequence comes from uncultured Eubacteriales bacterium, assembly GCA_944349545.1. Classification (GTDB taxonomy): domain Bacteria; phylum Bacillota; class Clostridia; order Christensenellales; family Aristaeellaceae; genus Limiplasma. The sequence goes on from CALVNG010000106.1 coordinate 254, forward strand.
CCTCGTCCGAAGACGTAATACAATCGTAATAATTAATACTTATTTTTGCAATATAATTGGCAGACCGTTTCCATGGCAATGATTCCAAGTGGAAACAGCCACCCATCATAGAGGAGGAACCGACAGATGAAACTCGTCAAATGCCCCCGCTGCGAACTGAATTATATTCAGGAGAATGAAAAGCTCTGCAAGGTGTGCTTAAGAGAGCTGAAAGGCACCCAGGTGGAGGATGAGATGGAGCTGTGCTCCGTGTGCAACGCGGCCCCCGCGCTTCCCGGCCGCGACGTGTGCCTCAGCTGCCTCAAGGAGATGGCCAGCGGCGGCTCCGACACCGATAACGACGAAACGCCCACCGTGGTGGATGAAAGCACCATCGGCCTCAACTCCGTGAGCACCATGGACGAGATCATCCCCCAGATTCACGAGGACATCCCCGAAAACGAATTTGGCGACATCGAGAGCGAGCTTTCTCTGGAAAGCGTCATCGAGGATGAGGAAAACGAGGACGACGACGAGGACGACGAGGACTGAACCGACCCTGAAGAAGCGAGGGACGAATGTCGATATTTGCGATTGGCGATCTCCATCTGCCGGGCCATGCGCAAAAGCCCATGGACGTTTTCGGCAGCCATTGGGATCGCCATTTTGAAACCATCAGCGACCATTGGCGGCATATGGTCGCGCCTGCGGACGTGGTCCTCATCCCCGGCGACATCAGCTGGGCCATGCAGCTGGATCAGGCCCTGGACGACCTGCGCGCCATCGCGGCTCTGCCGGGGCGAAAGCTCCTGCTGCGCGGAAATCACGACTATTGGTGGAGCTCGCTGAGCAAGCTGCGGGCCGCGTTGCCGGAGGGGATGTTCGCCATCCAGAACGACGCGCTCGCGCTGGATGGGCATGTGTTCTGCGGAACGCGTGGATGGATGTTTCCAACCGCGCAGCAGCCTCTTGGCGAGCAGGACGAAAAGGTGTTTCGCCGGGAGCTGATGCGGCTGCGCATGTCGCTGGATCAGGCGGCCAGGCTACAGGGGGAGGATATAACGGTGCTGATGCACTATCCGCCGCTGTTTGCCGACGGCCTGAGCACGGCCTTCACGGACATACTGGAGGAGTATGCCGTGACGCGCGTGGTCTACGGCCATCTGCACGGCGCCGGCATCAAGGTGGCGTTCCGCGGCGAAAGGCAGGGCATTGCGTATTTCCTGACCTCCTGCGACGCGCTGGGTTTCTGTCCGTTGCAAATTGGGTGACAAGAACAAATCTAAACTTTTCGACATAAATATTTAATAATTTTGAAATAAAATAAAGGAAACGGGTGTTCCTATGCCCCGCAAACCCTTATTTGAAAAGGGGTTGCGGGGCTTTTTTTGATACCAACAAATTGTGGCGAACAGGCGTTCTTACAATTAGTCTTTTTTTGTGTGGGGTTTGTTGCATTTTGGGAAAAGATACCATTTTTCGTCCGTTGACTTTGAAAACAAAAGTGGAGCATAATGGTGACACAGCCCTAAAAAGGGTGGCAAGTGGAGGAAAACGGGGAGCGGGGTGACGGCATGGACGAGGAACGGCGTACGGATGCGCCCGGTTTCCAGGAACGCTTCATCCCCCGGAAATTCAAGTTTTTCGGCAGCTACGATCACTCCATCGACGCCAAGGGCCGCATCATCGTTCCCAATGCCTACCGAAAGGCGCTGGGCGAGAGCTTCACCATTACCGTCAGCCTGGATGACCGGGCCGTCGCCATCTATCCCGACGAGGCGTTTGAAACCATGATCGACGAGCTCTACGCCCTCAACCGGCGCAAGCCTGCCGTCCAAAAGCAGCTGGACCATGTGGCCAAATTCAGCTATCCCGGCATGCAGGCCGACAACCAGGGCCGCGTGCTGCTGCCCGTGAAGCTGCGCCAGTACGTGCTGGGCGACGCGAGGGATGTGGAGATCAGCGGCGCGCTGGACCATATCCGCATTGTCGCCAGCACCGTGGCGCAGGAGGAAGATACCTACTACAAGGAGCACCGCGACGAAATTCTCGATGAAATCGGCAACCTTGAGGAGTAAGCCGGAAAGGGGACAAGGGTATGTCGCAGTATGAACCTCTCTACGACAGCTTCAGCCATGGAGGGCACGGCGGCTATGTGCCTACGCCGCGCATGAGCGTATCCTCCAGCGTCTACCTGCCCGGAAGCGATGTGGACCCGCAGACGGGCTGGCTCAAGCCGGACCGCCAGCGCCGCTGCCGCACGCAGGGAAAGAAGCTGGAGATGGAGCGCCTCACCCGTGAGCAGCAGGCCCTGGAGGAATCCATCCGCCGGGAGATGAGCAAGGGCGGCGTGAGAATCTCCGTCCGGCTGGGTGTTTTTCTCATGGCGCTGCTTCTGTTCGTTTGCGGCCTGTGCGTGCTGATTCAGCAGGGCGCTATCGCCGATCGCCAAAAGGCCGTCAACCGTCTGGAACGCTCCATTGCGGATTGCCGCAGCCAGAACGCCGCGCTGGCAACGCAGATTGCGGAGGCCTCGACCGAAGCGGCCATCTGCTACGCAGCCGCACGCGACCTCAACATGATTCCCGCGGAATCCGCCGAGGCCATCCATCTGGTGGCCATGGATACGCGCCCTGTGGCTGCGGCCGGGACCTATGCCCAGGCGGACGCCGCCATTGACGTGGCGTCCACGGAGAACGCCTCTGCCACGCATGTACCCACCGTGGCAAGCAACTGATTTTGCCGTCTCGCGGCCCCTTGGGTCGAAAACGGCATAAACCGGCGGCGGCGCGCATACATCCCCCATATCAAGCATACCGGGGGGAAGGACCATGCCGACCGAGCTGCATATCCGCAAACGGGTCTTTGCGTTGCTGATCATGCTGGCATTTCTCTTTTCATTGCTGACGCTGCGCATCACCTATCTGACCACGGCCCGTTCATCGGAGCTTACGCAGCGCGGCATCAGCCAATGGACGCGGGAAGGCACCGTATATGCCCGCCGCGGCTCCATTCTGGATACCAACGGGCAGACTCTGGTGATCAGCGCGACGGCCTATATCGTCAGCGCCGACCCGCGCAAGGTATCGGACATATCTTTGTTTACGCAAACGGTATGTCCGATTTTGGATTTATCGGAGGAGAGCGTTTCCCAGAAGCTCTCGGACCGCACCAAGGCGTCGGTTATCCTCAAGCGGCAGGTGCCGCGTGAGAAGGCCGACGAGCTGCGTTCCCTGCAGGCTTCCGCGGATGATGCGGTGGCCAGGCAGCTGGGCGCTCTGCTCTTTGACGAGGATGTCAGGCGCGCCTACCCGCGCGGCGCGTTCCTGACGCAGACGCTGGGCCTGACCAACGTGGACAGCGTGGGCCAGTCCGGGCTGGAGCTGCAATATGAAAGCCTGCTGCGCGGCACGGCAGGGGTGAGCCTGCGCAGCGTGGACGGCAAATCCCAGCCCATCTACGACAGCGGCAACCTCTACATCGAACCCCAGGACGGCAACAGCCTGAAGCTCACCGTCGACGCCACCATTCAGGACATCTGCGAAAAGGCGATGCGCGAGTGCTATGACGTCAACAAGGCGCAGGCCGTGCACCTCATCGCCATGGACCCCTACACCGGCGCGATTCTGGCGATGTGCTCCAAGCCGGATTACGATCCCAACGACCCTCCCCGCGACCAGGCCGACGCGCTCACGCAGCTCATGCGCATCCGCCTGATTTCAGACGCCTACGAGCCGGGTTCCACCTTCAAGATCCTTACCGCGGCCGCCGCGCTGGATGCCGGCGTGACCACGCCGGAGGACGGCTTCTACTGCTCGGCAAAGATCACCGTGGATGGCGACACCATCCGTTGCTGGGGCAGCCCCCATAAGGATGAAACCATGGCCGAGGCACTGCAGAACAGCTGCAACCCGGTGTTTGTGGAGCTGGCCCTCCGGCTGGGCACGGAGCGCATGTATCAGTACCTGCATGCCTTTGGCCTGGGAAACAAAACGAATGTTGACTTACAGGGGGAGGGAAGTGGTATACTAATACCCGTACAATCCGTCAAGAACGTCGATCTGGCGCGCATCGGATTCGGGCAGAGCGTGGCCGTCACCCCGATTCAGATGATCACGGCGGCCTGCGCGGTGATCAACGGTGGACGGCTGATGCAGCCCTACCTGCTCAAGGAGGCCATCGCGCCGGACGGCACCGTGCTCTACCGCACGCAGCCCAGGGTCGTCTCCACCCCCATCAGCGAGGAAACCAGCGCGACCATGCGCGAGCTGCTGGAGATGGTCGTCTCCGAAGGCGGAGCGAAAAACGCGGCCATCGAGGGCTACCGCATCGGCGGAAAGACGGGCACGGCGCAGGTTTACAAGGACGGGCGCATCGTGCGGGATGTGCACATCGGGTCGTTTCTGGGCTTCGCCCCGGCGGACGATCCCCGCATCGCCCTGCTGGTGATTGTGGACGAGGCGGACGTACCGGTGGACTACGGCGGCACCACGGCCGCGCCCTTCGCTAGACAAATCCTGGCGGATGTGTTACCTTATCTGGGCTGCAAGCCCTCCAGCGAGGACGGGCGCGAGGAGATCGCCGTGGAAGACGTGGTGGGCATGCCGCTGTGGCAGGCGCGCAAGGTGATTGCCGACCAGGGCTTCACCGTGCTGGACGACGGCGCGGGCGATACCGTGACCGCCCAGATGCCAAGCCCGGGCGGCAAGCTGATCGAGGGCGGACAGGTGATGCTCTACACCTACACCGATGACCTGCCAATGACCGAGGAGCTGATCTGTGTGCCGGATGTGGAGGGACTGTCCATCGCCAGGGCGGCGTCGCTGCTCAGGCAGCGCGGGCTGGACATGACCATCGAGGGAACCGGGTTCGCCATCCGGCAGGAGCCGGCGGCGGGCCAGTACGTGGAGCAGGGCGGCGTGGTCAAGGTCGTTTTTGAAATGCCCAATCCATAGAGGATGGAGGAATACGGATGCTATTGAAGGAGCTGCTCTCCGGCGTGCCCGGCGTTATGGAAACGCGCGGAGACACGGCGGTGGAGATTGGGGCGCTGGTGACCGACAGCCGGGAAAAGGCCGAGGCCGGCCTGTTCTTCTGCATCAGCGGCATGCGCTTTGACGCGCATGATTTCGCGGCGCAGGCTGTGGGCAACGGCTGTGTGGCCCTGGTAGTGGAGCGCTTCGTGGACTGTCCGGTGACGCAGGTGAGGGTGGACAACGCCAGGCGCGCCACGGCCTATATCGCCGCGGCATTCTACGGCCATCCCGCACGGAAGCTGCGCATGGTGGGCGTATGCGGCACCAAGGGCAAAACCACCACCACCTATCTGATGAAGGCCATTTTGGAAAAGGCCGGCTTCAAAACCGGCCTGATCGGCACCACCGGCAACCTGATCGGCGACCGCAGCCTGCCCAGCAACATGACCACGCCCGACCCCGTCGATCTGCACCGGTGTCTCAGGCAGATGGTGGATGAGGGCGTGGAGGCCGTGAGCATGGAAGTCAGCGCCCATGCCGTGGATATGCATCGCGTGGACGGCATCACCTTCGAAGCCGCATGCTATACCAACTTTTCGCAGGACCATCTGGATTATTTCGGCACCATGGAAAACTACTTTGAAACCAAGAAGCGGTTTTTCATCGAGGGCTCGGCCCTGAATGCGGCGCTCAACGCCGATGACGAAACCAGCGCCGCTATCATCCGCGACCTCAAGGTGCCCTACCTCACCTACGGCATCAGCGCAGACTCGGATGTGTTCGCGCGCGACATCGAAATTTCCGAGGACGGCGTGGCCTTTTCCATCCTGTTGCGCGGGCTGGAGGACATGTCCATCTCCATGCACCTCACCGGCATGTTCAACGTCTATAACGCCCTGGCCGCCGCCTCGCTGGCGATGATTCTGGGCATTGACAAAAGCGCCATCCGCGGGGGTCTGGAAAGTGTCAAGAACGTCCCGGGCCGTGTGGAGATCCTCGATACCCGCACGCCCTACAAGGTGATTCTGGACTACGCCCATTCGCCCGACGCGCTGGAAAACGTGCTCACCACCGTGCGCGCCTTCACGCGCAGCCGGCTGATCGTGCTCTTTGGCTGCGGCGGCGACCGCGACCATGGCAAGCGCCCCATCATGGGCGAGATCGTGGGGCGGCTGGCGGATTTCTCCATCCTCACCAGCGACAACCCGCGCACCGAGGATCCGGACGCTATCCTGCGATCCATCGAGGAGGGCATGAAGCGCACCAAGGGCCGCTATGTGGTGATCGAAAACCGGCGCGAGGCCATCCGCCACGCGCTGGAAATGGGCCGGGAGGGCGACGTGATCATCCTGGCCGGCAAGGGCAACGAAACCTATCAGGACATCATGGGCGTAAAGCGCCCCTTCGATGAAAAGGTGGTCGTGCGCGAGCTGCTTGCCGAAATGCGCGCGTGAACATACCAAGGAGTTGATGGTACATGCTTTGGCTGATTCTGGCGCTGATTGCCTCCGAGGTGGCCATGCTGCTCATCGGGCCGCGGGTTCTGCCGGTGCTTCGCAAG
>CALVNG010000107.1 GCA_944349545.1 uncultured Eubacteriales bacterium
TCGGTATAGGTCAGCAGCGTAAAGGCGACGCCGTGCTTTTTAGCGCGCCCCGTGCGGCCGATGCGGTGCAGGTAGTACTCGTTTTCGTTGGGCAGATCATAGTTGATGACGGCCTCCACGTCGTCCACGTCGATGCCGCGGGCGGCCACGTCGGTGGCCAGCAGGATCTGGAACTTGCCCTTTCGGTACGCCTGCATGACCTCGTTGCGGGCGGACTGGCGCATGTCGCCATGCAGACAGTCGGCGGGGTAACCCGCATCCTTGAGGCGCTTGCACAGGCGCTGGGTCATGTCCTTGGTGTTGACAAAGACCATCACCCGCTGGTACACGTCGCTGTCGAGCAGGTAGAGCAGATGCTCATATTTGTGTTCGCGCTCGGTCGCAATCACGTACTGGGTGATCTGCGGCCGGTTTTCCTTGGTCGCGGGAATGACGATCTCCACCGGGTCCTGCTGGTACTTCCAGGCAATGGTCATCACGTCCTGGTTGGTGGTGGCGGAAAAGAGCACCAGCTGCCGCTCGATGGGCGTGGCCTCGATGATCTTGGTCACATCCTTGACGAAGCCCATGTTGAGCATTTCATCGGCTTCGTCCAGCACCATGGTATGCACGCTGTCCAGGCGGATGTTCCCGCGGTTCATGTGGTCCAGCAGCCGGCCGGGCGTGGCCACCACGATCTGCGGGCACTGCTTGAGCTGGGAAAGCTGCTTGGTAATCGGCTGCCCGCCGTAGAGGCAGGCGATGCGCACGCCGGGGATGTAGCGCGCCAGTGCGCGAAGCTCGTCGGTGATCTGCAGGCTCAGCTCGCGCGTGGGGGCCAGCACCAGCTCCTGCACACGCTTGTCCTTGAGACTCACATACTCCAGCATGGGAATGCCGAAGGCGCAGGTTTTGCCCGTGCCCGTGGGTGCAATGGCGATCAGGTCCCGCCCCTCCATCATCAGGGGAAGCGTTTTGGCCTGGACGGGGGTCATCTCGCTGAACCCCATTTTTTCGACGGCCTTGAGAATCTCGTCGCTGAGATCGGCGGCCTCGGAGAATTTGGTGATCTGTAGTCCTTCTGTTGGCAAAGCGGGCGCTCCTTACTTGTGTTGTTGCTGGCTGAGATAGGTTTCTATGGCGCGGCTGAGCTGGTCGGGGCAGGAGGTGCCGCCGCGGCATTGAACGCCGCGCAGGCGGTTCATCACCTCGCGCGCATCCTGACCCACCACCAGGCGCGACAGGCCGTCGGTATTGCCCCGGCAGCCGTTGGTGAAGCGGCAGGCCGTGATCTTTCCGCCTTCGATTTCCAGGTCGATGGCGGTGGAACAGGTGCCTCGGGTTTTGTAGTGCATCATGCGTGTCTCTCCTTCTGTTGCGGCTTACACAAAATAAGCCAATTTATTGCTTTCGACACAGCTGCCCGCTTTTCCTGCCGGATTTTTCACATCCGGCGCGGTTTCGCATAGGGTGACAGTAGCGCTTGAAACGAGGCGGGGAAGGGAGCGGTGCCATGAGCCTGATCATCGCAGACGCCCGGCTGGGCGTCTGGAAAGCCACGGATGAGGGCGGGCCGCTCGCCGGCGTGGACTGCGACCTGGAGTCGCCCCGTCTGACAAGCGCCGGCAGCGCGTGTGTGTGCGTGGGCGGAAGCCGGGAATGCCTGTGCCTGACCTGTCATGGGCTGAAGGAAATCAGCCGTATGCCCGCCGCGCCAGGATTGACCGCGCTGTGCCTGTCGCCCTGTGGACGGTATGTATACCAGCTCAGCTCCGAGGCCGACAGCATCCACACACGCCTGACGGCTACCGGGGAACTGGTCTTTGCAGCCCCGGCGGGGGTGTTTCCCCGCTCCATGTGTCTGGACGCAAGCGGACGCATGCTGCTGGCCGCGGGCGGAGCGGTGGATGAAGCCTACCTGCTCACCGCGCCGGAGCTGATTCGGGAGCGGACCATCCACACCCAGAGCCCTTGCTTTGCCGCGGGTTTTTGGCGCGGCGGCCTCCTGCTAGTGTGCGCCGCCGAGGGGGAAGATATCCACACGGCGGTATATACGCTCGCTCCCGGAACGCCGCGCCCGCGCAAGCTGATCGACCTGCCGGGCCAGCCGGGCGGGCTCTGCGTGTGTCCGGACGGCGTGGGCGCGCTCATCAGCACCCGCGACGGGCTGATGAAGCTGGACATCCCGCAGGGACGACTGCTGTGGAACCTGCCGGACCTGGCGCTATGCGCCGGCCTGTGTTGCCGCGGCCCCATGGCGCTGGCGAGCGCCACGCTGAGCGGTCAGGTGCGGCTGCTGTCGCATTACAAGCCATGGCTGTCGAGAACCGTGTTTGCGGGCACGGATGTGCACGCCTGTTTTTTGATGGCATAATCCGGGCGCGTTTGGCGCATCCTTGACACAGAAGCCCAGGCAAAGGCCGGGGTATGGGATGGAAGGAGGTTTTCTTGCTATGCTGGATAAGATCTCGCTGGTACTGGTGATCATCGGCGCCATCAACTGGGCGCTGATCGGCATCTTTCAATTCGATCTGGTGGCGTATCTTTTCGGCGGTCAGTCGGCGGTGGTTAGCCGCATCGTCTACACCCTGGTGGGCGCGGCCGGGCTGTGGTGCATCTCGCTGCTGTTCAGCGAGCGCGTATCCGCCAAGGAGTGATCCAGCCGGATCTGTTGGGAGGCCTGCATCAGAAAGGCCCGGTTCGTCGGCTTGCCGCGCTCCGGGTCCACCGTGGCGCCGAAAAAGCGCTCGATGCCCCGCATGCTGCCCTGAGTGAACACGCTTTCCACCGCCACGCGCAGACAGCGCTCCACGGCGGTGGGCGTGGTGCCGAAGGCGCGGGCACACGAGCGGTAGAGCTGACCCATGGAGCGTTCCTCCAGAGCCGGCGACGGCGCCAGACGCTCAAGGAGCCATGCCGCATAGGCGCGGCCCTTGTAGCGGCCATCCATGGAGATAGCGCTCAAAAAAGCATCCACCGCCTGCGCGGTGCGGGGCGCCTGAGCCGCTGCCAGTTTTGGCAGCGGCTTTTGCGCCAGCGTTTCCATCAGCGCGCACAGCTTTTCCGGCGCGGCGCAGATGGGCGCGACCGCATCCGCCATGGCCGGGCGGGCGGCGCACAGCTCCGGCTCGCAAAGAAACATGACGCGCGGCGGACAGGGATGGCGCATGGCCCCGAGCGTCTCCAGCACCTCAAAGCCGTCAAGCTCCGGCAGGCATGCGTGCAGGAGCAAAAGGTCAAACCTTTCCCGCGACAACAGCCGCACGGCCTGCGCGCCATCCCGCGCGATCAGGGCATCAAAGCCCCGAAGCTCCATACCCGCCGCGACCCGGCGGGCCGTTCCTCCGCTTAGCACAGCGATCAAAAGCCGCATGAGCGCACCTCCCGTCTGTAAGGATACGCCCATGCGGCCCCCGCAACCTGCCTGATATGACCGAAACCTTTGTCGAATCCTGTCAGCGCGCTTCCAAAAAAGCGTAAGCCTCGTTCACCGCGTCCACCGCGGCCTGGCTGGAGAGGGTGGCGCCGGAGACGGCGTCGATGTCCTGATTCAGCTCAAGCGGCGGTGTTTTGCCGATGAATTGCGAGGTAAACGCCTCCTCGCGCACGCCGCTGCCTACGCCCTCCGTTTCCAGAAACCGGGCGCCGCCCACATCGATGGCGGAAATCGCGCCGGCGTCATCCAACGTCAGACGCACCAGCACGGGGCCGGCATAGCCGATGGCGCTGGCGTTCGCGGTGCGGTCCGCGGCGGCGGGCGATGCGGTAGGCTGCGTGGCCTCCGGGGACGGGCTGACCATCGGCGAGACGGTGACAGCCGGGGGCTGTGTGGCTGCCGGAGGTTCTGCCGTGCCCGTGGTCATCACGACGGCGACCACGCCGGCCGCCGCCACCAGTCCGGCGATCAGCCAACCGGCCCATTTTTTCTGATTTTCCATACGTAAGCTCCTCCTGCCTGATTGGGATCGTCCCTAGGTTGCGCCGCGGATGGCGGTCCTATACAGCGCGAAGAATGGCGCTTTCTGCGGGATGTTTGACACGTTTTGCGCCCCAAACCGACACGGCGCGAAATCCGCGCTGGCTATACTGGCTGTACACTGGCATGGGGAGGCGGCGTATGGAGACTTCGACGGCCCGGCCGCAGGAGGCGGTCGAGCGCAGGGGAAAGGGCGTGCGGCGCGCAGGAAGGCGAATGATGACGTTCGTGCGCGGCGCCGCGCGGCCCGTGGGACAGGCCATGACGGTCTTTCTGTTTACCTTTGTGCGGTGGTTTGGCATTCCGTCCCCCTTTGCGGCGGCGCTGCTGCTTTCGCGCGCGGAGAGACCCACGCTGCTGATGCTGGCAGGCGCGGGCGCGTCGCTGGCAGTAAGGGCGCTGTGGGGGCTTGAGCTGGATGCGTGGCAGTATGTGGGTATCGCGGCGCTATGGCTGGCGCTGCGCCGCCTGAGGCCCCGGCCGGGCATTGAGACGGCGGCGCTGTGCGGTCTTGCGATGATGCCGCGCGTGTTTGCGGCGCTGGCCGGACACGCGCCGCTTAACGTGCTGCTCAGCCTTGCGGCGGTACCGCTGGGCATGCTGAGCGCGGCGTTTTTCCGCGGCGCGATGGACGGCATGGCCTCCACCGGCGCGCCCACCTGCACGCGGGAACGCGCCTGTGTGGCGGCGCTGGGACTGTTGCTGGTGAGCGGCCTGGGGTATTTCTGGGCGGGTCCGTTCAACCTGGGTCAGTTGGCCGCCGTGTGGATGACGGTCGCGTATGCCGCCGCAAACGGGCCGGTATACGGCGTGGCCGCAGGGCTTATGTGCGGGCTGTCGCTGTCGCTGGGCGGACATGACGTGCGCATGTCGGCGACGCTGTCGCTGATGGGACTGCTGTGCGGGCTGCCGGCGATGGAGCGGCGGCGCTGGCTGCTGCCGCCGGCGGCGTTGGCAGGCTGGGCGCTGGGCTGTTCGCTCACGCCGCTGAGCGGCCCTTCGGTTCCCCTCTGGGCGGCGTTGGCGGGCGCGTCGGCATATGCCCTGCTGCCCGGATGGATGCTGGAGCGGGTGCGCGCGCTGGCGCGCGGGCCGGAGCCGGGCGTGCGAAGCATGGAGACGGCGTTTGTGAGCCAGCGTATTTCACACATGCGCGACGCGCTGGAGCGGTTGGCCAAGGCCCTTCCCGACCCGGGAGGACGGGCGGTCACCAGCGGCGAGGCGCTGGGGGAATTTCTCTGCGCTCGGTGCGCCAACCGCGAGCTTTGCTGGGGCAAGGGACGGATCAGGACCGAACGCATGCTCGCGGATATGATGGAGCGGGTGGAGAACGGCGAGGCGGTGGACGAGGACAACCTGCCCGCGCTGGCCGAACACGGGTGCCTGCGTGCGGAGTCCATCGAGGAGACGGCGCAGGAGGCCTTGACCGACCTCAAGCGGCGCGAAGCGGGCATCAGAAAGGCGCGCTATGAGCGCGAGCTGACGCTGACGCATCTGGCGGCGTTGTCGGGCACGCTGGGAGAGCTGGGCACAATGGCCGCCGGCGAAAGCCTCAACGACCTCAAGGCGGCGCATATCCTCAACCTGGCGCTGGAGGAGCTCAACGTTCCCGCGCGGCTCAGCTATGCGCGGCGGGTGGATGGGCACCTGCAGGCCGCGCTGGAAACCGACGGCATGATGCCGGTGCAAAAGCCGCTGGAAATGCTGCTGCGCTATCTGGCCACGGAGGAGGACCTTCCGCTGTCCATCACGCGCGCGGGGCGTGGGCGCGTAGAGCTGGAGGAGATTCCGCTCTACAGCGCGTCGGTAGGCATGGCGTCGGTGTGCGCGGGCGAGCGCGGCGAGGGGGATGGGGTTTGCGGCGACGCGTGCTCGGCCAAGCGCTGCGAAGGCGGCCGGCTGCTTATGATGCTGCTGGACGGCATGGGTCACGGCGAGGAGGCGCACCGGCAGAGCGAAAAGACCCTTGAGCTGCTCACGCTGCTGCTGGAGGCGGGCTATACGCGCCGCCAGGCCATCACGGCGGTGAACGGCATCATGCTTTCCACCCAGGAGGACGAGCGTTTTTCCACCGTGGACCTGGCGGACGTGGACCTGTGGACGGGCAACGTGTATTCCGAAAAGCTGGGCGCGTGCGCCTCGTGGGTGGTGCGCGGCAGCCACATGAAGAAGATTGAGGGCGCGTCCCTGCCGCTGGGCATTCTGGAGGAGGCATCGGCCACCTCTACACAGTACCGCCTGCACAGCGGCGACATCCTCGTGATGGTCAGCGACGGCGTGGCCGACGCCTTTGAAACGGACGAGCAGTTCAGCCAGGCCATGACCGAGAGCCTGTACATCCAGCCGCAGCGCATGGCCGACGCCCTGCTGAGAAACGCGCTGCTGGCCGGAGGCGGGGCGCCCAGGGACGATATGAGCGTGATGGTGCTGCTGCTTCTGGACCGGCAGCAGGGAAAGGGATGATGCGAAAGCCATGGACAGCGCCTTTTGCGGCACAACAAAACGGGGAGGCGGAACATCTTCCGCCTCCCCGCCAGACCGTTGACAAACCCAAGTCAACGGTCATTTTTCATAAGGAAAAACGGACAAGCATGTCGAATATATGAA
>CALVNG010000108.1 GCA_944349545.1 uncultured Eubacteriales bacterium
TTACTGCTCCTTCTTGGTGGCGTAGGCCGCGACCAGAGCCAGGGCCAGCACGGCGCCCTTCACGGCGGGCAGCACGTAGTAGGGCACGGCGCAGATGGTCAGGCCGTTTTCCAGCGTGGATACCAGCATGGCGCCGATCAGCGTGCCCAAAGCGTTTGGTTTCTCCGCACCGCCGACCGAGCGGCCGACGAACACAGCAGCCAGCGACTGCATCAGGTAGTCGTCGCAGCACATAACCTGTGCGGAAGAGCCGCGGGAGGAAACCAAAATGCCGCCGATGGCGATGAACACAGCGGTGATCATACCGGCCAGGTAGCGGTACGCCTTGACGTTGATGCCGCTGAGCTTGGCGGCCTGCTTATTGCCGCCCATGGCATAGATGAAGCGGCCATGCTTGGTGTACTCCAGGAAGATGTAGGCGATCAGTACGCACACCAGCATGATGACGATCAGCCAGGGCTCGCGGCCGATGGCGCTGAAGGAAGGCTCCAGCTTGGTGCGCACGGGGGAGGCGCCGCTGGGCAGGCGCATGCCGGTGGAGACAGCGCCGCCGCCGATGTACCATTGGCCCAACCCCTGATGCACGAACATCAATGCGCAGGTTGCCAGCATGTCGGGAATCTTGCAGACCAGGATGAGGAACATGGTCAGCTGATACATCACCAGCGTGACGAGGATACATACCAGAATGCAGGCCCACAGCGGCAGGCCGTACCACAGGTACATGCTCACGAACACATAGGCCGAACAGCTGGCCAGCGTACAGGCCGACATGTCAAAGCCGTCGGGCGCCATGGTCACGGTGGCTGCGATGCCGAACACCGTGGTGATGGACATGGCGCGCAGAATGTTGATCATGTTGTTAACCGACATGAAGCGGTTACCCTTGAGCAGAGTGAATGCCACAAAGCACAGCACCAGCGTGATAACGGCCGCCCAGTCCAGCAGGAAGCGGAGGAAAGTCTTGTTTTGCTTTGTCGCCAGCGGATTTGGTTTCAACGTTGCTTGCATAACGAAATGCCCTCCTGTTATCGCCTGCCCTGCGGTCAGGCGTACTTTGTGGTGCTGCCCACAGCGTAGTGCATGATCTCGTCCTCGTTGGTTTTCGCGGTTTCCAGCTCCGCCATGATGTGGCCGTCATAGAGCACGTAGATGCGGTCGGTGATGGAAAGGAGCTCGGAGTTTTCGCACGAGGCATAGATCACGCTGCTGCCGCGCTTGGTGATGTCGTTGATCAGGCGGAAGATGTCCTGCTTCGCGCCCACGTCCACACCCTTGGTAGGCTCGTCGAAGATGTACACGTCGCAGTCCGCGGCCATCCACTTGCCCACGGCCACCTTCTGCTGGTTGCCGCCGGAGAGGTTCTTCACGTACTGCTTGATCGACGGGGTGGCGATGCCCAGGTCGTTGACATACTGGCGGGCGTTGGCATCCACCTTGTTTTTCAGGATGAACGACGCCTTGCAGAACCGGCTCAGCGACGCGGCGGAGAGGTTGAAGCTGACGTTTTCGTTCACCAGCACGCCTTCCTTGCGCCGCTCCTCCGGCACCAGGGCGATGCGGTTTTTGACCGCGTGGGAGGGGTTTTTGATCTTGAGTTCCTCGCCGTTCAAGCGCACGGTGCCGGCCGTGCGTTCGTAGGCGCCGAAGATGGTCTTGCACAGCTCGGACTTGCCCGCGCCGACCAGACCCGCGATGCCCACGATCTCGCCCCTGCGCACGTAGAAGGACACGTCGTTGACCTTGCCGTCCGCGCCGGACAGGTTTTCGACCTCGAACACCTTTTCGCCGATGGGCACATGCTCCTTGGGGAAGTTTTCCTCAAACGAGCGGCCCAGCATCTTCTCCACGATTTCACGGGTGGTGGTCTGGGGTGTGATGGGCGAGGTATCCACGATTTCGCCGTTGCGCATCACGGTGTAGCTTTCGCAGATCTGGATGATCTCGTTGATGCGGTGGGAAATAAAGATAATGGCGATATTCTCCGTTTCCTGAAGGTGCTTGACCAGCCGGAAAAGCTCGGCGGTTTCCGTATCGCTCAGCGGTGCGGTAGGCTCGTCAAGAATCAGGAAATTGCATTCGTTGGCTATGGCTCTGGCGATGAGGACCATCTGCTTTTGCGCAAGGGAGAGGTCCTGCACCAGCGTGCGCACGTTTACATCGATGTTCAGCCGGTCCAGCACGGCCTTGGCCTGCGTGCGCAGCTTGGGCCAGTTGACGAGGGGATTGCTGCCGGCGTTCATGACCATGTCGTTGAGCATGACGTTTTCGGCGACCGAAAGCGTGGGAACCAGCGCCATGTCCACCTCCTGGTAGACGATCTGGATACCCAGCTTCTTGGCAGCCATGGTGGAGCGCAGCTCAACGGGCTTGCCGTTGAGGTACACCTCGCCTGTATAATCCGGATTTGCACCCGCAAGGACCTTCATCAGGGTGGACTTGCCCGCTCCGTTGGCGCCTACGAGCGCGTGAATCTCACCGGTGCTGACCTCAAAGTCTACATTGGTTAACGCCTTTACACCGGGAAATTCGATGGATACCTTGCGGGTACCAAGTGTCAGTCTGTCCATGGATTTCCCTCTTCTCTCATTCACTGCAAGCGGTCGGGATATTTTATGGGAAGAAGCGTCGGAGCAAATACTCCGACGCTTCTTTGTCAAGAAACATTGCTCGAATGGGTTATGAATTGCTGCGGAGGCTTACTTGTGCAGCAGGTCGGCGGGCATCCAGTCGGCCACGGACAGGTAGCTCAGGTTGCCGTAGGTCTCGCCGGCGATTTCGCCGAGATTCTCAACGGTGCTGTCTTCCTTGAGGGCGGAGGCCAGGATAGCGCTGCCAGGGATCTCAACCACGTCCACGCCGTACTCGCCGGTGGCGGGGTCATAGATCTTGTCGTACTCGCCGGCCAGCTCCAGCATGAGCAGGCGCATGGCGATCTCGCCGTTCAGGGTCCAGTCGGTGGTGCCGGCCGCGTACCAGATGTCGGGGCGGGTCTGCATGTTGGTCACGTCCACCTGGTCGATGTCCACGGACGCCATGGGCAGGGCTTCGCCGGCCTCGCCGTTGAAGTTGGCGTTCTCGAAGATGGCGTTGTACACGCCCTGGCCGTAGAGGTCGTAGTAGGCGATGACGCCGTCCACATCCTCGCGGTTGATGCTCTGCAGCTTGGCGGCGGTCACGCTGTTGGCGCTGTCAACGCTGTCCTGCAGGGGCTGGATCTCGTCCACGGTCACGATCTTGCCGGCGGCTTCATACTCCTGCCAGCCAACCTCGCGGCGGTCGAACGGGCTGTTGTAGTTGGGGCCGCGCCATACCTTGATCAGACGCACGCCCTCGCCGAACTTGGCGATCATCTCGTCCAGAAGAACGGTGACCAGGCTCTTGTCCTGCTGGAACAGCTGGGTCACGCCCTCGATCTTCTGATACTCGCCGTCGGTGTAGAACTGGGTGTCGAAGCACACCAGCTTGAGCTCGGGATACTTCTCGGTCAGCTCCTTGAGGAACACATAGGAGCCGTCCTGGTTGCCGTGGCTGACGAGCAGTCCGTCATAGCCGGCGGCGGCGCAGGTGTTGATGGTGTCCATCCAGCGGTTGAAGTCACCGTCGCAGAAGTAGAAGTCGAACTCCACATCCAGCGCGGCGCACAGGTCAGCGCAGGAATCCTTCCACATCTGGAAGATGGTGGCGGAGGGCAGCAGCATGATATACGCTACCTTCTTGCCGGCGACGGGGTTGGCCGTTTCAGCGGTGGCGACGGTCAGCATGGACAGCGCCAACATGAGAGCCAGAACCAGAGCTACGATCTTTTTCATGGTAAACCTCCTATTCACTTTTGGGCGGATACGGTAAACTACCGCCCTTTGCTGACATCAGTATAGAGCCATTCAGGTGAAAAGTCAAGCGCTGTTTTAGAATATTTTTTAGAAACGTTTATTTTAATTGTTTAGCAATGATAATCTGCCGGGAAATCCGCATACGTGTGATAAATGATAAACAAATATCATAAAACCATGTTGTTTAGCGTTTATGTTGAAGCGGGAAGTTTTTTTGAAACAAGTGTTGACAATGATAAACGCTGCATCTATAATAAGTGCGTAGCGGCATGCGGCCGTGCGCCGATAAACAGGCGCTAAACGGCAGCGCATCATAAATTTGTGCGGTTTGAAAAAAGGAAAAGCAGGTGAATGAAGATGCAAAGCATCCATCGCTATCCAACGGATGACGAGGCGAAAAAGCTGATTGTGGACATCGGCCGCCGGATGTATCAGAAGAACTTCGTGGCCGCCAACGACGGCAACATCAGCTGCAAGGTGGACGACGACATCATCTGGACCACGCCCACGGGCGTTTCCAAGGGCTTCATGTCCGAGGACATGATGGTCAAGATGCGCCTGGACGGGACGGTCCTGTCCCAGGGCGAGCGCGGCCCGTCCAGCGAGGTCAAGATGCACCTTCGCATTTATAATGAAAATCCGGAGGTCCGCGGCGTATGCCATGCGCACCCGCCTATCAGCACCTCCTTTGCTATCGCGGGCATCGGTCTGGACAAGGCCATCTATCCCGAGGCGCTGGTCAACCTGGGTACCGTGCCCTGCGTGCACTATGAGGCGCCCGGCTCCCAGGGCATCCCCGACAGCATCGCCCCCTACTGCCGCGACTACAACGCGCTGCTTCTGGCCAACCACGGCGCGGTGGCGTGGGGCGGATCGCTCATGGAGGCGTGGTACCGGCTGGAGTCCACCGAGCACTACGCCATGGTCATCATGTACACCGGCAATATCATCGGCAAGGCCAACGTGCTCAGCTGCGAGCAGGTGGGCGAGCTGATCGAGATCCGCAAGAAGATGGGCATCACCAGCGGCGGCGTGCCCCCCTGCACGGCACGCGCCACAAACACCGTGGACGTGGTAGCGGGCCACAGCCCCGTGGCGGACAATCCGCCGGCTCTCAAGACCTACGGCCAGAGCGCCTCGCCCTGCGGCTGCGCGGGCGGCGGTGCGGCGGCCGACGAGGCGGAGCTGCAGGCCATCACCCGCGCGGTGCTGGAGCGGCTGAAAAATCTGAAATAACCGGTATTTTTGAATCATCTATTCGTAAAGAGGAGGCGCGCGGATGAAGGCAATCGTGATCGGCGGCGTGGCGGCCGGCATGTCCGCCGCCTCCAAGCTAAAGCGCGTTCTTCCCGACGCGCAGATCGCCGTCTATGAGCGGGGCGGCTACCTGTCCTATGGGGCGTGCGGCCTTCCCTATTATATTGGCGGTTTCAACGACGACCCCGGCAGGCTGATCGCCCGCACGCGCGAGCAGTACGACAAAATGGGGATCGGCACGTTTCTCCATCATGAGGTTATGTCGGTGGACCCGGCGGCCAAGCGCGTGCGCGTGCGGGACAACGATTCCGGGCGCGAGTTTGAGGACGCCTACGACGTGCTGATGATCGCTGTGGGCTGCGACAGCGTAGCCCCCAAAGTGCCTGGCGCGGACCTGCCGTCGGTGTTCTACCTCAAGACCATGGAGGACGGGCTGCTCTTGCGCGAGATCGCCCACCTGCCGGATGTGCGGCACGTGGCGGTGGTGGGCGGCGGCTATATCGGGGTCGAGATGACCGAGGCGCTTTTGCACCTGGGCAAGACCGTCACGATCATCGAGGCGGGGGAGCGGCTGCTCACCCCGTTTGAGCCCGAATTTTCCGAGCTGGCCGCGCAGGAGCTGGAAAAGAACGGCGTGCGCGTGCTGGTGGGTCGCCGCGTGGAGGCGATCAGCGAGCAGGGCGACCGCCGCGTGGTGCGCGCGGGCGGGGAGGACATCCCCTGCGACCTGGTGGTGATGGCCGTGGGCGTGGTGCCGGCTACAGGCTTCCTGCGCGATACGGGCATCCGCATGGCGCGCAACGGGGCCATACTGGTGGACCGGGAGATGCGTACCTCGCTGGAAAACGTGTACGCGGCAGGCGACTGCGCCGTGGTCTACCACCGGCTGATGGAGGAGGATTACTTCATTCCCCTGGGCACGGTGGCCAACAAGTGCGGCCGTATCGCGGGCGGCAACATGGCCGGGGCGCATGACAAGTTCGTGGGCGCGCTGGGCACCGCCGCCATCAAGGTCTGCGGTCTGGAGATGGGGCGCACCGGCATGAGCGAGACGGACGCCAAACGCCTTGGCGTGGACTACCGCACCAAACTCGTTACCGCGCAGGATCACCCCTCCTACTATCCGGACCCGGCCAAGCTGGTGATCAAGCTGATTTACGAGGCGCGCACCCGCCGTTTGCTGGGCGCGTGCGTGGCGGGCGCGAGAGGCGCGGTGCTTCGTGCGGACATCTTCGCCGTGGCCATCCACGCCGGCATGACCACCGATGAGCTGGGCATGGTGGACCTGGCCTACGCGCCGCCGTTTGCGGGCGTATGGGATGCCGTGCACATCGCTGCCAACGCGGCCAAATGAGGTGCCTATGAACAAGCTGACAACTCTGGAACAGGCCGTCTCCCTCATCGGGGACGGCGCGTGCGTGGGCCTGGGCGGCAACACCTTAAACCGCGCGCCCATGGCGGCTGTCTTTGA
>CALVNG010000109.1 GCA_944349545.1 uncultured Eubacteriales bacterium
AGAGCGCCTTTTCGGCGCTTTTTTTGATTTTTCCCAAATGATGGCGCCCGCGCCGTCGCGGCAGGAAACAGGCCGGGGCGCGTCGAAATATAGGATTTGCGCGTCTGTGCCTTTCGCGGGCGCGCAGAAAGGAACAGGAGATTTTATGGCAAATCAGAAGCAGAGCGCGTGCGGACGCGTGGATATCGGCGGTCAGGCGGTGCTGGAGGGCGTGATGATGAAGGCCCCGGACGCCATCGCCATCTCGGTGCGCCGCCCCGACGGCACCATCGTGACCCGGCGCACCCCCTACGAGCCGCTTTCCAAAAAGCACCCGTGGATGGGCTGGCCGGTGATTCGCGGCATCGTCAATTTCGTGACCATGCTCTCCATGGGCATGAGCGTATTGCAGCAGAGCACCGACATGCTGGGCATGCTGGATGAGGAGCCCAGCAAGTTTGAAAAATGGCTCTCCAAAAAGCTGGGCAAGGGCATTGACAAGATCGTGATGGCCGTGGCCATCGTGCTGGCGGTCATCCTCTCCATCGGGCTGTTCTTCGTGATTCCGGAATTGTTCGCGCGCCTGCTCAAGGCGTGGATGCCCGACCCCTCGGTCAACTGGCTGATCAACCTGCTCAGCGGCATCCTGCGCATCCTCATCCTCATCGGCTACATCCTCTTCTGCGCCCGCGTGCCCGACGTGCGCCGCACCTTCGAGTACCACGGGGCCGAGCACAAGACCGTCTACTGCAACGAGCACGGCCTGCCCCTCACCCCCGAAAACGCGCAGCAATTCAGCACGCTCCACCCGCGCTGCGGAACCAGCTTCCTTTTGATCGTGTTCGTCATCTCCATCGTGCTGTTCACGCTGGTGGGCTATCAGGGCGAAAACTTCTTCCTGCGCCTGGGCAGCCGGCTTTTGCTGCTTCCCTTTGTGGCCGGCATCAGCTATGAGGCGCTCAAGGCGCTGGCCCACAGCGAAAGCCGCCTGGCCCGCATCCTGCGCTGGCCCGGCATGCAGATGCAGCGCCTCACCACCCGCCCGCCCACGGACGAGATGCTGGAGGTGGCCATCGTTTCCATGAACGTGGCGCTGCACGGCCTGCCCAGGGGCTGCGAAACCACGCCGGAGGGCTACACCGTCATCCGGGACTACCGCGTGGCTGACCCCGCCTACACGCCGCCCGCCGAAGCCGCTACCGAAGCCCCCGTCGAAGCCGGGCAGCCCGCCGAAACCCCCGCGGAGCAGCCCGCCGGGGCCGCCGAGTGACATGGCGGACGTTCGTCAGACCTTGCTTGAGGCCGCCCGCGCCCTGGAACGGGCGGGCGTGCCCGACCCGCGCCTGGACGCCGAGTGGCTGCTGGCCCACGTGCTGGGCATGGACCGCCTGTCCATGCGCATGAGCGGCGCGGCCCAACTGACCCCCCAGCAGGAGCAGCGCATGGCGTCGCTCCTGCTTTCGCGTACCCGGCGCGCGCCGCTGCAATATCTGCTGGGCACGCAGGGCTTTTACGGGCTGGAGATCCAGACCGACGCGCGCGCCCTCATCCCCCGGCAGGAAACCGAAACGCTGTGCGAAACCGGCATCGCGCACCTGCGCGCCCTCGGCCCCGCCCCCGCCCCCGAAGCGCTGGACCTGTGCACGGGCACCGGGGCCGTGGCTCTGGCGCTTGCGCACGAGTGCCCCTTCGCGCGGGTCGCCGCCGCGGATCTGAGCGGCGAGGCCCTCTCGCTGGCGCGCGAAAACGCGCGGCGGCTGGGGCTGCCGGTGGCCTTTTTCGCGGGGGATCTCTTTGCCGCCGTCGGGGAGCGGCGGTTCGACCTGATCGTGTCCAACCCGCCCTACATCCCCACGGACGAGTGCGCCCGCCTGCAGCCGGAGGTATGCTTTGAGCCGCGCATGGCGCTGGACGGCGGCGCGGACGGGCTGGATTTCTACCGCCGCATCGCCCGCGAGGCGCCCGCGCACCTCAGCGCGCGCGGGATGCTCGCCGTGGAGGCGGGCGACGGGCAGGCCCCTGCCGTCGCCGCGCTGTTTGAGGCGGCGGGGCTGCGTGACGCGGAGGCCGTAAACGACCTCTACGGCCACGCGCGCGTGGTGCGCGCCTACGCGGCCGGCCACGACTAGCGGAGCGTTTCCCCCTCTGCCCCATCCACGAACCCAAGGAGGAAAACGGCTTCATGTTTGAAAAATTCGACTGGATGCTGGCCCGCTATCAGGAATTGTCCGAGGCGGTGAGCCAGCCGGAGATCATCGCCGACCAGGCCCGGTGGCAAAAGCTGCTCAAGGAGCACGCCTCGCTGGAGCAGCCGGTGGAGGCCTACCGCGCCTACCGGAAAACGCTGGCCGATCTGGCGGAGGCCCGCGAGCTGCTGGAGCAGCCCGACATGGCCGAGCTGGCCCGGGACGAGCTAAACCGGCTGGAGGCCGAAAAGGAACGTCAGGAGCACGAGCTGCGGCTGCTCCTTCTGCCCAGGGACCCGGACGCGGACAAAAACGTGGTCATGGAGATCCGCCAGGGCGCGGGCGGCGACGAGGCGGCGCTGTTCGGCGCGCTGCTCATGCGCATGTACACGCGCTACGCCGAGCGCCACGGCTTTCGCGTGGAGCCGGTCAGCTACAACATGACCGAGCTGGGCGGCGTGAAGGAGGCGGTGTTCACCATCGCGGGCGAGGGCGCGTTCAGCCGCCTCAAGTTTGAAAGCGGCGTGCACCGCGTCCAGCGCGTGCCCTCCACCGAGTCCGGCGGGCGCATCCACACCAGCACCTGCACCGTGGCGGTGCTGCCGGAGGTGGAGGACGTCGATGTGACCATCGACCCCAGGGACCTGCGCATCGACGTGTACCGCTCCACCGGCCACGGCGGCCAGTGCGTCAACACCACCGACAGCGCCGTGCGCATCACCCACCTGCCCACCGGGCTGGTGGTGACCTGCCAGGACGAGAAAAGCCAGATCAAGAACCGCGACAAGGCCATGCGCGTGCTCAAGAGCCGCCTCTACGACAAGCTGCGCGAGGAGCGGGACAGCCAGTACGCGCAGAACCGCCGCGGCCAGATCGGCACCGGCGACCGGAGCGAGCGCATCCGCACCTACAACTTTCCCCAGGGCCGCGTGACCGACCACCGCATCGGGCTGACGCTCTACAGGATCGACGAGGTGATGGACGGCGACCTGGACGAGATCATCGACGCGCTGCTATTGGCCGAGCAGTCCGAAAAGCTCAAGGCGCTTACGGAGGGCTGACCCGCCGCGAAGCGCAGGAAGCAAGGAGTCTTTCATCATGGAAACACGGATTCTCGCCCCCACGGAGGAGGCCGTCGCCCTGGCCGCGCGCATCCTTGGCGAAGGCGGGCTGGTGGGCCTGCCCACCGAAACCGTCTACGGCCTGGGGGCCAACGCGCTGGATGAGGCCGCGGTGCGCGCCATCTTCGCCGCCAAGGGCCGCCCGGCGGACAACCCGCTCATCGTGCATGTGCCCGATTCCGCGTCGGCCGTGCCCCTGTGCCACATCAGCGACGCCGCGCGCGCGCTCATGGAGCGCTTCTGCCCCGGCCCGCTCACGCTCCTCATGCCCAAGAAGCCCTGCGTGCCGGATGTCGTCAACGCGGGCCTGCCCAGCGTGGCGGTGCGCATCCCCTCGCATCCGGTGGCCCAGCGCGTGCTTAGCGCCTGCGGGGTGCCCGTGGCCGCGCCCAGCGCCAACACCTCCGGAAAGCCCAGCCCCACCACGGCCCTGCACGTCTACCACGACCTCAAGGGCAAGCTGCCCCTCATTCTGGATGGAGGCGAGTGTCAGGTGGGGCTGGAGAGCACGGTGGTGGACATGACCGGCGACATCCCCACGGTGCTGCGCCCCGGCGGGGTCACGCCGGAGATGCTGCTCACCGTGCTGCCCGAGGTGCGCGTGGCCGACAGCGTGATGCGCCCCCTGCGCGAAGGCGAGCGCGCCCTCTCCCCCGGCATGCGCTACCGCCACTACGCGCCCGGCGGCCAGCTGACGCTGGTGAAGGGCTCGCGGGAAAACGTGCGGGCGCTGTGCCTGGCCATGTACCGCGAGGCCGTGGCCGCGGGCAGGTCCGCGCGCATCCTGGCCTTCGAGGAGCACCTTTCGGACTACGCGGGCGCGCAGGCGCTGTCCATCGGCAGCCTCGAAAGGCCCGAAACCGTGGCGCACCGGCTCTTTCACGTGCTCCGGCAGATGGACGAGGAGGGCGTGGAGGCCCTCACCTGCGAGGTGCTGCCCGCCGAGGGCATCGGCCTGGCCATCATGAACCGCCTGAGCCGCGCCGCCGCCTTCCGCGTGCGCGACGCCGACGAGGAGGCCGCCCCATGAAAACCGTCCTGTTCATCTGCACCGGCAACACCTGCCGCAGCCCCATGGCCGAATGCCTGTTTCATGCGTTGGCCTTCTCGCAGGGCGCGCAGGTGCGCGCCGCCTCGGCCGGGCTGTGCGCTCCCGACGGCGCGCCCGCGTCCGAGGGGGCGCTTTTTGCCATGCGGCGGCGCGGGCTAAGGCTGGAGGGGCACCGGGCGCGCACCGTGACGCGCGAAATGCTGGAGGGGGCCGACCTGGTCGTGTGCATGGGGCAGAGCCACCTGAGCGCCCTGCGGGCGCGCTTTTCGGGGCTAAGCACGCCCCTTCGCGCCTTTGACGACCCGCCCGTGAGCGACCCCTACGGCGGGGACGCCGCCGCCTACGAGCGCGCCGCCTGCGACATCGCGCGCCAGCTGCCCGCGCTGCTGGCCGCGCTCTGCCCGGACAGCGGCCACGGGCACGAAGCCCCCTGAAAACCCCCGGCGCCCGGCGGGCGCCGCATCCGCACCGAACCGCAAGGGAGGGATCAACGCATGAAGCTCACCTTTCTGGGCGCGGCCCGCGAGGTGACGGGCAGCCGGTTTCTGCTGGAGGCCGCGGGCAGGAACATCATGGTGGACTACGGCATGGAGCAGGGCACGGACCTGTACGAAAACGCGCCGCTGCCCGTGCCCGAAAGCCGGATCGACTACGTGTTTCTCACGCACGCGCACATCGACCACAGCGGCTACCTGCCGCTGCTTTACAAAAACGGCTTCCGGGGCGCCATCTTCGCCACCGACGCCACCGCCGACCTGTGCCGCATCATGCTGCTGGATTCGGCCCACATTCAGGAAAGCGACGCCGAGTGGCAAACCCGCAAGGCCCAGCGCCAGGGCAGGCCGCCCGTGGAGCCGCTCTACACCCAGGAGGACGCGCTGGGCGCGCACGGGCTCATTCGCCCCTGCCATTACGGCCAGCGCGTGGAGGTGTGCCCCGGCGTGAGCCTCCGCATGGTGGACGTGGGGCACCTGCTCGGCTCGGCCTCCGTCGAGGTCACCGTGACCGAGGGGGCGCAGACGCGCGTAATCGTCTTTTCCGGCGACATCGGCAACCTCCATCAGCCCCTCCTGCGCGACCCGCAGTACCTCACCGCCGCCGACCTGGTCGTGATGGAATCCACCTACGCGGGCCGCTCCCACGGCCCCGCGCCCGACACCATCGGCGCTTTGACCCGCGTCCTGCAGGAGACCTTCGACCGGGGCGGCAACGTGGTCATCCCCAGCTTCGCCGTGGGCCGCACGCAGGAGCTGCTCTACTTCATCCGCCAGATCAAGCAGGAGGGCCGCGTGCACGGGCATGACGGCTTCCCCGTCTACGTGGACAGCCCGCTGGGCATCGAGGCCACCACCATTTTTAATGAAAACACCCGCGAGTGCGCCGACGAGGAAACCCTCGCCCTGCTCAGGGCCGGGATCAACCCGCTGGCCTTCGACGGCCTGCGCGTCGCCCGCAGCGCCGAGGAGAGCAAGCGCATCAACAACGACCCCATCCCCAAGGTGATCCTCTCCTCCAGCGGCATGTGCGACGCGGGCCGCGTGCGCCACCACCTCAAGCACAACCTCTGGCGGCCCGAGTGCACGGTGCTCTTCGCGGGCTACCAGAGCGTGGGCACGCTGGGCCGCAGCCTCGTGGACGGCGCGAAGGAGGTCCGGCTCTTCGGCGAAACCGTGGCCGTTCACGCGCGCATCGAAACGCTGCCGGGCATCAGCGGCCACGCCGACGACGCGGGGCTGATGCGCTGGATCTCCGCCTTTGAGGAAAAGCCCCGCCACGTCTTCGTGGTGCACGGCGAGGACGAGGCCGCCGCCTTCGCCGCCCGCCTGGAAAGCGAGCTGGGGCTGGAGGCCAACGCCCCCTACAACGGCGAAAGCTGGGACCTGCTGTCCCTGACCTGCCTGGCCGGGGGCAACCGCGAGCGCCTGCGCAGGCCCTCGCGCGAGGCCGCCGCGCTGGACGCGCTGCCCGGCCGCAAAGCGCCCGCGCATGCCGCCGCAAAGCCCGACGCCTCCACCGCCTACGGCCAGCTGGTGCTGGCGGGCGAGAAGCTCGCCGCGCTCATCCGCCGCATGCAGGGCCGCGGCGCCAAGCAGCAGAGCCGCCTGGCCCGGCAGATCAACACCCTCGTCAAAAAATTCGGCCGCCGCTAAGGCGTCCTTGCGGGGACGGCGCAAGCCGTCCCCG
>CALVNG010000110.1 GCA_944349545.1 uncultured Eubacteriales bacterium
TCGATCTTGTCGGGATCGGTGAAGGGAGCAAGCGTGGAGATCATCTTTACGGGCGCGGAGGAGTTGTTGATGACATAGTGGATCTCGCCCGGTTCGACATGGATCAGGTCGCCCTGGGTGAGATGGTGCACGGTGCCGTCCACCACGATGTCCACCTCGCCCTCGAGGATGAAGAAATTTTCCTCCATGACGTTGTGGTAGTGGGCCTTGAAGTCCTGTCCGGCCTGGTACTGCACCACGGCGAAGTTGCTGCGCGGGCCCTTCATGAGGTACTTGGGGCCGCTGTTGCCGAAGCGGTATTCACGGTCTTTTTCGTTGATGACAAACATGGCTGTTTCTCTCCTTCTCCTCTTGTTTGTATGCGCGGCCTTACAGCCCGGGCGCGGCCCACATGAAGCGGGTCACCCGGTCATCGGCAAGCTTGAGCTGCGCCCTGTACATCTCGCGCCACGGGCCGTACATGCGTTCGTAAACCTCATGGTTGTGCGCGTCGGGCAGGAAGGTTTTGTCCCACTTGACCAGGCGGCGCGCGGTGGCGCTGATGTCGGTAAACACCCCCACGCCGTAGCCGGCCAGGATGGCCGCGCCCAGCGCCGTTGCCTCCTTGACCACCGGCACCTTGACCGGCAGGCCCAGCACGTCGGCAAGAATCTGGCACCAGATGTCGCCCTTGCTGGCTCCACCCGCAAAGACGATCTCCTGCGGAGCGTTGCCCGTGGCCTCGCGCACCAGCTCGAGGTGGCCGCGGGTGACCATGGCGGTGTTTTCCATGATGGCGCGGTAGAAGGTGTATTTGTTGAACTTCTCCGGGTCGAAATCGAAGTTGGTGAACGTCGGGGACGCATGACGCCAGGCGATGTAGTTCATCACGTCGCTGAAGGCGCACATCATGCCCCAGCTGCCGGCGGGCACTTTGGCGGCCTGCTCGTTCATCAGCTGATAGGGATCGGTCCCCAGTTCCCTGGCGCGGCGCACCTCCTCCTGGCAGAAGGCGTCGCGGTACCAGCGCATCACCAGGCCGGGCTTGAAGGCCAGGGCCTCATACTGCCACAGGCCGGGCACGGCGTGGCAGTTGACGCGCACGCGGCAGTCCGCGTCGGTCTTGCCGCTGTCGGTGTTGAACTCATACTGCCAAAAGCTCCCGCCAAAGACCGCGGCCTGGCCGTTGTCCACAACGCCCACGCCGATGCAGCCCAGCTGCGCGTCGCCGCCGCCGGCGACGACCGTGGTGCCCTCCTTGAGGCCCGTATCCGCCGCGCCCTTGGCGCTGACCCGGCTGACCACCTCGCCGCACTCGGCCACGGGCGGGAAGATATCGTCCTTGAGGCCCACCTTGCGCATGATGGCGGCGTCCCACTGGCGCTTTTGCAAATCGAAGATGCCGGTGGTGCATCCGTTGCTGGGCTCGGTCTTGAGCACGCCGGTGAGCTTGTAGATGAGCCAGTCGTTGAACATGCTGACGGTCTTGACGCGCGCGTAGAGCTCGGGGAGCTTGTTCTTGACCCACAGGATGCGCGGCAGGGCGCCCAGGGCGTAGGTCTGGCCGGACTCGCGGTAGATTTCCTTCTCCAGCTCCGGGTTCATGCGGATGAGCTGGCCCACCTCGTCGTCGCTGCGGGCGTCGACGTTGGCGCAGGCCCAGATCTCCTGCCCCGCCTCGTCGTAGAGCACGATGCCCTCGCGCATGCAGGTGGTGCTGACCGCGGCGATGTCGGCCGCGTCCACGCCCGCCTCGGCAATGGCCCCGCGGATGCACTCGCTGGCCAGTTCCCAGTTGTGCACCCAGTCAAAGTCCATGCTGCCCGGATAGCGGGGGTCCTCAGCGTGGGTCCATTCGCGCTGCACGCAGCTCAGCTGCGCGCCGTCCTCGTTGAAAAGCACCGCGCGCACGCTGCCCGTGCCCGCGTCGACGGCCATCAGGTATCGGTTTGCCATGGTTCGTTTCCCTCCGTTTCCATATCGTTGCGCCTGTATCGTACTGGTTATGCCGCGCCGGCGTGGCTGCCCAGCAGCTTTTCCGCCGTGCGGTCGTCGGTGATGAGCACATCCAGATACTGTCCCTTCAGCGCGGCATGAATGGCCTCCACTTTGCTGTCGCCCGCGGCTACGCCGATCACGTTTTTGAGGCTCTTGAGCGTTTCCAGCGGCGTGCTGATCAGCCGTTCCTCGATCGGGGTATCCAGCAGCCTTCCTTCCTTATCAAAGAAATGGCTGAGCAGGTCCCCCACCGCGCCCTGCATGCTCAAATACAGGAAGTCGTTGTTGTTGAGCACGCCGGACTTGAAGATGGTGGCGCTCTCGTGCATGGCGCCCACGCCCACCACCGTCATCTGGGCCAGGGCCGTCATGCGGCTGAGCTCCATGACGCTGGCCTCGTGGCGCAGCGCCTCGGCCATCTCCTTGCTGCCGGTCAAAAGCGGCGCAGGGATCAGATGCAGCTTGGCGTTAAATACGTTGCTGCGGGTATCGGGCAGGTAGTAGCTGACCCCGCCGGTGAGCGACACGCAGGTGAGCGGCTGCTCGGCCAAGGTGGCCAGGTTGTTGAGGATGCGGCTGGGCGTGTCGCCATAGCCGATGTTGATCAGGCTGTTTTCCGTCAGCCGCTCGCTGATGTACATGCTGGCCGCCTCGGCCACGCCCGCGTTGACCGCTCCCCCGTCGATGGCGGCAGGAATGACAAACGCGTCCTGCAGGCCAAAGGTGCTCATCAGGTTTCTCTCCAGCTGCATGCGGCTTTCGCCGTCCTTACGCAGCCGGAACTGGATGATGCCTGTCTGCCGGGCCTTTTCCAGCAGCTTGATCACCCGCATCCGGGTGATGCCCATCAGCTCCGCCACATGCTGCTGCGTCATTTCCTCAAAGTAATAGTACCAGGCAGCCTTTATCATCAGCGACTCTTCGTAGTCCATGGAGCCCCCTCCCAGGTGCGCCTAAAAACCTTGCAAATGTTTTTTGCAGGAACAAATGTTGTTCGTGAACCTAGTATAGCACCCTGCCGAAAGATTGTCAATCACAGATTCAAAAAACTTGCGTATTTTCCCCCTCCTCCCCTCAGGGCGGTCAAACAGGGAAATTGGCTCAAACTTTAACATCCCGATGTGGTGGAATGAGCCAAACTTTCCCCGGCGGCGGGCGCGTCGGCGACAAAGTTTTTTTGGTGGAAACATTGACAAACGATCAAAAGCATAGTATCATGTGGAATAGAACAAAAACGACATGGCAAAAACATTTGTAATGCCGCATGGAGGTTCTACGAATGAGTGAAGCTGTGAACGAACGATCCGGCGTCCTGATGTCGGTCCGGGGGATCACAAAGTCCTTCGGGTCCAACGTCGTCCTCAAGGGCATCAATATGGACGTGCACGCGGGAGAGGTCGTCGCCCTCATCGGCGGCAACGGCGCCGGCAAGAGCACCCTGATGAAGATCATCATGGGCATCTATGAGCTCGACGAGGGCGAAATTCTTATGCACGGCGCGCCCGTCAAGCTGGGCAAGCCCTCCGCCTCCCTGGCGCAGGGCATTTATCTGGTTCCTCAGGAACCGCTTTTGTTCCCCAATATGACGGTGCTGCAAAACGTGCTCATGGGCTTCCATGAGACCGAGACGGAGCTGCGCAGGCGCCTGCAAAAGCACATGGAGGAGCTGGGCTTCACGCTCAACCTGCAGCGCAAGGCCAGCACCCTTTCCATCGCCGAGCAGCAGCTGGTGGAGATCCTGCGCGGCATGATGCGCGAGGCGCGGCTTTTGATCCTTGACGAACCGACCAGCGCCTTGACCTTCGGCGAAGTGCAGTCTCTCTTCAAGGTCATCGAGGACCTCAAGAGCAAGGGCATCAGCATGATCTACATCACCCACCGCCTGACGGAGGTGTTTGAGATCGCCACCAGCGTCGCCATCATGCGCGACGGTCTGATTACCCTCAGCGGCCCGGTGCAGAACTTCACCAAGGAAATGCTCATCCAGGGGCTTTTGCCCACGGATGTCGAGGTCAGCGACGAAGGTCATCGCGCCTATCAGCCGGTGGATTACAAAAACGCCAAGCCCGTCCTCAAGGTGCGCAATTTCAGCGGCTATGGCTTCAGCGACATCACCTTCGACCTTTACCCCGGCGAGATCCTCGGCATCGCGGGCGTGGTCGGCGCCGGCCGCACCGAAATGATAAGCACCATCTTCGGCCGCGACAAGACCCTGGGCGGCCAGGTTATCCTGGACGGCAAGGACATCACGGGCTTTCCCACCAAGCGAATCTTGCAGGAGGGCATCAACTTCGTGCCCGAAGACCGCCATTATCACGGTCTGTTCAAGATCCGCTCCATCTCCTCCAACACCACCTCGGCGCTTCTGAGCTCCGCGGAGCTGGGCAAGGTGGACATGAACCGCCGCCATCAGCGCGAGATCGCCCAGCGGTATGTGGACAAGTTCCGCACCAAGATCGTCTCTCTGGAGGACCTGATCGGCAGCCTCTCCGGCGGCAATCAGCAGAAGGTGGTCATCTCCCGCGCCCTGTCCACCCATCCCAAGGTCGTCATCCTTGACGAGCCAACCCGCGGCATCGACGCCGCCGCCCGTAGCGACGTGTACAGCATCATCCGCCAGCTCAAGGAGGAGGGCGTGGCCGTGCTGATGGTTTCCTCCGACATCGAGGAGGTCGTGGAGCTGGCGGACCGCGCCATCACCATCTTCCAGGGCCGCATCAACGGCGAGTTCAGCCACGACGAGATCTCTCAGGACGCGCTCACCAGCGCCTCGTTCGGAATCGGGCATGAAAGGTTGGTCGCAAATGAATAAAGTCAAAAGCCTGTTCAAGGCCAGGTGGATGTCGAGCCTGATCTTCCTGCTCCTGCTGTTTCTCGTCACCGGCATCGCCGAGCCCGACTTCCTGAGCTATTCCAACATCATCAGCTGCTTTAACACGGCGACCATGTACACGCTTCTGGCCATCGGTATCGCCTTTGTCATCATGACCGGCGAGATCGACGTGTCCATCGGCTCCACCCTGGGGCTCTCCGCCGCCATGACCGGCCTGATCGCCAAGCAGGACGGCAGCATCGCGGTGATGCTGCTGGCGGTGGTCGCCACCGGCGCGGTGATCGGCCTGATGAACGGCGTGGGCGTCGCCTATTTCGGCGTCCCGTCCCTGATCTTCACCCTCGGCACCAACAGCGTCGTCCGCGGCATGATCTACATTCTCTCCGACGGGCGCACGGTGGAGAACTTCGGCGGCGCGGTCGCCAGCTACGGCAACCTCACCCTCTTTGCGGAAATCACCCTCTACTATACGCTCGCCATCGTCCTGGTCGCGGCGGCCCACATCGTCCTGACCAAGACCAAAAAGGGCAAGTATTTCATCGCGGTCGGTGACAACGCGGGCGGCGCGAACCTGGTGGGCATCTCCGTGATGGGCACCAAGATGCTGGCCTATGTGCTCTGCGGCATCTTCGCCGGCCTGGGCGGCTTCGTCTTCGCCTCCAAATACGGCCAGGTCATGACCGTGGCCGGCAACGGCTATGAGATGACCGCCATCGCGGCCTGCGTGCTGGGCGGCATCTCCCTCTCCGGCGGTCTTGGCAACATGGTTGGCGCCGCCATTGGCGCGGTCATCATGTCCTCCATTAGCCGCCTCCTGGTCTTCATCGGCCTGCCGTCCACCTATGACAACACCATCACCGGCATCATGCTGATCGTGATCGTCGTCGTTGACGCGCTGACCCAGCGCCGTTCCATTGAAATGGCCAGAAGAAAGCGCCTCCTGTCCAAAACGGCGGAAAGCGCTGCGGAAGGAGAGTGCAAGGCGTGAACGTTCTCAAGAAGCTTTTCAAGCGCTGGGAGATGTTTTTGCTGGTGTTCCTGGTGCTGGAGTTTGTGATCTTCGGCGCGGCCAATCCCAAGTTCCTGCGCCCGCAGTCCATCATGAACAGCATCGTCAACTACATCAGCGTCTGCATCATCGCCCTGTTTGTCACCCTCGTGATGATTACCGGCGGCATTGACATCCAGGCCGCCTCCATCATCGGCCTGACCAGCATCATCCAGGGCTATCTGTGGAGTGACCTTGGCATGAACATCTGGGTGGCTGTGCTCCTGGCGATCGTTGTCGCGGCGATCTGCGGCGGGCTGTCCGGCTTCTTCGTCGCCTATTGCGGCGTGCAGCCCATGGTGGTCACGCTGGGCGGCAGCTTCCTGTACTCGGGCCTGGCGCTGCTGGTTTCCGGCATGTCCGCCACCCCCGCCTATCAGGGCATCAGCGGCTTCCCTGCCAAGG
>CALVNG010000111.1 GCA_944349545.1 uncultured Eubacteriales bacterium
GTCACCTTGATGGCATAGTAGGGAGCGGTGTTGAGGGGATTGGCAAAGCTGGTGCGGCCGAACTCCTCATCGGTCTTGCTCTCCACGCAGGCGTTCCAGGCTTCCATGGTGGCGGTAAAGGCCTCGGCGTCCACACCCATGGCCTCGGCCAGCGCGGCGTAGTCCTCGCCGGTCACGGTCAGGCCCTTGGTGATGTAGCCGGCGATGACGCTGGAAGCGTCCACCATGGCCTGATCGACCACCAGCCAGCTGTAGCTGCCGGTCTGGGCGATCTCGGCGGCGGAAACCACATCGCGGGTGCCGACCTCGTCGGTGAAGCGCTTGCCCTCGGCGTTGACCAAGATCGCGCCGTCGCCGCGCAGGCCCTCGGTAATCAGGGCGGCGGTGTCAAACTGCACGGTGGGGTGAATCTGAATCTGGTCCATGTCCACGGTAGCCGCGCCCACAGCCTGCGCCATGGCGATGCCCTGGCCCTGCGCACCCGCGGCGTTGGTGGTCATGAAGCCTTCCAGATCGGGCTTGTAGGAAGCGACCATTTCGAGGTTGGCGCCAAAGCCGCCGGTGGCCAGCACGACCGCCTTGGCCTCCACGATCACGTTGGCGCCGTCCTTGGTCACGCCCTCCACGCCGGTCACGTTGCCGTTCTCATCCTGGCGAAGGGCGGTGGCGGTGGTGTTGAAGAGGATCTCGATGCCGCGCTCCTGGCAGGCGCTCTCCAGCACGGGCACGATGTAGCTGCCCACGGAGATGGTCTTGCCCTCGGCGTCCACGGGACGGTGGATGCGCTTGACGGACGCGCCGCCGAAGCTGGCCACGTCATGCAGCTCCGCGCCGATGGTGTCCAGCCAGTCGATGGCGGAGGCGCTGTTTTCGCACAGGGCCTTGACCAGGTCGAAATCGTTGATGGCCTTGCCGCCGATCATGGTGTCCAGCTCCATGAGCTCCACGCTGTCGAAGTAGCCCTCGGGATTTTCCTGATAGGCCTTCCACTGCTCGCTCACGGTCTGCGCCAGCGCGGTCACGGTTTCATCGTCCGCATAGGTTTCGGCGGCGCTGGCCAGGGTCTTTTCCACGCCGGCTTCCTCGGCAAAGGTGTTCTCGTCCTGCCAGACGGTCTTGCCGGCGTTCATACCGCCGGTGGCGCGCACGGAGTTGCCGCCCACCATGGCCTGGCTCTCCACGATGACCACGCTCTTGCCCGCGTCGGCAGCGGTGATGGCGGCGGTCATGCCCGCGCCGCCCGCGCCCACGACGACCACGTCGCAGCTGCGCACCAGGTCCTCGGCAGCACCCTTGTCCACGGCCACATGATAGGCCTCGGGGTCCACGCCCGCAGCGGTCAGCGCGGCCTTGACGGCATCAAGGATCGCATTGGAGGTGATGGTCGCGCCGGACACCGTATCCACGGCGATGCTGCCGGATTCCGACATGTCGGCGGGCATCAGCTCAATGGCCTTGGAGCCCACGCCCTCGGTCTCGCCCGCGCCCTCGGCGGTCACGGCGGTGATGGCCCCGTCGCTCAGGGTCACCGTCACGGTCACATCGCCGCCAAAACCCTTGGCCGTACCGGTGAAGTCGCCGCTGACTTCAGCGGGAGCGGCCTCGCCCAGCGCGGCACCGGTCATCATCAGGATAACAGCGGTAAGGATCGCAAGAAAACGTTTTTTCATGATGGTCCTTCCTCCCTGGCAAGATTGATGTTTTTTTAACCAGCGCGTAGTATAGCATGTTTTACGCCGGGAAGCAAGGGGGATTTGTCCTATCTTTCACTCCACACCTAAACCGGTATATGGCAAGGGGAAACGGCCTGTCCGCAGACAAAGTTGTTTTGTTTCATAGCCGGCGGATGACACGCTTTGGGGACAACTTTTTCCATCCAGGAATTGCAATTCCCGCCTTAGCGTGCTAAACTAATGCACAGGCCCTTCGGGGCCGTGCCATGTATTAAGGAGATGATCCCCCTCCATGGTGGAAAAATGGAGCATCCCTTACCCCGCCTACACGGGCGAGGAACCGCGCAATGTGTATGTGTATCTGCCTGACGGCGCGGATGGTCGGGAACGGTTTCCCGTGCTGTATATGTTCGACGGGCATAACGTGTTTTTCGACGAGGACGCCACCTACGGTACCTCCTGGGGCCTGGGCGCCTATCTGGACGAAACGGATACGCGTATGATGGTCGTGGCCGTGGAATGCAACCACAGCCCGGACAACGGCCGGCTGTCGGAATACTCGCCTTTCACCTTTGAGGACCCGCAGCTGGGCCATGTGACGGGCCGCGGGCGGGAGACGATGGAGTGGTTCACCCGGGAGCTCAAGCCCCTGATCGACCGGCGCTACCCCACGCGGCCCGGCCGCGCGCACACCTTCATCGCCGGCAGCTCGATGGGCGGGCTGATGAGCCTTTATGCCGTTGTATGCTACAACCGGGTCTTTTCGCGCGCGGCGGCGCTGTCGCCCTCCCTGTGGGTGGCCCCAAAAAAGCTGATCCAGCTTGTCGATGAGGCCGACATCGCCCCCGGTACGGTGGTCTACATGGATTACGGCGCGAAGGAAATGCGCTCGCGCAGGCACATGCGGCGCGCCTTCGCCTCCGTGAGCGGGCGGCTGATCGAAAGGCGCGTGCTTTTGACCAGCCGAATCGTACCCCGTGGCGAGCATACCGAAGCCAGCTGGTCGCGCCAGATTCCCTTCTTCATCAACACGCTGCTCTACGAGCAGCCCTGAAAGGGGTGCCCTGCCCAATGCAGACGGAGTATTACCGGGAATACAGCCCTTCGCTGGGGCGCGACATGGAGATCAAGCGCTACGGCCACGCGGGCCGGCCGGTGCTGTTCATTCCCTGTCAGGACGGCCGCTTCTACGACTTTGAAAACTTCCACATGACCGACGTCTGGGCTCCCTGGATCGACTCCGGACGGGCGATGGTCTTTTCCATCGACACCATCGACGGCGAAACCTGGTCCAATAAGGGCGGCGACCCGTACTGGCGCATCCGCCGCCATGAGCAGTGGATGGATTTCATCACCCGCGAAGCGGTTCCCTTCATCCGCGGCGAAGCCAACCGTCTCAACGGCTGGGAGGGATACCCCGGCATCATTGCCTTCGGGTGCAGCCTGGGAGCGCTACACGCGGCCAACCTGTTTTTCCGCTTTCCCGACCTTTTTGACGGACTCCTGGCCCTCAGCGGCATCTATACCGCCTCCTATGGCTTCGACGGCTACATGGACGAGGAGGTCTACCGCAACTCCCCCGTCGATTATCTGGCGGGAATGCCGTCCGATCACCCCTACATCCAGCGCTACAACCAGGGCCGCGGCATCCTGTGCGTGGGGCAGGGGCCGTGGGAGATCCCGGAAACCACATTGCGCCTGCGCGACATCTGCGCCCAAAAGGGCATTGAAGTATGGGTGGACGTATGGGGATTTGACTGCGCGCACGACTGGGACTGGTGGTACAAGCAGGTAGCCTACTTCGCGCCCTTCCTGCTGGACTGATACATGCTTCGCCCCCGCGACGCACGAAAGGAGCCGAATTTCCGATGAAAAATTTTGTCTTTCTTTCTCCCAATTTTCCAACCAACTACTGGCAGTTCTGCCGGGAGCTGAAAAACAACGGCCTCAACGTGCTGGGCATCGGCGATCAGCCCTACGACGAGCTTTCATCCCAGCTCAAGGACAGTCTGAACGAGTATTACAAGGTGTCCAGCCTGGAAAACTACGACGAGGTGTACCGGGCGGTCGCGTTTTTCATCTTCCGCTATGGCCGCATCGACTGGCTGGAGAGCAACAACGAGTACTGGCTGGAGCGCGATGCACGCCTGCGAACGGATTTCCACATCGAAAGCGGCTTTCAGGCCGCGGATATGGACCGCATCAAGTACAAATCCCGCATGAAGGCGTATTACGAGCGGGCGGGCATCCCCGTGGCGCGCTATCATATCGTGGACGATTTCGACGGCTGCCGCGCCTTCATCGAAACGGTGGGGTATCCCGTGGTGGTCAAGCCGGACAACGGTGTGGGCGCGGCCCACACCTTCAAGCTGACGGACGAGGGCGGCCTGCACTGGTTCCTAAGCACGCAGCGCGAGCCGGATGTGCGCTACATCATGGAGGAATTCATCCACGCCGAGGTCAACAGCTACGACGCCATCATCGATTCCCAGGGCGAGCCCATGTTTGAAACCGGCAATGTGACGCCCTTTTCCATCATGGACATCGTCAACGACAACGACAACTCCATCTACTACATCGTGCGCGACCTGGCCGACGACGTGCGCGCCGCGGGCCGCGCCACGGTCAAGAGCTTTGGTGTCAAAAGCCGCTTCGTGCACTTCGAGTTTTTCCGTCTGACCCAGGATCAGCCCGGCATGGGCAAAAAGGGAGACGTAGTGGCTCTGGAGGTCAACATGCGCCCCTGTGGCGGCTTCTCGCCCGACATGATGAACTATGCCAACAGCACCGACGTCTACAAGATCTGGGCCGACATGATCGCCTTTGACCGCTCCACCCTGCCTTCGGGCCAGCACTACTTCTGCGCCTTTGCCGGCCGTCGCGACGGAAAGCCTTTCGCGCTCAGCCACGACGAGCTGCTTCGGCGCTACGGCGCGCAGCTGCGCATGGTGGAGCGCATCCCCGACGCACTCTCCGGCGCGATGGGCAACCAGATGTACGTCGCTGTCTTCCCCACCCAGGAGGAGATGGACGCCTTCTACGCCGACGTGTTGCGCGAATGCTGAGCCGCCTTTCACGGCAGATGGCGTTTTTTCCCTGCGGCGGCTTCGAGCCCGCGAGAGGCGGGCGCGTTCGTCCGTCGTTTTCTCAATCAAACCGCTTTTCCTGCGTCGCGCCCGGCTTTGGCCGGGCGCTGTTTTTTTCCAGAACCCATCCCACCCCGGCGCGTCCCAAATCTTTCCGTCGCATAATCACCCCTCCAAATTCCATACTAGGGATGCAAAGACAAACGGCAAAGCAATGCGGCATAAGCGTTGCGCCGCCGTCAAGGAGGATGGGAACATTGCGGGCAACGGGGATTGTGCGCAGAATTGACGAGCTTGGGCGCGTGGTCATTCCCAAGGAGATCAGACGGACGCTTCGAATTCGGGAGGGCGACCGGTTGCTGACAACATGGAAACCGTGGGAGCGGTTTTGCGCGGCCATGGATGAGTTGGGCAAGCGGGCGGGGTGGGATGAGGGTAGAAAGGGCGGCTCGGAAGGCGTAGGATGAGGAGGCGTAATGGGTCTTTCGATGTGAGGAGGATCAAAACACGCGCTGCCGTGCGGCAGCGCCTGTTTTTTGAATGAAGGCCCTTGTAGCCGGTCGTGTGGGTAAATCCTCGTCTCCTTCGATGCAGGCCCCTTAAAGCGAAGAAAAAGCTCAAAATTCGCCCCGAGAATGTACAGCATTTCTAATGCTGGGTGTAGCCAAGTACAGCAGCGATTTGCAAACAGAGGTAGAGCCTAACGGGAGGTTGTACTGGCAAGGTGCGATGCAGAGGTTGGGAGCGGGGAGTGTGCCCATTTTACGAGACAATCTTGACTTCTGCGTAGGTTCAGGATGTCTTATTTATCGTGGCTGCATCATTCAGCGTTACCTCAGTTTCCTGCTGGATAACGCAATGGAGGCTTTTACGGCAGGAAAATTTCTATGTTTCCTAAAATTCACCTTATTACATAATCGTACTATATGCGCTAGCAACGCTTGAGCGTTGCTTCAGACCGCCGACAAAGGAGCTGCTTTTTTGGGGAAGTAGCCCCTTAACGCATAGAGCAAGACGAAAAAAAGAGAACGAAACGCCCTGGCGATGCGTTTCATGTTCTGCACGGCGGCGGTGAGGAAGGACTGCTCGTACATGTTGCGTCTTCCAAGCATGCGGGCATAGCGCAGGCCATGCAATTCTTTGGCTTCTGCGAAGGATCGTTCAATGGTTTCCTTGCGCCAGGCGTAGATGCGTTTCCCGCTGCTTGTCTTCCCAAACGCGTCCGCCTGTTCCAATGCATCCTGCCATACATGGCGCGTCACCTGCCTTCTGCTGGATTTCGCGGAGAAGCATTTCGCCCGCCTGGGGCAGTCCCTGCATGTTTTGGGCTCGCTCCAGTACTCCCGATAGCCTTCCCGGTT